>JBOGEB010000046.1:0-25924 GCA_050743125.1 Egibacteraceae bacterium
CTGCACAGTCAATTCTGTAGAACCAGCTTGGCTCCCACACACCGAACACTGCTCAGCGACCACAGCCAAGCCAGTAGCCACCTCCGTCCACGGAGCGAGTTTCCACGATGGCCCATCCGCCTGTTGGCTGGGTCGAGAAAGCGTCGCGCTGAGAAGCGGATACTGCGAAACGTACGTGCCGGGCAACGGGCGCCGCGTTACGAAGAATTTGATCCGAGGAGAGTCGATCCGGAACAAGATCCGCTCGCGATCACGGCAGAGGCTGTGCCACTCCTCTACGCTGCTTATCCCGTCGATGATGAACAGCCACTCAGACGATCCGGTCGAGAGGAGACGCTCAAGGTCAGCAATGGCATCGGCCGCGTACAGCGGAACGTCCGCGTAACGCAGAATCGTGGCGGCGAGGGTTTCCCTGATGGGGTCGAAGCCAGGCACTGTGTGCAACTGGCAAACCACACCGTCAGGGACATGACCTGGAAGATAAAGACAAAAAGAAGTCTTCCCGAGGCCGAGGCCACCCTCCAGAACGAAGACCCGATCCGAAGAAGAAAGAAACGCCCGCACACGCTCGACGAACCCGGCCGGGGCCTCATATCCCAACTCGGCACCGGCATCGATCTGAAGCAAACCGATCAGCCTGCGCGTCCGACACGCAGACGCAGCCGCGGGCGCAGCGACGTCCGGCTCGCCCTTGACAGTCGAACCTGCCCGGCCACAGGAGAGAATCCGACGACGGATCCTTACATCAAGACCCGAGCAAGACGGCCGAGCCAATAGCTCACCAAGCTCTTGCCGGGTGGCGCGCACCGCCGAAAACTCCGCCTCAGCCTCATCGACGTCTCCCAAACAAAGGAGGGCCTCACCGTAGGTGAGCCTCACGCTCCGCCGCTCCTCCTCCAACCGCTCGCGTATGTGCTCGTCCGACAGGGGATACGCCCTCCTCGCCGCCGCGACGTCCTCGCTTGTTGACCACTCCGACAGCGCCGCTCTTATTTCATTGACAGCGGCTTCCGGTTGGGTTGGCAGAAGCTGGCGAGCCAACGCATGACGCTGCCGAACCCGTCCGAGGTCTGCCGAGTCCGGTTCAAGGCGCAGGCGCACTGGCTTGTCAGCGGTCGGGATCGTGCTCCGGGGATCCAGCCGAGCGAGCAGGCCCTCTCCCAAGGCGTGGCGCAGGCGCCGAAGCTCGTTCGCCACTGTGGCCGGCGACGGCTTGGAGTCAAGACGCTCGGCCAACTCGCCCACTGTGGGAGGATTGGGCCCTGCGAGCATGAGCAACGCGAGGTACCGGGCGAGGATGGGACGCTGGTCCAACAGGCGCGCCAGCTGATCCGGCCCATCGACGACAAGCCCGGCCAGCATCCACAGCTGCACAGCCCGCTCCTTTTCAAAAACCAGGGTTCGCCAGTGGCCCCCAGTATCGACACCCAGGGGGCACACGCCGCAACCTCACCGGCGTGAACACCAACCCTCTACCCCTCCCACCGCCACCGCACCATCGTGGTGACCACGTTGCCGCAGCTCCAAGCGGCGGCAGCGAGCGGCCTGGCCAGTCCACCTCGAAGCTGGCGTGGGTCATCAACGATCACGTGGACGCTCACTGCGGGCAGGAGGCTACAGGGTGAGCGGCAGGGTCGAGGGCGTGCCCGGGCTGATCCGCGTCGAGTGGCAAGACCGGCTGGCCATCGCCGTCTCCTGCGCACAGTGCGGGGGCGCAGCCCAGATCTGGAGTTACGACCCGGTGGAGCTGCTGCCCTGGAAGGTGATCGAGCACCTGCTGGCCGAGCACTGGGACGGCGCGCACGACCTCACACTGGCCGACGGGCAGGCCAAGCCGTGACCGGGCGGCGGGACCCGGTCCTGGTCCGGGTGGAGGAGGCCGTGATCGTCGTGACGACCGACTGCTGCCGCAAACAGATGCCACTACCCAAGCAGCGGATCGAGCAGGCCGAGCCGCATCCGCTGTCGTGTTTCTGGTGTGGACGGCGCCGCCAACTCCAGCTCGTCGCGGATCCGGTGTCGGGAATGCGGGCGGTGTGGTCAAACCCGCCCGGGACACGGCGGCGGCGTTGGTGGTGGGGTCGATGAGCGACAACTTCGTGTCTCTTGACGAGGAGCGGCCCGCTTGGCAGGCCGACGCGGCCTGCGCGGGGATGCCGACGGACGAATTCTTCCCAGTCGGCAGCACCGGCCCGGCGCTGGCCCGGATCGCGACGGCGAAAGCCGTGTGCGCTGCCTGCCCTGTGGCCGAAAAGTGCCTGGAGTATGCGCTGAGCACCGGCCAGACCGACGGAGTGTGGGGCGGGATGTCAGAGGACGAGCGGCGCACGGAACGCCGCCGCCGGCAGCGGAGCAGCCGCTGATCAGCCGCGATCAAGTCGCGCACCTCCGCACCGCGGGACCGTCAGGGTTCACTGACCGGAGATCCCGGCCAGCAGTCATAGGACTGAAGGTGTTTTAATTATCTCATATATATTTATACTGAATGTAAAACTAGGAAATCAGCGGCCGGACCACTGGCGGGTGGAGCGCCCGATTAGCCAGGGCGGATCGTTGAATTGTGAGTATCGCTAGTGGTAAAGTCGTCTGTGGCCTTAACCATAAGTGAGGGGAGCTGGTGTCTCCGAAGATCGAGCAGTCGCTGCCGAAGTACATGCAGGTCGCGAACCACATTCGCAGCCAGATCGTCAAGGGGGAGCTCAAGCCGGGCGACGAGGTGCCGTCCGAGCGCCAGATCGTCGAGGAGTGGGGGGTGTCGCGCCCAACGGCCACGAAGGCGCTGTCGGCGCTGCGGGTGGAGGGGCTCGTGGAGGCGCAACAGGGATCCGGGACGTTCGTGCGCGCGCAGTCAACGCTCTCTCACCGGGCTCGTGATCGGTACGCCCTCGCGAGGGCGGCTGGCCGCACGCTGACCGCTGGCGAGCGGAGCGAGATCCGGCACGCCGACGTGGTGGCAGCGCCCGAGGTAGTGGCGGACGCGCTTGGCCTGGAGCCGGGCGCCGAGGCGGTCCGGCGGCAGCGGGTCATCTTCGCCTCCGAGCGGCCGATCGAGGTTTCGACATCGTGGTTCGCCGCCGAGCTGGCGGACGCCGCTCCCCTGCTCGCCAAGCGTGGCCGCATCCTGCAGGGCACGCTCGCCTACGTCGAGGAGCGCACCGGCCGGAAGGGGCACGTCGGGAGGGACCGCATCAGCGCCCGGCTCGCCACCCCCGAGGAGGCCACCGCGCTCGAGCTCGGCGAAGGACCGTCGGCGGTGCTCCTGGTCCACCACGAGACGTACGACGGGAATGGCGAGCCGATCAAGTTCGTCGAGGCCGTGTACCCGCCCGGCCAGCGGACCTTCGAAGAGGACTACCCCATCACCTGAGCGCGGAGAGCCGTCCCGCCCTTCCGGTTGTCATGGTTTCTGGCTAATGGTTCGAGGGGTGGGTCGATGGCCTCCCAGCCGCCTGACCAAAGCCGGCCGACTGCGCCGTGGCGGCCGGCGCGGGTCCACGTCTACGGCGCCTACAAGAACGAGCGGAAGACACGAGCCCGCTCAGAGCAGACCTCCAACCGCCGACGCCCGAGCACGGTCCGCTACGACGTGCGCTTCCACATCGACGGCCACAACTTCAGCCGCGGCTTCGACAAGAAGGGCTGGGCGGACACGTTCGCCGAGAAGCTGCAAGAGCACCACCTCGCCGGCTGCCTGTTCGATCCCCAGGCCCGCAGCTTCGCGCTCCCCAACGAGAGCACCGACACCGCTCCCACCGTCTTCTAGTTCATCACCGACTACGTCCGCCGCCGATGGACGAGATAGGAACCCTCGACACGGCGCAACTTCCAGCGCGACCTGGGGCGAGCGGTGCTCCACCTCGTCGACCCCGACGCGCCGACGCTCGACGGCTCCCAACGCGTCGAGGCAGACGCCTATCTCCGGCGCGCCGCGCTGATCGTGCCCGCGCCCGCCGAGCTGGCCGAGGCAGACACCCGATGGGAGGCGTGGTTCACGCGCTGGTCCCTGCCCCTGACCGCCGTGACCGACGGCCGCCTCCAAGACTTCCTCGAAGCCGTGCGCACGACGAAGGTCGACGGCTCGCCGCGACTGCTCGCGCCCACGACCGTCGCCGCAGCTCGAACCCCTGGGACGGCGTCGAGTGGGAGGTCCCCACCGGCGAGGACGACCTGCGGGCCGAGCTCGTCATGGACCCCCGCCAGGTGCTCGACGCCTCCGCGGCGTGCGGCGCGATCGCTCCCCGCTACGAGTGCTTCGTGCTCATCCAGGGCGCCTGTGGGCTGCGGCTCGGAGAGGCACGGGAGCTACGACGGCGCGACCTCGACCTGAGGCCGCTCAAAGGGCGCGGACGGCGGACGACGCGGAAGATCCCCGTCCCCGCGCCGTTGGTGCCGCGCTTCGCCGCTCACCTGGAGCAGTTCGTCGAGCGCAAGCCCGACGCGCTCGTCTTCACGACGCCGACGGGACGGCGGATCCACACGTCCAACTTCCACCGCAGCGTCTGGAGGGCGGCGCGCGAGCAGGTCTTCGAGGAGGCCGCCGGCACGACCTGCGGCACTCGGCGATCACCGCCTGGCTGAACTCGGGCGTGCTGCTGAAGACCGCGCAGAGGTGGAGCGGCCATCGGACCGCCTCCGTCCTGCTCAACACGTACCTGGGCGTCATGCGCGACGACGCGGCCGTGTCGCTCGCGCGGGCCGAGGCCACATTCGAGGCGGCGCTGGAGGACCCGGATTCGTCGCAGGCTCGTCGCAGGACTCACGACCAAAAGGGAGACGGAGAGGAGAACAGCGGTGATGAGTGAGAACAGACACCACCGAGCGTTCCCGCAGGTCAACGAGCAAATTTCAGCAAACGAGGAGGCCACCGGCCAGTGGGCCCGGCAGGGATCGAACCTGCGGCCAACCACTTATGAGGAGGCTGCTCTGACCACTGAGCTACGGGCCCGTGGGTAGGGAGCGTACCCGGGCGAGGAGTGGAGGCGCCGTTTGTGTCACACCCCTGTGAGACCCTATCGGCATGGGGTATCGGGGGAAGCTTGTGGAGCAGGAGCACGCGCGGAAGTTGCGCGCGGAGGGCATGACGCTGAACGAGATCGCCACCGCCCTGGGCGTGGCGAAGAGTTCGGCGTCACTGTGGGTACGAGACGTGGAGTTCGAGCCACGGCCACGAGTCCCCGGCCTGCGAAGGACAGGCGCGCGGCGGCGCGGACCGAATGTGCTGCAGCGGCGCAAACAGGAGGAGATTGAGCGTCTCCACCAAGAAGGTATCGAGCGGATTGGGCAACTATCGGAGCGCGAGTTCCTCGTGACCGGCGTTGCCCTGTATGCGGGCGAGGGAGCGAAGACCGATGGCTCAGTGTTGTTCGCCAACAGCAACCCGTGTTGGTGATGTTCTTCTGTGCTTGGCTACGACGCTTCTTCGAGATCGACGAGAAGCGGCTGCGGGTCCGGCTCTACCTTCACGAAGACCTCGATCTGGAGGAGGCCTCATCGTTCTGGTCCGAGGTCACCGGGATTCCACGCACGCAGTTCGGGAAGCCGTACCGAGCGGTGCCCGACCCAAGCATCCGCGTGACCAAGCACGTGCGCGGATGCGTGAGCGTCCGCTACAGTTGCAGCGCGACGCACCGAGCAGTGATGGGCCTCGTCCATGCGCTCTTCGTCGCACCACGCGATCCGGGGTAGCTCAATTGGCAGAGCGGCGCCCTGTTAAGGCGATTGTTGCGGGTTCAACTCCCGCCCCCGGAGCCCACGTTAACTCATGCCAGTATAGGTCATCTCTTCAAGGGCAACGCCTCGACGGTCCCGCTGACCGACAGGCCCGGCCTGGATCCGCCGAGGAGCACGTAGGCGACGCCGTCCACGACGGCCGCCCCGAGCCCGTGGCGGGGCCTACTCAACGAGGGAAGCCCAACCACGGCGCCGGAGGCGTCGATGCACTCGACCGCCCCGAGCGTGCCAGTCGGCTCCTCCCCACCGGCGAGGCAGGCGCCGGTCGCGGCGGACCAGAACGCGGCCACGCCGCCACGGGCAGTCGGCAACTGCCCGAGAGGACGCACCCCACCACCCTCGACCAGGTCGACCGTGGCGAGGTTCCGCTCAAGGCTGCCTTCGCGCCCGCCGAGGAGCCACACCTGGCCTTGGCCGTCGCTCGCCGCCGCGAGGTGCTCCCGGGGACGGGACAGGTCGCCCACAGAACGCCACGCGCCACCTTCGAGCGCGTATACCTCGCCGGCCAACCCGTCAGGCCCGACCCCGCCCGCGTAGACGATCCGCTTCCCGTCCCAGGCGGCCGCGCCCGCCGCTCGCGGCTGGGGCAGCGGCGCCGCGTCGACCCAGCGCAGGGTCGCGGTATCGAACCGGCGCACGGCGGCGGTCGGCTGGCGGAACGACGAGTCGACGTAGCCGCCGAGAAGGTAGAGCTCGTTGTCCGCCGATACGAGCGCCGAATGGTGGACCGGCTCGGGCAGGGCCGGTCCCGCCGTCCACGTGTTGCGCTCCGGGCCGTACACCTGGACGCTGTTGACCGCCTGGCCCTGCGCGTTGAACCCGCCAGCGACCCAGATCTGCCCTGCTATGGGCGCTGCCGCCACCTCGGTGAGCGCGAGCGGCGCCTGGGCACGCGGCGACCACGCGCCCCCCGGGACAGCGCCCTTCCCTGCGGGCGCAGGTGCAGCGCAGCCTGAGGCCAACCCGACGATGAGGACAAGGCTGGCGAGCCGGAGGCCGGGACACATGGCGCGACCTTATCCCGCGTGAATCATTCGAGGTAGTCCCGCAGCTTTTGGCACCTCGACGGGTGCCGGAGTTTCGACAGCGTCTTCGACTCGATCTGGCGGATCCGCTCGCGGGTGACACCGAACTCGCACCCGACCTCCTCCAGGGTGCGGGGATGGCCGTCGATCATGCCGAAACGGAGCTGGATCACTTTCTTCTCGCGCTCGGTGAGCGTGTGAAGGATTCCCTCGATCTGCTCTTGCATCAGGATGAAACTCGCCGCGTCGACGGGGACGACCGCGTCGGCGTCCTCGATGAAGTCGCCGAGGCTGGAGTCCTCCTCCTCGCCGACCGGGGTCTCGAGACTGACTGGCTCTAGGGAGATCTTCAGGATGTCCCGGACCTTCTCGGGCGTGAGGTCCATCTCCTCACCGATCTCCTCCGGGGTCGGGTCACGCCCAAGGTCCTGAAGGAGCTGCCGCTGGACGCGGACGAGCTTGTTGATCGTCTCGACCATGTGCACCGGGATACGGATCGTCCGGGCTTGGTCGGCGATCGCGCGCGTGATCGCCTGGCGGATCCACCAGGTGGCGTAGGTCGAGAACTTGTAGCCGCGGGTGTAGTCGAACTTCTCGACGGCTCGGATGAGGCCGAGGTTGCCCTCCTGGATGAGGTCGAGGAAGAGCATCCCGCGACCGACGTAGCGTTTCGCGATCGAGACGACGAGCCGGAGGTTCGCCTCGACGAGTTTGCGCTTGGACAGCTGCCCGCCGCGCTCGACCCGCTCGAGCTGGACGCAGCGATCCTCGCCGAACTCGTTCGCGCAGGTGGTGAGCAGCCTGGTGGAGGCGAGGCCGGCCTCGATCCGCTTCGCGAGGTCGACCTCCTCCTCCGCGGTGAGCAGGGGAACCCGGCCGATCTCCTTGAGGTACATCCGGACCGGGTCGTTGGTGGGCGCCCGGAGCGCGATCTCCTCGAGCCGCTGGCGCTCGCTGCGGTGATCTTCCGCCGCCTCCGGCGTGCGGTCGAAGTCCGTCGGGGCGACGTCAAGGATCTCGATCCCCTCGGCCTTCAGCAGCTTGCGCACGGCGGCGACGGGCTCGTCAGCCAGGTCGAGGCCGTCCAGCGCCTCATCGACGTCGTCTGTCGTGACGAAGCCGCGGGTCCGGCCGAGGTCGAGCAGATCCCCGACCTCCTCAAGATCACCGAGACGCTGGGTCGGCGTCCAGCGGGTGGCGCCGACAGCCGTGCCCCGAGGGGTGATCTCGGGGTCGGGGCTCGCCATCGGCGCGCTCTGCATCGTAGGCCTGCCTCCCTTCGACGAGATCGTCGCGCTGGCGGCGCAACTCGAACTCCCGTGCCAGCAGCCGACCCCGTTCAGCCGGATTCAGCTGCTCGTGCACGCGGACGAGCTCCGCGCGCACCTCGTCGCGCCGCCGGGTAAGTCCGGCTGCAAGTAAGTCTGTCACCATCTTGCGCGCCTGTCCGGCCTCATCGACTGTTGGCTCGCTGAGCGCGAGCGCCCGCACGCGCGTGCGGGCCTGGTCGTCGGGCAGTACGGCGAGGACCGCGTCGAGGTCGCCTGGCGGCGCGGAGCCAAGCGCAGCGAACAGCTCGCGCGCGAGCGGAGCCGTGAAGTCGCCCGCATCGAGCTGCTCCCACTGTGATGGCAGAAACTCAGGCCGCTGCAGCGCAATCCGGAGGACGTCGCGCTCCAGCTGCACCTGGGGGCTGGCCGGCCGCTCCGACGCCGCGGGCCGCCGGTGCGCCGGCACGCTCGAGGACCGTGGCGCCGCGGCACCGGACCCCCCCGTGTCGAGCTCGCGCTCGATGAGGTCGGCGGACAGCCGCACGGCGGGGGCGACGACGTCGCGGATGTAGCGGTAGCGCAGGAAACGGTCGCCGATCCGCTCCAGCACCGGGAACGTCCGCCGGTATGCCTCTGCCTGTGCCTCCGGGGTCGAGACATCGACGTCGCGGAGCAGGTGCTCGAGCTGAAACCCGAGCGCGGTCCTGGCGGTCTCCAGCGCGTCGTCCACTGCCGCTGCCCCACCCGTGGCCAGGTCGGCCGGGTCCTGGCCGGCTGGCAGCTCAAGGACGGTGACCTCGCGGATCCCGACCTCCTCGGCGAGTCCCCGCGCCCGCTCGGCGGCGGCGAACCCGGCGTCGTCGGCGTCCAGCGCAAGCACGACACGCGGCGCGAACCGCTCGAGCTGCCGGAAGTGGTCGGCGGTGAGCGCGGTCCCGCAGGTCGCGACCGCATGCCGCGCGCCCACGAGGTGGAGGCCGATCACGTCCATGTAGCCCTCGACGACGAGCGCGGCGCCGCGTCGGACGATCTCGGACCGTGCCCAGGAGAGGCCGTAGAGGATCTCCGACTTCTTATACACGGGCGACTCGGCCGAGTTGATGTACTTCGGCGCCTCAGCGGATCCTGCTCGCAAAGCGACCCCGGGCAGCAGCCGCCCGCCGAACGCGACGACGTCCCGGCCGGCGCGGTCGAGGATCGGGAACAGCACCCGACCGCGGAACCGGTCGATCATTCCGCGCTTGCCCTGAGTGGCGAGGCCCGCCTCGGCGATCTCCTGTGGCTCGAACGCCCCCTGAAGGTGGCGGACCATCCCGTCCCACCGGTCGGGCGCCCAGCCCAGCCGGAAATGGCGGACCGCACCCTCGTCCACGCCGCGCGAGGCGAGGTAGGCCCGTGCCTGCGCGCCGTCCGGCCCCGCGAGCTGCGCCACGTAGAACCGCGCGGCCTCGCCGAGCGCCTCGATCAGCCGGGTGCGGCGACCGAGCGCCTTGCGCTCGCCAGGGCGCAGCTCGGCGTAGCGCAGCTCGTAGCCGGCTGTACGAGCGACCCGCTCGACGGCCTCGGGGAACGAGAGCGCCTCGACCGCGCGGACGAACGCGTAGACGTCACCGCCCTGTCCGCACCCGAAGCAGTGGTAGAAGCCTCGGGCAGGGTCGACCGTGAACGACGGCGTCTTCTCCTGGTGGAACGGGCACAGCCCCTTGAGCCGGCCGCCTCCGGCGCGCTGGAGCGACGTGTACTCAGCCACGATTGCGGCGAGGTCGGCCCGCTCGCGCAGGGCCTGGACGTCCTCGTCGATGATCCGGCCCATCCACTCCCCCTCCCATGGGACGGGTGAAGTGTACGGGCTACGACGTGACCCTCGGGAGGAGGAGCCGCTGGAACAGGCGGAGGGCCTCGGCGTCGCCCAGACCCGAGACGAAGTCGAGCGTGCGGACCGGCAGCGGGTCCTCGCCGCGGTGGGCGGCGGGGAGCCGGTCAGGGTTGTCGAGGTAGAAGACGACGAGGCTGCGCAAGCAGTGGATCCCCCGCGCACGCTCTGCCTGCTCGCCCCCCCGATCGTGGACGCGCTCGGCGACGAATGCCGCAAGGGTGCCGAGGACGTGGGCGACCCGCTGGCTCATCCCCACCTCGGGGGCGTCCGTCGATGAGGCCACGACGTCCAAGACGAGCTGCGCGACGCGCTCGGCGTGGTCGCCACCCAGGACGCGGCGGACCTCGTCGGGAAGGTCGGAGCGGAGGCAGATCCCGGTCCGCAGCGCGTCGTCGAGGTCGTCCGTGACCGAGACGATGCGCGTGGCCACCCGGACGACCTGCCCCTCCAGCGTCGCGGGCTCAGGGGCGTAGGGGGGGTGGCTGAGGATCCCGTCGCGGACCTCCCAGGTGAGGTTCAGGCCGCGACCGCCGCCCTCGACCTGCTCTACCACACGAAGGCCCTGCTCGTTGTACCGGAACGGCTGCTCGGCGAAGGACGACAGCGCCTCCTCGCCGGCATTCGCGAACGCGGTCGCGCCGAGGTCGTGACCGAGCGCGATCGCCTCGGTCAGGTCCTCGTTGAGGCGCAGTGTCCGGGCGATCGTGCGGGCAGTCCGGCTGACGTCGAGCGTGTGGATCAGGCGCACGCGGGGCACCTCGCCCTCCGGCGCGAGCAGGCTGTGCGTCTTGCCGCGCAGACGCCTGAACGCCCTGCTCGACAGGATCCGCTCACCGTCTTGCTGGAACGCCGTCCGGAGCTGGTCAGGCTCCTCTTCCCGCTCCCGGCCTTTCGTCTCCACTGACACAGCGGCCCAGGTCGACAAGCTCGCCCGCTCGAGCTCCTCCGTGCGCTCCCGTCCCCGGGGCGTGTGCCTCACGTCGATGATCGTACCATCGCAGGGCGTCCCCCTGAACCCCCACGACATCGGGGGCGTCCCCCGAACCCCCACGACATCGGGGGCGTCCCCCGAACCCCCTCGCAGGGAGCGCCGATGGAGCCGATCAGCCCCCTCCAGCTGCACGCCGCTGCGCGCATCGCCGACGCGCTCGTGTGGGCGGCGGGGCTCGCCGGCGTCGTGGCCGGCGCGCTGCTGTACCGCGCGGGCAACCTGGGCTTCGCGATCGTCGCTTGGGTGGTCACGTTCATCGCCGGCGCGGCGCTCCGCCTCGCATCCTGGGCGACGAAAGCCCTCGCCGAGCTGCTTGTCCGCACCGAGCGCATCGAGGAGGAGCTCGCCAAGCACGCGCGCCCCGAGCGACCGGGGTGGCACTGATCGTCGCACCCATCGGTCACCTGTCGAGCAGTCGATCTCTCGCCTTGACGAAGCGGTCGAGCGCGTCGCGGTACGTGGCGGCGGTCGCCGGGTCGGGCGTAATCGTGTGCTCGACACGCGTAGCGCCCGCGAGCGCGAACGCGTCACCCAGGCCGAGCGCCTCGAGGGTGAGGAGCGCCGCCCCCCGGCACGCGCCCTCAACGGTGCGAGGGAGCTCGAGCGGGCGACCGAGGACGTCGGCCATGATCTGCAGCCACAGCCGGGAGCGGGTGAAGCCCCCATCGGCGCGGAGCGTGGCCACCGGATGGCCCAGCTCCTCGATGGGCTCGAGGACCGTGGCGAGCTGGAAGGCGACCCCCTCGAGCAGTGCGCGGAGCACGTGGCCCTGCCCGTGGCGGAGCGACAGGCCGAAGAACGCCCCGCGCAGCTGCGGATCCCACAGCGGCGCCCGCTCACCGAGCAGGTACGGCAGGCAGAGCAACCCGTCCGCGCCCGGCGGGACCCCGGCGGCGAGCTCGTCGAAGCGGACGTAGACAGGATTGGACGGGGGACTCCCCGGAGCCCCCTGCTGCCCAGCCGCGCCGGCCAGCTCTGGGAAGAGCCTGTCCCGCGCCCAACGCAGGACGATCCCGCCCGAGGAGATCGGCCCCCCGACCACCCAGCGGGCTTCCGTGAGCGCGTAGCAGAACAGGCGCGCCTGCGCGTCCGTCCCCGGGCGGTCGACGATCGTGCGGAGCGCGCCGCTCGTGCCGACCGTCAGCGCGGCCACGCCCGCGCCGGTCGCGCCCACGCCGAGCGTGGCCAGGCACCCGTCGCTCGCGCCGACCACGACGGGCGTGCCGGCGGGCAACCCGAGCCGCGCGCGCCGCGTGTGGAGTACGGTCGTCGTCGGCACGGGCGTCGACAGGACGTCGGCGTCGATGCGCGCGAGGGCGAGGGCCTCCTCGTCCCACGACGCGCTCGCCAGGTTGAGCAGCCCCGTCGCAGAAGCAACGGAGTGATCGACCACCTCCGCGGCGCACAGCTTCCGGATCAGGTACTCCTTGGCCGAGACCCACCAGCGCGCCGCAGCGACGGTCTGCTGGTCGCACTCGGCGAACCAGCGCAGCTTCGCGAGCGGTGACATCGGGTGGATCGGCGTCCCGGTGCGCCGAGCCAGCGCGACCGCGCTTGGCCGGGCGGCGAGCTGGCGGGCCTGCGCGGCGGCCCGGTTGTCCGCGAAGAGGATCACCGGAGTCAACGGCCGCCCCGCGCCGTCGAGGGCGAGCAGCGAGTGCATCGCGCCGCTGCACCCGAGGCCCACAACGGTGCGCCCCTGGGCGCTGAGGTCACGGACGACCGCAGCGGTCGCCTGCTCGGCGGCGCCGACGAGCTCGTCGGGATTCTGCTCGGCCCGATCAGGCGCCGGCGACGCGATCCCGACCTCGACCGCGTGCGCGGCGAGCGCCCGTCCACCGGCGTCGAACGCGACCGCCTTCGCGCTGGACGTGCCCAGGTCGAGCCCGATGACGGCGGGTGCGCTCATGCGGCCAGGCTGCGCACGAACGTGAACCGCATCACGCCGAGGATCGTCTCCATCACCGGATCCCCGGCCGCGGCCGGGGCGCGGGCGCCGTCCATGGCGCAGACATGGTATGCAGACACCCATGCCGCCGATTGCCGCAGCGCTGCTCGTCTTCTGCACCTCCGCCGCCGTGCTCGTGCTGGAGATCCTCGCGGGCCGGCTCCTCGCGCCGTACGTCGGGGTGACGCTCGAGACCTACACCGGCATCATCGGCGTGGTGCTCGCGGGCATCGCGCTCGGGACCTGGCTCGGCGGGCGGGCCGCCGACCGGGTCGACCCACGCAAGACGCTCGGCCCGCTGCTCGTCGTGGGCGGAGCGCTCGCGCTCTGCACGGTCCCCGCGATCCGGCTGTTCGGCGCGCTGGGGCTGGGCGCCGGCCCGATCGGGATCACGACGCTCGCGCTCGTCGGGTTCTTCGGCCCGGCGACGGCCCTGTCCGCGGTCAGCCCGACGGTGGTGAAGCTTCAGCTCGCCGACCTGGACCAGACGGGCCGGGTCGTGGGCCGGCTGTCGGCGCTCGGGACCGCGGGCGCGATCCTCGGGACGTTCGCGACCGGCTTCGTCCTGGTCGCGGCTGTCCCGACGACGCCGATCGTGCTCACCCTCGGGGTGCTGCTCGTGGCGGCCGGCGTGCTCGTCTGGGCGTGGCTGGGGCGGGGTGTGGGCGGGCAGCTGCCCGTGACCGCGCTTCTGCTGGCCGGGCTCGGAGCCGGGCTCGCGCTCCTGCTCCCTAGCCCGTGCGAGTTCGAAAGCGCGTACTTCTGCGCCCGGGTGGTTCCAGATCCTGGGCGGCTCTCCGGCCGGACGCTGTGGCTCGACCGGCTGCGCCACAGCTACGTCGACCTCGCGGACCCCACCCACCTGGAGCTCAGCTATGCCCGGATCATGAGCGACGTGATCGCGAGCGTCGCGCCCGAGCGGCAGCCGATCACCGCGCTCCACATCGGCGGCGGCGGGTTCAGCCTTCCCCGTTACCTCGCCGCGGTGCGGCCCGGGTCGTTCAGCCGGGTGCTGGAGCTCGACCCGACGCTGGTGCGGATCGCTCGCACCGAGCTGGGCCTGCGGACGGGCCCGAGCCTGCAGGTCCGCATCGGTGACGCGCGCATGGGCCTGGCCGACGAGCCCGCCGACCGCTACGACCTGGTGATCGGCGACGCGTTCGGCGGGCAGGCGGTGCCCTGGCACCTGACGACCAGCGAGTTCATCGGCGAGGTCAAGCGCACGCTGCGGCCCGGCGGGGTCTACGCGCTCAACCTGATCGACAACCCACCGCTCTCCTTCGCCCGGGCGGAGCTCGCGACGATGCGGGCGGCCTTCCAGCACGTCGCGCTGATCGCCCCGGCCGATCACGTCCACGGCGCAGCGGGCGGGAACTTCGTCCTCGTCGGCTCCGACGAGCGGTTGGAGCTCGAGGCGGTCCAGCAGCGCAACCGCGACCGCGGGGACCGCGACCTCGTCGTGTGGCGCGACGCCGACCTCGACGCCTTCACCGCTCGAGCCCCCGTCCTCACCGACGACTACGCCCCTGTGGACCAGCTCCTGACGCCGCTGACATGATGCAGCTAGGGTGACGAAGGTCAGACGATGCAGAGGGGTGAGCCATGCCACGCCGGACGATCTCGGTGCCGGAGTACCTTGACGCGCGCGTCGCGAGCATCGCGCGTGAGCGCGGGACGAGCTACAGCGCGACGGTCGTCCGCTTGCTTGACGAGGCGACGAAGGGTCAGCCGCTGCCGTACGAGGGGCTTGGGGAAGGGCCAGAGGACTTCTCCGAGCGCTTCGAGGAGTACCTCGGCGAGATGCTGGACGAGCTTCGTCCGTGATCCTCGACAGCGGTCCGCTCATCGCGATGCTGAATAGGAAGGACCGTCATCACAAGTTGGCGGGCCGGTTCCTGCGAGGCGCCAGCAGAGGCGCAATCGTTCCTGATCCCGTCGTCGTCGAGGTCGAGATCGGGGTCCGGCGCCGGATGGGCCCGCCGGTGGCGCGGGGGTTCCTCGAGATCGTCAGCGCGGGCGCCCACGTCCGCATGCCGCTCACTGACGCGCTCTGGCGCCGCGCGGTGGAGATCGACGCGCGCTACGCCGACCTGAACCTGGGCCTAGTCGACGCCTCCGTGATGGCCGTGGCCGAGGCGCGCGGCGAGCCGGTGTTCACGTTCGACTTCCGTGCCTTCCGCGGCGTCCCAGGCCCCGACAACGGCGCCTGGCAGCTCGTCGTGACCGAGGCCGACCTGAGGTGATCCCCTAAAGGATCTGCGACAGGAAGAGCTTCGTCCGCTCCTCCTTCGGCGCGGTGAAGAGGCGCTCGGGCCTGCCGACCTCGACGATCTGGCCGTCCGCCATGAACACGATCCGGTCGGCGACGGCGCGAACGAACCCCATCTCGTGGCTGATGCAGATCATCGTCATCCCCGACTGGGCGAGCTCCTCCATCGCGTCGAGGACCTCCTTGATCATCTCGGGATCTAACGCCGAGGTGGGCTCGTCGAACAGCATGACCTTCGGCTGCATCGCGAGCGCGCGGGCGATCGCGACGCGCTGCTGTTGCCCTCCGGAGAGCTGCCCGGGGTACTTGTCGGCCTGTTCGGGGATCTTGACCCGCTCGAGCAGCTCCATGGCGAACTCGTCGGCCTTGCGCTTGTTCCACCGTCGGACCTGCCGGGGGCCGAGGGTGACGTTCTCCCGAACGGTCATGTGCGGGAACAGGTTGAACTGTTGGAACACCATCCCGGTTTCCTTGCGGATCTCCTGAATGCTCCGCAGGTCGTCGCTCATCTCGACGCCGTCGACGACGATCCGCCCGCGGTCGTGCTTCTCCAGCCGGTTGATACAGCGGATGAGCGTCGACTTGCCGGAGCCCGACGGGCCGATCACGACGACGACCTCCCGCCGGCCGACGCTGAGGTTGATGTCGCACAAGGCCTGGAAGCCGCCGAAGAACTTGTCGACGTGCTCGCAAAGGATCATCGGCTCGCCGCCGGCGGCAGCCGCGTTCACGGTCATCGCTCTCCCACCTCCAGGCGGCGCTCCAGCCGTTGGCTCG
This sequence comes from Egibacteraceae bacterium, assembly GCA_050743125.1. Classification (GTDB taxonomy): domain Bacteria; phylum Actinomycetota; class Nitriliruptoria; order Euzebyales; family Egibacteraceae; genus JBOGEB01. The sequence continues at coordinate 15,888 of JBOGEB010000046.1, forward strand.
CGCGGGACATCGAGTAGCAGAAGGCCCAGTAGATGAAACAGGCGAAGACGAGCGTCTCGGCCTGCAGGCCCTGGCCAGAGAACTGCGGCTGCCCGTTGACGCTCTGCGCAATGCTCAGCAGTTCGGTGAGGCCGATGATCTTCACGAGCGCAGTGTCCTTGAACAGGCTGATGAACTGGCCGACGACTGCCGGGATCACGTTCTGCAGCGCCTGCGGCAGCACGATGAGGAACGTCGTCCGCAGCGGCGACAGGCCGATTGCCTGCGCAGCTTCGATCTGGCCCCTCGCGACGCCTTGGAGGCCGCCCCGGACGATCTCGGCGAGGTACGCGGCGGTGAACGCAATCAGGGCGATCAGGGCGCGTGTGGCGAGGCTGGGCTTCAGGTCTGAGGGCAGGAAGAACCCGACCGTGGCACCGATGAGCAGGATCGTGATGAGCGGCACGCCACGGACGAGCTCGATGTAGGCCGTGCAGGTCGCGCGCACGGCGGGCAGGCTCGACCGGCGCCCGAGCGCGAGCAGGACCCCCAAGGGGAAGCTCAGCACGATCCCGCCTACGGCGAGGAAGAGGGTGAGCAGAAGGCCGCCCCATTCGTCCCACCCGACGCCCCCGAACGCCGTGAGCGCGGCGTACGCGCCGATCACGACGGCGAGCCAGACGAGCGGCAGCCGCCGGGTCGTGGTGTCCGGCAGGCGCCGCCCGACCAACCATCCGCCAGCTGTGACCGCGACGGCGCCGAGCGTAAGCAGCAGCGGCGTGGGGGTCCGGGTGAACGCGAGCAGCACGACGACGAGCGCGAGCAGCGGGACGGCCCTGCGCGCCGTGCTCCAGCGCCCTTCCGCCGCCCTCAGCGAAACCCCGACGCTCACCCCGACGACCGCAGCGAGCAAGAACACGGCGATCCACACTCGGTAGAGCTCGCCACGGGGGAACGGGCCGAGCATCGCGGTCGCGAGGTTGACCCGGATGATCTCCCAGCGGCCGGTGACGAACACGAACCGCGCCACCTTGAAGGTCACCCACGAGAGCATTGCGGCGAACACGACGGTCAGGACGGCGTTGTACCAGGTGCTGAAGAGGTTCTGGGTGACCCACTGTGCCGGTGACGCCGCTCGGACGCGCGGCTCCTCCTCGGGGACCGGGATCGGCTCCTCCAGCGCGGTGCCGGTGGGTCCGACGGCCATCAGGGAGCCTCCAGCGCGAGCCGGCGGTTGGCGAGGTTTGCCACGAGCGAGATCACGAGCGACAGGAACAGGTAGCAGGCCATGAGCAGCAGGTACAGCTGCGGCGCTGGATTGCCGTTCGCAACCGCTTGCTGGGTGATTTGGGTGAGCTCGAAGTATCCGATGGCCACAGCGAGCGACGAGTTCTTCGTCAGGTTGAGGCACTGGTTCGCGAGCGGCGGAATCATGACCCGCAGCGCCTGCGGCAGGACGACGAACCGTATCCGCTGAAACGGCGTCAGGCCCATGGCGGTCGCGGCCTCGGTCTGTCCCTTCGGCACCGCGAGGATGCTGCCGCGGACGATCTCGGCGATTTGGCTCGCCGTGTAGAGGACAAGACCGACCAGCAGCGCCGCGAACTCTGGCCGAAGCTGGATTCTCCCGGTCACTATCCGGCCCTGGGAAGACGGAAAGGACAGCGCGACCGGACGGCCCAGCACGAAGTACGCAGCGACCGCCGCCGCAACCACCACCGCGCCGCCCCAGAGCACGCGGTGATGCGGCTGCCCGGTAGCGTCGAACCGGCGCGTGCGCCAGACGGCCACCACGATCGCCGCCGCAAGCCCGGCCACAACGACGGCGAGGAGCGGTCCGATGTCGCCGCGCGCCTGGACCCACGGCACCGCGAGCCCCCGGTTGGAGAGCACCACGGCGCCCAGCCACTTGGTCGGCGTGTCCGGCAGCAGCCGCAGCAGGACCGCGGTGTAGCAGAACACCAGGATGACGAGCACCGGAATGTTGCGCAGCACCTCGACGTACACAGCGGCGGACCGGCGGACCAGCCAGTTCGTCGACAGCCGGGCGATGCCGACCCCGATCCCGAGGATCGTCGCGAGCACGATCCCCACCGCCGAGACCTCGACGGTCTGTCTCAGCCCGATGAGGAGGGCGTCACGGATCGGCTGGCCGGGGTCGAAGACGACGTCGGGGATGTTCACCCCGGTCGGACGGCCGAGGAAGTCGAACCCTGTCGGCAGCTCCCTCTGGAGCAGGTTGGCACGTAGGTTGCCCCACAAGTAGACGAGCAGCGCCAGAACCGCCGCGACGAAGACGACCTGGAACGCCGCCCGCAGGACCTGGACGTCTCGCCACGGCGGCGGCCGGGCCTGCGTGCGCGCTGCCGTCGCGCTCGTCACCTCGGGGCTCCGCCCGCTTACCGGTACGGCGGCGCGTAGTGCAGGCCGCCCTTGGTGTACAGGTTGTTCAGACCGCGTGGAATGCCGAGCGGGCCGAGATTCCGATCGTAGATCTCCTGGTAGTTGCCCACTTGCGCGACGACCTTCACGGCAAAGTCCGGCGACAGCCCGAGCCCGGGGTCGAACACGGTCGGCGCCTTGCCCGCCCCCTGGATCAAGGGCTGCCCGAGGAAACGGCGGATGTCGAGGTTCTCGCTCGAGCGCATCTGCTCGACGTTCTTCGAGTCGATTCCGAACTCCTCGGCCTGGATGGTGGCGATCACGGCCCAATTGACCGCGTCGAACCAAGCCTTGTCGCCGTCGGGCACTGCCTGACCGAGCGGCTCCTTCGAGAACGTCTCGTCAAAAATGCGCAGCGACTGCGGGCCGCCCTTGTCCTGCGGCCACTGCGATCGGATCCCCGCGAGCTGCGCCTGGTCCGAGGTCCACCCGTCGCACCGCTTCTGTTCGAAGGCCTGCAGCAGCGTCGGGACGTCCTGGAACGGCACCGTCTCGTAGCGGATACCGCCCGCCGCGAATCGGGTCGCGAGGTTGAGCTCGGTCGTGGTACCGGTCACGACACAGATGGCGGTGTTCGCCATGTCCTCCGGCTTCCGGAAAGGGCTGTCCGCGCGGACCATGATCGTCTGGCCGTCGTAGAACGTCGTCGTCACGAACGCCGCACCCTGCCCCCCGTCCCGTTGGGCGGTCCACGTGGTGTTCCGGCTGAGCACGTCGATCTCCCCCGACTGGAGCGCGGGAAACCGCTGGTCAGCCACGAGCGGCCGGTACGCGACCTTGCTCGCGTCGCCGAGTACCGCCGCCGCGACGACCTTGCAGTAGTCGACGTCGAACCCGGCGAAGGTGCCGTCCGGCTGGCGGAACCCGATGCCTGGGACGGAGTCGTTCACGCCACAGACCAGCTGCCCCCGAGCCTTGACCGTGTCGAGGATGCTCCCACCTCCGTTCGCGCCCGGCGGTGACGCCCCGCCCTGGCTCCCGCCCCGCTGCGCGACGCACCCTGCAAGGAGCAGTCCAAGCACAACCAGCGCTGCCCACACCAAATTGGTTCGCAACGGTTCTCCCCTCATCGATCATTGCTTCGAGACCGCTTGTCAGAGCTTACGGGTAGCGCTGGCGATCTCCTCCAGCCACGCCGGTCGCTCCTGCGCGGTCAGCGATCGGTAGACGAAGGGTGCGACCTGGGCGAGCATGCCGTACAGCTCGAGGCGGGACCGCTCATCGGCGTTCGACCACGCTCTGAGAAGATAGCGGCAAAGCACTCCTGCGAGCGTTGGATCGTTCGTCCCTGCCAGCGCCTCTGCGGCAGCCATGCGGACACGGTATCGAGGGTCGGCCAGGCGGTCGGTCAACCTGGTCAGGGCTGCCTCATGGGTCGTACCTGCCAACGCCCACGCCGCAGCCGCGCTGACGTTGAGTTGGGGGTCGGTGAGCCGGTCGGTCAGCCGGGCCAGCGCCCCTGGGTCGGTGGTGCCCGCCAACGCCTCCGCCGCGCGCTCGCGGACGCGGGGGCTGGGGTCAGCGAGCAGGTCGGTCAGCCGGGCCAGCACCCCAGGGTTGCTCGTGCCCGCCAACGCCCGCGCCGCAGCCATGCTGATACCCGGGCTGGGGTCGGCGAGCAGGTCGGTCAGTCGAGCGAGCGCTGCCTCGTCGGTCGCGCCCGCCAGCGCCCGCGCCGCAGCCGCGCAGACCCTGCGGTCGCTGAGCAAGTCGACCAGCCGGGCGCGCACTCCCTCATGGTTCGTCCCGGCCAAGGCTCGCACCGCGCTCTCGCGGACGTTGGGGTTGAGATCGCTCAGCAGGTCGGTCACCCGGGCCAGCACTCCTGGGTTGCTCGTGCCCGCCACCGCCCGCACCGCGCGCTCACGGACGTTTGGGTCGGGGTCGGCGAGCCAATCGGTCAGCCGACTCAGCGCTGCCTCATGGGTCGTGCCCGTCAACGCCCGTGCCGCGGCCACACAGACGTTGGTGTCGGGATCGGCGAGCCGGTCGGTCAGCCGCCGCAGCGCTGCCTCATGGGTCGTGCCTGCCAAGGCCTCCGCCGCGCGCTCCCGGACGTTGGGGTCGAGGTCGCTGAGCAGGTCGGTCAGCCGGGTCAGCACTCGCGGGTCGGTCGTGCCCGCCAACGCCCGTGCCGCGGTCGCGCGGACGTCACGGTCGGTGAGCAGATCGGTCAGCCGGGCGAGCGCTGCCTGCTGAGTCGTACCCGCCAACGCAGTTGCCGCCGCCCTGCGGACATCGGCGTGAGGACTGCCCAGAAGCGCAGTGAGACCCCCTTGCGTGGCCGGGTTCGCGACACGAACCAAGTCGTTGAGCACCCGGATGGCCATCAGCTCGTCAGGAGTCCCAACCCATGGGCGGGTGAGCAGCTGGAGCAGTCGTCCTGCCACCTGCACGATCTCGCTTGTGGCCAACGCGGGAGCGGTTTCGGCCGCGGCGCGGCCCGCGTGGAGCAACGGCATGTGGAACAGATCCACGTCGTGGTCAAGGAGTTTTTTGAGCAGCCATTCGGGGCGCTCGAGCCGTCCCCCGAGCAGCGCGATGACCTGTTCCCAATCGTAGTCGAACCAAAGATGCGCATCGATGACGGCCCACCGTTGTTGCTCGCCGAGGCTGGCAAGATGACAGGCAACGAGGTACTCGTGGAAGGTGCGGTGCAAGAAGAGGTACGGAACCGCTCTGCCATCCGTCGGATAGCTGGCGGGTATCAGCACCCCGTCATCGACGCTCAACTCTTTCAACAGGCTTGCTGGATCCCTGCCAGATGCAAGGAACTCCTGGTACGGTGCGCCGGACCCGCGGATGGCTTCTAGAAGCTCATCGGGCCACATGAGGTCGGTCCAACCGTCGGGATGATCGGCGAACACCTGTGCAATATGTTGCAACAGCTCCAGCTTGCGATCGATCTCCCAGTCGGCGGGGCGTTGGTCTACAGGGCGATGCTCGCGTGCGAGGAACCGACGCAGAATGCGCTCGTACAGCTCGTTGCGACGACTGGGGAGCTGCTCTTGCGGGTCGGCAGCAAGGACGCAGAGAAGGGTGAGGAGCAAAGGAATACGGCTGAGGCCTTGCAGGGCCGGGTTGGCGCGGATCTGGTCACGGACCCGCTGCGCGTCCGTGGGCGCCGGGAGCCAGGCGTCGATGAACGTCTCCGCATCGGTCGGCGCGAAGGGCATGAGCTCGACGTGCGCCACGTCCGGGACTTGGAGGGGCGCGCCGGCGTAACCGGCCAACCGTGACGTGATGACCAGGCGCGCCTCGGGGTTGTGCTCCGCGAAGTCCGACAACGCTGCCGAGAGCCGGGCGAGATCGGTCCTGCTGACCTCGTCAAGGGCGTCCAGCAGAAGGATGCAGTGTCCGTAGGCGAGGTGCTGGGAGAGCCAGCGGGTGAACGTCGGCGGGAGCTGATAACGGCTTGCGAGCAACGCGGGCAACGCCGTCACGATCCCGCCGGGTCGTCCAGACGCGCTGGTGAGCTGGCCAGCGAGCTCGTCCAAGCGGACCCGCAAGGGGACCGCGATCTGGCAAAGCGCGGCACCGTCGTCCAGCTGGCGTTGTGCGGCAACGGCAAGGCGGTGGGCTTCGCTGCGCAGGAGCCAGGTCTTCCCGGAGCCGGGCTGCCCGAGGACTACCAGGTGCCGGTGACGTTGCGCAACGGTTGCCCATGGCACCACTGCGCTCTCGTCGGCTGGCTCAGACACCTCGGGCCAGTACACGCACCCAAGACCGCGCCCGCGAATCCGGCCGAGCGGCAACGACGCCAAGCTCGTGTGGATCCGCACCCGCTGATGCAGCTTTTGGAAGTCGAAGCTGGCCGGGTAATAGGTAGGCAGATGTCCGGTGCGAGCCTCTTCACTGACCCGCTGGAGGTAGTCGCTCAGCTGAGCACGCAAAAAATCGACGGCGACCATGGTCAGGCCAACGCCTGGCTCGGAGACGACGCACGCCGGCACGGCGTCAGGATGGTCTTCCTGCGCTATGGCAAGGATCCGATCGATCATCTCGCGCGGGGTTCGCCTCGGGAGGTGCGCATCGCGAAAGCCCTGCTCTGCCGCGACCTCGAACTGCCCATTCGTGGAGTCGGGCGTGGGCCGGGTCATGATGCTTCCTCCTCCGGCTTGCCGCGTTGTTGCTGCCACTGCCGGTGCTTGGCGACGAAACGCTCGACCACACGAGGTGTGACTCCGAGCATCTCGGCGATCTCAGCTTGCGTGTAACCCTCCTCACGTTTGCGCAAAACGAAGGCAGTTCGGGGGCCGAGCTCCTCGCACAACCGCCGTTCTGCCTCCTCCAGGCCAAGCTGGCGCTCGGCCCGCTCGGCCGGGTCAGCACAGTCACGTTGGCCATACCTACAGTCCGCTTCGGTGAGATCCTCGAGGATCTGCACTTGCTGCCAGGGAGGCGGTCGTGTCTCACCCAGCCAGCGCCGGTACACGTTGGGGAAGCAGAACAGGCATTGGCCGATAAAAAAGGTTTGGAGGCTCGCCCCGCCCGCCACGGACCAGCCCTCCTTCTCCAGGACTATTCGGAACGCTCGGACCGCACGGCCAACCGTCTCGCACGCGAGCTCTGTGGCAACATCCCCGGTGAGCGTCCGGCCGTCCGACGGCGGGTGGAGGCGAAGCCGGTGCCACTTCTCCTGCATGCGGTTGAACACCTGCCCCGTCTCGATCCACCCCTTGATCACCGGGAAGCCGCAGTCGGCCAGGCGCTCGGCGAACCGCTCCCACACCGGCCCGCGGAAGCTCGCGGCCTGGAGCACCGCGAGCTGGCGCTGGTCTTCTCCATGGTTGCGGGGACCGGTGCTGAGCTTATCGGCATCGCCGCGCTCTCCTGGAGGGTGAGGCGGAAGGTTCGCCATAGGCCAGCTCCCGATCGAGCGGAATCCGCGGGCCGCACTGAGGTTGGACTCCTCCCCAGTGTTCTATGTGTACGCATGCAATTCACCCCCCTAGCTATTTGAGGATGTTGACCGCCCGGGCGATTACGAAGATGACGGTTATCAACGAAATTACCGCCTGGAGCATCATTGTGAGTTTTGCCCAGCTCGACAGCGGGACGACGTCGGTCGGGCTGAACGCGGTAGCGTTCGTAAACGACAGGTACAGATAATCGGCGAAGGTGGGCCCCCAGTCGCCGGGGACGAGGTCGGGATTTCCCATCTGAGCGAACAGGAAGTGCGGATATGGAAGGTCAGCTTGGGCTCCGGTCCTCAGACCGCCCCGGTCGAGCCTCCAATACCACAGTGCGAACACGATCACGTTCGTAAGCCAGACGCCAGTGCCGGTAAGGAGCAAAGGGCCGGCCCCGTGACCGTCGGTTCCTGCCACCAAGCCCACTACCAGCCGGCCGACCGACCAGGCGTTGGCGAGGATGATGACCGCGATCACGATCAAGCTGGGCCGACGCAGCAACGGCGACGGGCGGTCGATGGTCCGCGGGTCGCTCTCTGTCAAGAGCGGCTGCCTCATCGCGTGGCCTCCAACGTGGGGGTGCCGGCCGGTTGCGAGACCACCCCCGAATCAAGGGGTTCCCTGACGCCTGTCTCCCTGACGCCTGTCTCGCTCTCGCTGTATGTGCGCCGGGCAGCGCGCCCCCACCCCGGCGCCGCCGTTGGGCTGGGCTGAGCGCTCAGACCTTGCCGAAGCGGCGGGTGCGATGCTGGTACTCGGCGACGGCGGCGCGGAGGTGGTGGCGGGTGAAGTCGGGCCAGAGCACGTCGGTGAACACGAGCTCGGCGTACGCCGCCTCCCACAGCAGGAAGTTCGACAGCCGCTGCTCGCCGGAGGTACGGACGAGCAGGTCGACGTCGGGAGTGTCCGGCTCGTACAGGCGGGCTTGCAGCGACTGTGCGTTCACGCGGTCAGGGCGGATCCGCCCCGAGGCCGCGTCCGCGGCGAGGCGGCGGGCGGCGTCGACGAGCTCAGCGCGACCGCCGTAGTTGAACGCCACTTGGAGCGTCATGCGAGTGTGGCGGGCGGTCTGCGCCTCGGTGCGCTCCATCATCTCGACCAGCCGGCGGGGCACCGGCCGGCCGCGACGGCCGATGAACCGGACCCGCACCTGCTGTTCGTCAAGCTCGTCCGCGCGGCGCAGCAGCAGGTCGCGGTTGAAGTTCATCAGGAACCGGACCTCGGACGGCGGTCGCTTCCAGTTCTCCGTCGAGAACGCGTAGACGGTGAGGCAGCCCAGGCCGAGCTCGAGCGCGCCTTCGACGGTCTCGAGCAGCGCCTTCTCCCCTGCCTCGTGGCCGGCGTTCCGCGGCAGCCCGCGCTGGGCGGCCCAGCGACCGTTGCCGTCCATGATCACCCCGACGTGCGCTGGCAGCCGGGTCGGGTCGAGGTCCGCGACGGTGTCTGTGGCGGTCATCGCGGCACGAGGCTCCAGGCCCGCAACGGCCGGCCGAAGTGGTAGGTGAGGAAGCTGTGAATAAGCGCACCGGCGATGCGTCTGGCGCGCGGCGCGACCTCAGCCTGTGCAAGCGCAGCCCAGCTCGCGCTCATGAGTACACCAAGCAACGCCCGCGCCTCCGGATCTAGCGGCCTCGTGTCCCGCGGGGCGCAGCTCGAGCACAGCGCCCCTCCTCCCGCGATCGAGAATACTGCGTGCACGCCCGCCAGGCCGCACGAGGCGCACCCGTCAAGGGTCGGCTGGTAGCCCGCCACCCCCGCGAGGCGCAGCAGGTACGCGTCGAGCACGAGCGCCGGCTCGCGGGGACCGGGCGCGAGCGCCCTCAACCCGTCGAGCAGGAGGAGGAACAGCGGGACCGAGCGCTCGTCGGGCTGCGCGAGGTGGTCAGCGGCCTCGGCCATCGTCGACCCGCACGCCGAGCGCACGTAGTCCTCGCGGACGGCCGCGAACGAGGTGATCAGCTCGGCCTGCGTCACGATGTCCAGCTCCCGGCCCTCATGCAGCTGAAGGTCGACGTGGCTGAACGGCTCGAGCCGCCCGCCGAACCTCGAGCCGGGTCGGCGCACCCCCTTCGCGACCGCGCGGACCTTGCCCCGTCCCTGTGTGCACAGGTGCACGATCCGGTCGGTCTCGCCGAGCTTGTACGTACGCAGGACGATGCCCTGCTCGCGGTACAGCGCCATGCATGAAGGCTATTCCTTTCGGGTGGCCGGCCGGGGCAGGTTGGCGCGGTCAGCGTACGACGCCGAGCACTCCAACCTCCCCGCTGGGACGGTGTGCGCTTCCGCAACGTCCCAGGTGAGCCTTCGTCCTGCTTCTTAGAGCGTGTTTGAGAATCGCGGCCTTGCTGCCGGCAGGTGGATGACTTTCCTCCGGATCCGAAGGAAAATTGCAGGTCAGACGGGCAAGGCGGCAGCTCGGATCCAACTTTCCTTTGCATCCGAAGGAAAGCTGCAACCGGCGGGGCGGGGCGGGCACGCAGCGGCGCCGACGCCCGCACCAGTCCGCGCGGCGCTCGCAGACCGCAGGTCAGACCGCGCAAGCGGGTGCCGGACGCGGCCTCGCGCAGCTGCGAAGGAAGTGTCTATGGCCCTCGGGCCAGCTGTGCTGATGACATTGGATGCGGGTCGGCCCGGAGACGTCGGTGCCGCTTGGTGCTGGGAGCCCGTTGGAAAGTGTGACGTGAGGGCCTGAGGAAGTTGTGG
>JBOGEB010000047.1:0-15753 GCA_050743125.1 Egibacteraceae bacterium
ATCAGCTTCCAGGAGCCAAGCCGAAGCCCGCTCCGGTTTTTCACCCAGCCGAGCCAGAAGAACCGGTCTCGGCGCACCCTACGCGAGTCCACCAAACGCCCGGCAGACCCAAAACGAAACCTGAATGGTTCTTCCCGGCGGCCACCTCGGTCGTGTTCGACCTCGACGACACTACGGGCGCCATGCTGGACGAGGTCTACCACTCCACCTGGTTCAACGAGTCCCGGCGCATCGAGTCGATCAAGGCGCACGCGGCGCTCGGCGGGCGGCTGGTACACGGCTGCCAGTCCGTGCCCAACCAGTCCGGTGGCGCCTGCGTGCCCTACGGCGCGTCGATCACGCGGTTCCGGGAGGACTTGACCGCGTTTCGGTCTGAGTGGCTCGCGGCCGTCTACGCCTGCCGTGCCGAGAACTGAAGAGAGATGATGAACACCACGGACGTCTCCGCCCTGCTGCCCCCGCTGCTTGCCGACGCCGGACTGCCCGGTGACGTCGATCGTGAACCGCTGCGGGTGTGGGCGCGCTCCGGCGTGGAACGGCTGCGCTTCGGCGGCGGGGCGTCCGTGGTGTTCAAGTACGCCGAAGAACCGTTCGACACCGAGCACCTCGCGCTGCGCCTTGCCGCACGAGGCGGCGTGCCCACCCCGACGCTGCGCGCCGCGCGGACCGCACCCGGCCTGCTCGGCATGCTGCTGGAAGACCTCGGCGACCCGGTGCGGGACGCCGACGACAACGACGGCGCCCGCGCCGCCGTCCGACTGCACCAGGTGGACGGGGCGGCACCCGGGATGCAGTGGGTCGACACCGCAGCGCTGTCCGCGATGCCCCAGCGGATCGCTGCCCGGCTGCAACGACTGGAACTGTCCGGTCTGCGCGGCCACGCCCGCGCTCTGGACGCGGTCGCGGCCGGCCGGGCGTCCGGCGCGGACCTGCCGCCGTTCGGCCTGTGCCACTCAGAGTTTCACCCCACCTCGCTGCACATCGGCGAACACGGCTGGCGCCTACTGGATTTCGCCCGCGCGTTCATCGGCCCCGGCCTGCTCGACCTCGCGTCCTGGCACGGCACCCTCGACAAGCCCCGGCCAGCCCGCACGCTGGACCTGATCGAGTCCTACGTCGCCGCGGGCGGGCCACCCGAGGCTCTGGCGAGGCGAGGCGGGCTGGACGCCGCCTCGTGGGCGCTGGGCTGGCACCGGGTCTGGGCCGTCGACTGGTTCACCGAGCAGATCGAACGCGGCTGGGCTCAGGGAGCAGAACAGGCATGGATCACCGCGATCAGCCGACATCTCAACGAGGCGCTCACCCTGCTCCAGGCATAGCCGTCCCCCTCCGCTTCGAGTGGACCCGCCGAAGCGGGATCGGACCCGACCTCGGCATCCTCGGGGATCTGCGGGACCAGACGGTGGTCGAGCTCGGTTGCGGCGGTGGCCACAACCTCGCCCACGTCGTCGCCCACCGTGGCGCCACCGGCATCGGCGTCGACCGCGACCCAGCCAAGATCAGGCGGGCACGGGCCGCCTACGGCCGGTTGCCCGGCATCCGGTTTGTCTTGGCCGACGCCGTCGGCCACCTCACGTCGGTGGCGCCTGCGTCCGTCGATGTCTGCCTGTCGATCTTCGGCGCGTTCAGCTTCACCGACCCGCTGCCTCTGCTCAGCGCAACCAGCCGGGCACTGCGCCCCGGCGGGCTGCTCGCCCTGACGCTGCGCATCGACGACCACCACGACCGGGTGATCGTCCTATGCCGACGCTGACACCCACTTGGGGAGGGAACGCCATGTACCTGTTCTGCGACATCGACGGCGTGCTCATACCTTTCCCCGACGCGGATGGCAGCATCCCCGCCACTCACCACCGGGACCAGGTGGTCCCGACCGGATACGACGAGCCCGTAAGCATCTGGCTCAACCCGGCGCACGGGCCAATGCTCGCGGATCTGATCGCCGCCACGGGCCTCGAAGCGGCATGGTGCACCAGCTGGCGCGCAGACGCCGCGCGCCTGATCGGCCCTAGGCTCGGCCTCCTGCCCTGGCCCCACGTCGGCCTGCCCTATGTTTCGGTCACCGACAGCCACCCGAACGGCTACCTGTGGAAGCGCGACCACGTAGCCGCAGACACCGACCAGCAACCGTTCGTCTGGATCGATGACGACTTCGCTCCCACCGACCACGAGTGGGCCACCGCCCGCACGCGGTGCGGATTTCCGAGCTTGCTCATCCAGCCAGACCCGCACATCGGCCTGGTCGCCGAGCACGTAGAGATCATCCGACGATGGGCAAGCAGCGTCACGCTCCAGCGCGGCGGTGCCTCTGTCTGCGCCGGCTACCCCAACTCCGTCGCTGCGTTACGGGCCGACCGACTGCGGTGGTCCGCATGAGCATCGACGACTTCATGATCCTAGTGGCACGTCGCCGAGGTCTTTTTAACGTACGAACGGCATGAACTACGCCTTGACCAGGAATAAAACCGATTCCTGCCCGACCTCGACATTCAAATCATTTCAGCGACGGACCACTAGAAAAGCTGGTCCAGGATCATGGCGGCAGTTGTGTGAAGGATCCGCGCAGCATGCTGCGCGGATCCTTCACAGACGCGAAGCCGGGACGCCGCACAACCTGACTCGTATGCCGCGTATCGGCTGGGTCCGTGTTCCGCCCGCGGTCGCGCTCAGCCGAGGGCTTCGCGCATTCCGCGCAGCTCGCGTTTGAGTTCGACGATCTCGTCGCGGAGGCGGGCGGCGTACTCGAAGCGCAGGTCGGCGGCGGCCTCGTGCATCTCGTCGGTCAGCTGCTGGATCAGCTGGGCGAGCTCCTCTTGAGGCAGCTCGCTCACGTCCGGGACCGTGGCCCCGGTCCCGGCTGCGCGGCGCCGGCGGCTCCGCAGGTTCGGGGCGGCGGCGCGGTACGGCACGCCGGCCTCGGCGGCGCGGGCCATCTGGATGATGTCGCCGACCTTCTTGCGGATCGTCTGCGGATCGATGCCGTGCTCGACGTTGTACGCGAGCTGCAACGCGCGGCGCCGGTTCGTTTCGTCCAGCGCCCGCCGCATCGAGCCGGTGAGCTGGTCGGCGTACATGATCACCTGGCCGTTGACGTTGCGGGCTGCGCGGCCGATCGTCTGGATGAGCGACGTCTCTGACCGGAGGAACCCCTCCTTGTCCGCGTCGAGGATCGCGACGAGCGACACCTCGGGCAGGTCGAGGCCCTCGCGGAGCAGGTTGATCCCGACGAGGGCGTCGAACTCGCCCATCCGCAGCTCGCGGAGGATCTCGATCCGCTGGATCGTGTCGATCTCGGAGTGGAGGTAGCGGACCCGCAGGCCGGACTCCAACAGGTAGTCGGTGAGGTCCTCGGCCATCTTCTTCGTGAGCGTCGTGACGAGCACGCGCTCGTCACGCTCGGCCCGGGCGCGGACCTCGGCGATGAGGTCGTCGATCTGCCCCTTCGTCGGCCGGACGAGCACCTCGGGGTCGACGAGCCCGGTCGGGCGGATCACCTGCTCGACGACCGTCGAGCACACGCCCCGCTCGAACGGGCCCGGGGTGGCGGAGACGTGGAGCGTCTGCGGCACCCGGGCGCGGAACTCGTCGAACTTGAGCGGGCGGTTGTCGCACGCGCTCGGCAGCCGGAACCCGTGCTCGACGAGCGTCCGCTTGCGCGACATGTCGCCTTCGTGCATCCCGCCGATCTGCGGGTTCGTGACGTGCGACTCGTCGATGACGCAGAGAAAGTCGGCGGGGAAGTAGTCGAGCAGCGTGTGCGGCGCCTGTCCCGGCGCGCGCTCGTCGATGTGCCTCGAGTAGTTCTCGATCCCCGAGCAGAAGCCGATCTCGCGCATCATCTCCAGGTCGTACGTCGTGCGCATCCGCAGCCGCTGCGCCTCGAGGAGCTTGCGGCCGGACTCGAGCTCGGCGAGCCGCTGGGCGAGCTCGGCCTCGATCGTCACGATCGCCCGCTCCATCCGCTCGGCGCTCGCGACGTAATGCGAGTTCGGGAAGATGCCCGCCTGCTCGACCTCGGCGACGACCTCGCCGGTCAGCGGGTCCAGGCGGGTGATCCGGTCGATCGTGTCGCCGAACAGCTCGACGCGGTACGCGAGCTCGCTGTCCGCCGGATAGACCTCGAGCGTGTCGCCCCGCACGCGGAACCGGCCGCGGACGAAGTTGAGGTCGTTCCGCTCGTACTGCAGGTCGACGAGCTTGCGGAGGACCTTCTGCAGGTCGACGTCCTGGCCAGTCGAGAGCATGAGGACGTGGTCGCGGTACTCCTCGGGCGAGCCCAGGCCGTAGATGCACGACACGCTCGCGACGATCAGGACGTCCCGGCGGGTGAGCAGCGCCATCGTCGCCCGGTGCCGGAGCCGCTCGACCTCCTCGTTGATCGACGAGTCCTTCTCGATGTACGTGTCGCTTGACGGGATGTACGCCTCGGGCTGGTAGTAGTCGTAGTAGCTGACGAAGTACTCGACCGCGTTGTGCGGGAAGAACTCGCGGAACTCGTTCGCGAGCTGCGCGGCGAGGGTCTTGTTGGGCGCGATCACGAGCGTCGGCTTGCCCACCCGCTCGACGATCTTCGACGCGGTGAACGTCTTGCCCGACCCTGTGACGCCGAGCAGTGACACGTCACGCTCTCCGCGCTCCAGCGCCTCGGCGGTCGCCTCGATCGCCCGGGGCTGATCCCCGGACGGGGCGAACTCGCTGTGCACCTTGAACGCTGGCATACACGCAATGGTAGAGCGCGGGTGTGACAAGCCCTCACGCCGACGGAGCACCGCGGACGCCCACCCGCCTGGACCGCCAGCGCCACACCGCCAGCGCCACACCGCCTGGAGCGCGCAGACGAGCGTGGCGGGCAGCGCCGACGCTGTCCCGCTCGCGCTACTCCGACGTGTAGCGCTCGATGACCTGCTCGGCGACGGCCCTCATCGTGAGGCGCCGCTCCATCGCGGCCTTTTGGATCCAGCGGAACGCGGTCGGCTCGGTCATCCCCTCGCGCTCCTGCAGCAGGCCCTTGGCGCGCTCGACGACCTTGCGCGCCTCGAGCCGGTCCGTGAGGGTGCCGACCTCGTTCTGCAACCCTTGGAGATCCTTGAAGCGCCCGGCGGCGATTTCGATCGCAGGCAGCAGGTCATGTTTTTGGAAGGGCTTCACGAGGTAGGCCATCGCGCCGGCCCGCCGCGCTTTCTCGATCAGGTCACGCTGGCTGAACGCGGTGAGGATGAGCACCGCCGACAGCCGCTCCTCCGTGATCTGCTCGGCGGCCTGGATGCCGTCCATCACCGGCATCTTGAGGTCGAGGATCGCGAGGTCCGGGCGCAGCTCCCGGGCCATACGCACCGCGGTCGCGCCGTCGGACACCTCAGCGACGACGTCGAAGCCCTCCTCGATGAGCATCTCCTTGAGGTCGAGGCGGATCAGGGCTTCGTCTTCGGCGATGAGGACCCGGATCGGGCTGTCCTGCCGCTCGGTCACCAGGTGCTCCCTTGTCATGCCGGCCAGGCCGGCCAGGACGGCCAGGCATGCGGTTGGCTGAGTGTAGACAAAACGCGGCGGGAGTGGGCGACGAAAAGAGGAATACTCCCACGTCTGGAGCGGTGGCCCAGCCATGACGAGGGCGGGCGGTGGGCGGTCATCAGGAGGTGACGCGCAGCGTCTCGAGCAGCAGCGCGGGCTCCGCCCCCTTCGGGAGCGTCATGCCGCAGATCTCCACGTCCTGGAGAACCCGGCGCTCGAACATCTGCAGTGGCGTGTCGTAGCGCAGGATCTTCTCGACCACGCGTTGCGCGGGCGAGGGACACTCACGGAGCAGCCCGAGCTGCTCACGGTCGCGCAGCAGCGCCAGCCAGCCGTTGCCCAGCATGTTCACCGTCGCCTCGTGGCCGGCGTTCAGCAGCAGGACGCAGGTGCTGACCAGCTCGTCCCCTGGGGACGCCCCCGATCGCTGTGAGGGGGTCCGGGGGGAGTGCTCCCCGTCTCGCAAGGCGAAACGCCACAACTCGACGGGTTGGCGAATGTATGCGGCCGTGCGTGTGCCAGCACCTCATCGACCCGGCGCCCCTCGCTCAGGTGCGCGTGGTGCGCCGGTTCGATCTGGGTGGTCTCGCCCTTCGAGCCGGTGTGCCGCGTTCACAGGCCTCCATGATGGCCAAACGGAGGTCGCGCCCCGGTCGAAGGCGAGCAGGACGAGCGTCACCCAGGCGATGGCGAGGAGCCAGCCAGCGGCAACGTCGACTGGGTAGTGAAGGCTGAAGTAAACCCGCGAGATCCCGACGAAAAAGGCGAACAGGCATGCGGTAACGGTCACAAGCCAGCGTCGCCGTGTCGGCCAGGCGAGCACGACGAGCGGGGCGGCAAGCGCAGCGGCCCCCACGGCGTGTCCGCTGGGGAAGGAGTCATAGCCCGGCCGCAGCGGGATCAAGACGACGGCGACCAGGTCCATCGCCAAAGCGGCAAGGAAGGCCGTGACGACCAGCGTTGGCGCCCCGCGCCGGCGGCGGGTGAGCGCCAGGATCACCAGGACGGCCAGCACGGTCGCTACCAACAGCTCTTGTGTGTGGGGCGGATGCGGCAGCGTCACCGCCCGAGCAGACGGGGGGCGGGGCCTGCCCAACAGGTGCTTGAGCAGCCGTCCGAGCACGCGGGCTCCCTCCAGTGAGACCGCGAGGAAGGCCGCCTCGGCGACGCGGCGGTGAGCCAGCAGGACGCCGAACGCCACGGCCCCAAGCAGCAGCAGCCCCGCACCACCGCCCGCAAGGGTGAACAGCGCCATGAGCGGGTCGAGCATCAAGGTGCGGGCAGGCACGAGCTCGTGCGCCCAGGCGAGCGGATACGGAGCCGAGCCGGCCCACGCCAGCGCCAGGAGGACCACGATGCAGCCCAGGAGGACGGCCCACCTCCATCGGTCTGACTCAAGCCTTCCCACGGCCCCCCACCTACGTCCCTGGACTGGCTCCCATAATGCAGCCGGCCGTCTGAGGAGCCACTGAGAACGTATTCGAGGATCGCCCGCAGCCTTCGAGCACAGGGCACCGAAGTAGCGCAACGAATGGGCTCGAGTCCCCTCACGGCGAACTGGAGGATCTGTCCCGTTATTCGGACAGATCCTCCGGTTTACGGGCGAGACGGCCTTTTTCAGGTTGTCGGACGTGTCTGTAGAGCATCCAGGTGAAGGGGACAGAAAGGTCGTTCAACCCATAGTGCCTGCCAATCCGGACGTGGTGTCGCAGTTCTCGCAGTTAGCATGAGTGCCTATTGCCTGATGAAGTCTGCTGAGGTATAAGTAATACTAACCAGCCCGGAGGGGGTGCTGGCGTCGAGGAGCGCAGGCCCGTCGAAGCGGGCGGGAGGGGGTAAGCGTCGTGTCGTGCTGCTGGGCGGCCCGGTAATTCCTTGCTGCTCCACGACGAGGTTGCCACGCTGGCCGCCTCCCTCAATGCCGCGGTTTGGGAAGTTACGTGAGGTGGTGGAGCCGGCGAGACCGAGGTATGCCGGCGGATCAAGCGAGGCATCTGGCTGACCGAGGAAGGACTGCCCCGCGTTTGGCACGCTTCCGTGCCTACTCCTATTTCTCCCTGTTAGGGGCGGGATGATCCTGGTTGATCATTTCAAGATTAGCCACACTGGGCCTTCTGCTCAGGTGTCTGCTGCTTCCGAGTGTCAGTTCGCACGGCGAATGCTGGATTTTCTGACAGAGCCTGCCCGAGAAGGCGGCGGTCGTTTACTGCGTACGGGGGTCCCCAGCAATGATGCGTTGGATCGTTGGGTCGAGCTTAAGGTTTCGGCTCGTGGTGGTTCCTATTGCTGCGGTGATAATGCTCTTGGGTGTCACACAGCTTCATAAAACGTCGGTGGACGTTCTGCCCGAGTTCGCCCCGCCGTACGTGGAGGTGCAGACCGAAGCGCTCGGACTTTCCGCAGAAGAGGTGGAGCAGCTGATCACTGTTCCCCTGGAGGCGGACTTGCTCAACGGCGTGGCGTGGCTTGACGAAATCCGCTCTGAGTCGGTCCCCGGGCTGTCGTCGATCGTCCTCATCTTCGAGCCTGGGACGAACCTCTTGCGCGCACGGCAGGTGGTGTCAGAGCGCCTGACGCAGGCGCATGCGTTGCCCAATGTGTCAAAACCGCCGGTCATGCTCCAGCCTCTGTCATCGACAAGCCGGGTCATGATGATCGGGCTTTCCTCCAAAGACCTGTCCCTGATTGACGTGTCGGTGCTCGCCCGTTGGACGATCAGGCCTCGCTTGCTGGGCGTGCCGGGCGTGGCAAACGTGGCCATCTGGGGGCAGCGGGAGCAGCAGCTGCAGGTGCAAGTCGATCCACAACGCTTGCGCGATCAGGGTGTGTCGCTCCTTCAGGTCATCAAGACCACTGGGAACGCGCTGATCGTGTCGCCACTCAGCTTCTTGGAATCCTCGACACCTGGTACCGGCGGGTTCATCGACACCCCCAATCAAAGGCTCGGGGTCCAACACGTCTTGCCCATCTCGTCGCCACAGGACCTGGCCAAAGTGGCCGTCGAAGGCTCGACGCTCCGACTCGGTGACGTGGCCAATGTCGTCGTGGACCATCAACCGCTCATCGGTGACGCTCTTACCAACAACGGTGCTGGCCTCCTGCTCGTGGTCGAGAAGTTTCCAGGAGCCAACACGCTTGAGGTAACTCGGGGGGTGGAAGCGGCGCTCGACGAGCTGCGGCCCGGTCTTTCCGGGATAGCGGTTGACTCCTCTGCCTACCGGCCCGCGACATTCATTGAGATGGCGATCGACAATCTCGCTCTGGTGCTGGTCATCGCCTTTGTCCTGTCCGCTCTGGCCCTCGGCGTCCTCTTTTACAATTGGCGTACCGCGCTGATCAGCGTCGTGGCGATCCCGTTGTCGCTGGTGGCAGCCGGCCTCGTGCTCTATGCGCAAAAAGCTACAGTCAATGCGATGACTCTCGCGGGGCTGGTGCTCGCCGTTGCTTTCGTCGTCGATGACGCTGTCATCGACGTAGAACACATCGTGCGACGTCTCCGACAGCATCGCCAAAAGGGCAGTGGCAAGTCGACCGCACGCATTGTTCTCCAGGCTTCGCTCGCGATGCGCAGCGCGGTCCTCTACGCGACGCTGATCGCTATGATGGCCGTGTTGCCGGCCTTCTTCATGGGCGGCCTGCTCGGCGTCTTTTCTCGGCCACTTGCGCTCTCCTATGCGCTGGCAGTGCTGGTGTCCATGGTGGTCGCCCTGACCGTGACGCCGGCGCTGGCCCTGATTCTTTTGCGGAAAGCGCCACTCGAGCACCGGGAGTCCCGGCTCGTACGGTGGCTGCAGCGTCGCTACGACGTGGCTGCATCGCGGATCATCCGCACACCGCGTCCGGCGTTCTTTGCGGCCGGTGCTATCGCGCTGGTCGGCCTCGCGGCGATACCACTGCTCAGGCAGTCACCGCTTCCTTCGTTCAAGGAGCCGGACCTGCTGATCCACTGGGACGGCGCGCCCGGCACGTCCCGTCCGGAAATGAGCCGAATCGCAGCTGCGGCCCGTGAGGAGCTGCGATCTCTCCCCGGGGTCCGCAGCGTCGGCGCCCATGTGGGGCGTGCCATAACGTCGGATCAGGTGGTCGGTGTCAATTCCAGCGAGCTTTGGGTCAACATCGATCCCGCCGCTGACTACGACGCGACGGTGGCCTCCATTCAGAAGGTGGTTGACGGCTACCCCGGACTCCAGCGCGAGGTGCTGACCTACCTGAAAGAGCGAAGCGCAAAGGCGGCTACAGCCACAGAGGAAGACATCGTCGTGCGCGTCTATGGCCAGGACTTGGACGTCCTGCGCGGCAAAGCGGAGGAGGTACGCAAGGCCCTTTCGGACATCGACGGTGTCGTTGATCCGCAGATGAAGCTGCCAGCTCAGGAGCCGATATTGGAAGTCGAGGTGGACCTCGACGCGGCCGACGAGTTTGGAATCAAGCCAGGTGACGTGCGTCGGGCGGCAGCCACATTGTTGTCAGGCATTCAAGTCGGCAGCCTCTTCGAGCAACAGAAGGTGTTCGAGGTCGTAGTGTGGGGCACGCCCGAGATACGCCGCAGCCTGACCGGTGTTCGCGAGCTTCTGATCGACAAGCCCGGCGGCGGTCACGTGCGGTTGGGTGATGTGGCTGACGTGCGCATCGCATCCGCTCCAAGCGTCATCAAGCGTGACGCTGTCTCCACCTACATTGACGTCAGCGCCGACGTGCGCGGACGTGGTCCCGCTGCGGTTGTAGCCGACGTCGAACGTCGTCTCCAGGAGGTCGAGTTCCCACTCGAGTACCACCCAGAGGTGCGGGGAACGTACGTGGAGCGCCAGGCTGTTGCCAACCGCATGCTGTGGATTACGGTTGCCGCTGCCATCGGGATTTTGCTCCTTCTGCAGGCGGCATTCCAGAGCTGGCGCTTGGCGTCTGTGGTCTTGTTGCTCTTGCCGTTGGCCCTGGCGGGCGGAGCGCTTGCGGCGTTCGCGAGTGGCGGCGTAATCTCGCTCGGTTCGATCGCTGGATTCTTCGTCGTGTTTGGGATTGCTGCGCGCAACGCCGTGCTGCTGGTCCGTCATTACCAGCATCTCGAACGGCACGAAGGTGAAACGTACAGTCTAGGGTTGGTCTTGCGCGGAACGCGGGAGCGGCTTGCGCCCATCGTCATGACCGCGGCGACAACAGGACTGGCGCTGTTGCCTGCGGTGCTCTTCCGCGATCTTCCCGGACTCGAGACCGTGCACCCGACGGCCGTCGTCGTCCTTGGCGGCCTCGTCACTTCGACCTTGTTCAGCCTGTTGGTTGTGCCCGCCCTCTACTGGCGTTTTGGGTCTAGCCCTGAACCCGAGTTCACCGTTGAAGAAGAAGACAGGCCCGAGGTTGACCTCACCACGGTTGGTTAAACGCGTAGGAGAAGCCCGATGCGGTACGGTAATCGATGGATGACCATGATGCTGGTCATTGCCGGTCTCACGCTTTCGGCGTGCACCCAGGTGTCAACAGCCTCAGGGAGCAAGATTCAAGCCGCCACGGTCGAGGCCGTCGAGGGGACGAGCCTTCATCGCGTGATACTGACCGCCAAAGCGGCCGAACGGCTTGACATTCAAACAGTCCCAGTTCGTGACGCCGAGATCGGCGGGACGCAGCGAAAGGTCATTCCGTACGCTGCGGTGATCTACCGGGCGGACGGCAGTACCTGGACGTACACAAGCCCCGAGCCTCTGGTGTTCGTCCGACGCCCCGTCATGATCGACCGCATAGAAGGAGACGTGGCGGTTCTGTGGGACGGTCCACCCTCTGGCACCGCGGTTGTGACGGTGGGAGCGGCCGAGTTGTTCGGTACTGAGTTCGAGGTCGGGCATTGACTCCGCAGGGAGATCTCCAGCGATGATGCGTTGGATCGTCGGGTCCAGCCTGAAGTTCCGATTTCTGGTGGTGGCGGGCGCCGCGGCAATGATGTTCTTCGGCGTCGCCCAACTTCGCAGCATGCCGGTGGACGTCTTTCCCGAGTTCGCGCCGCCACGTGTAGAAATCCAGACCCCAAGCCTCGGGCTTTCCGCGGCCGACGTGGAGGAGTTAGTAACCATCCCGCTGGAGGAGGCACTCACCGGGGTGGCGGGACTTGACACCATCCGCTCCAAGTCGGTGTCCCAGCTCTCATCGATTGAGCTCATCTTCAGGCCTGGAACCGACCTCCTGGAGGCACGTCAGTTAGTACAAGAGCGCGTTGCCACGGTGACGCCAAACCTGCCAACCTGGGCGAGCCCGCCGTTCATGATGCAGCCCCTGTCGGCGACAAGCCGGGCGATGAAGATTGGACTGTCGTCGGACCAACATTCGCTCATCGACCTGTCGATGACCTCCTATTGGAACATCAGGCCTCGTTTGCTGCGTGTACCCGGCGTGGCAAATGTCGCCATATGGGGTGAGCGGCTGCGGATGCAGCAGGTACAAGTCGAACCGGCACGGTTGCGGGAAAACGGTGTCTCGCTGAACCAAGTCATGGAGGCCACCGCAGACGCCTTGGACGCGGGATTGTTGCGGTTCTCAGATGGATCGCTGATCGGTACCGGAGGGTTCATCGATACCCCGAATCAGCGACTGGGGATCCGGCACGTCTTGCCGATCGTGACGCCGGATGACCTGGCCAAAGTGCCCGTCGAGGGGAAGGACGGCAAGCCCCTGCAGCTAAGCGACGTGGCCAACGTGGTCGAAGATCATCAACCGCTCATCGGTGACGCGATCATCAACGACGGGCCGGGCCTCATGCTGATCGTGGAGAAGTTTCCATGGGCCAACACGCTGGATGTGACTCGCGGGGTCGAAGAAGCACTGGATGATTTACGGCCCGGTCTTTCCGGGATCAAGATCGACTCACAGATATTCCGGCCGGCGACGTTCATCGAGATGTCGATCAGCAATCTGACGACCGCGCTGCTTATCGGTTGCCTTCTTATGATTCTGATGCTCGGCGCCTTTCTTTACGAATGGCGTACGGCGATGATCAGCGTCGTGGCGATCCCGTTGTCGCTGGTGGGAGCAGGGCTTGTGCTCTACCACCGTGGGGCGACGATCAACACGATGATTTTGGCGGGATTTGTCATCGCCCTCGGGGACGTCGTCGATGACGCCATCATCGACATAGAAAACGTGGTTCGGCGTCTCCGTCAGCATCGTAAGGCAGGCAGCGGCAAGTCCACTGCGTCCGTTATCCTTGGCGCTTCGCTCGAGGTGCGCAGCGCCATCGTTTACGCGACGCTGATCGAAGTGGTGGCGGTCGCGCCGGTCCTCTTCTTGGGGGGGTTGTCCGGGGCATTCTTTCGGCCACTTGCGCTCTCGTATGCGCTGGCGCTGCTCGTATCCATGGCGGTCGCCTTGACCGTCACGCCGGCGATGGCCCTCATTCTCTTGCGGAAAGCGCCGCTCGAGCGCCGCGAGTCCCCGCTCGTACCGTTGCTGCAGCGCGGCTACGGGGCGGTGCTCTCGCGGATCATCCACGGGCCACGTCCGGCGTTCGCAACCGTCGGGGCCACTGCGTTGGCTGGCCTCGCGGTGGTGCCACTGCTCGGGCAGTCACTGCTTCCGTCGTTCAAGGAGAGGGACTTCCTGATGCACTGGGTGACCCAGCCGGGCACCTCCCATCCAGAAATGCAACGGATCACGACTGAGGCCAGTCAGGAGCTGCGATCCATTCCGGGGGTTCGCAACTTCGGAGCCCACATAGGGCAAGCCCTATTGGCGGACGAGGTGGTCGGCATCGATTTCGGCGAGAACTGGATCAGCGTCGACCCAGCGGTGGACTATGACAAGACGGTGGCCTCCATTCAGGAGGTGGTTGACGGTTACCCCGGGCTTTATCGCGACGTACTGACCTATCTGAAAGAACGAATCAGAGAAGTGCTGACGGGATCAAGCGAAGCCATCACCGTACGCGTCTATGGGCCCGACCTGGGTGTCCTGCGCAGCAAGGCGGCCGAGGTGGAGCAAGCCCTTTCGAAGATCGACGGTATCGTCGAATTGCATGTCGAACTCCAGACTGACGTTGCACAGGTGGAGGTGAAGGTAGACCCCGCCACCGCCCAACGCTATGGACTCAAGCCTGGTGATGTGCGCCGGGCGGCCTCGACGTTGGTGGCAGGCGAAGAAGTCGGTGACATCTTCAGGGACGGGAAGGCGTTCGACGTGCAGGTGTGGAGCACGCCCGCAACCCGCAACAGCGTGACCGATATTCGGGAGCTTCTGATCGACACGCCCAGCGGCGGTCAGGTGCGTTTGGGGGATGTGGCCGAGGTTCGCCTTGCGCCCACTCCGAACGCGATAATCCGTGAAAACGTCTCGCGTCGCATTGACGTAGGCGCCAACGTTCGTGGACGTGATCTCGGCTCCGTAGTGCGCGACGTCGAACGCAGCCTCCAGGCAATCGAGTTCCCACTCGAGTACCGTCCGGAGCTGCTCGGGGAGTACGCGGAGCGACAGACCGCCCAGCGGCGCATGCTCGGCTTTGCGGTTGCTGCGGTGATCGGAATGTTGCTGCTCCTGCAGGCGTCCTTCGCGAGTTGGCGCTTGGCGGCTCTGTCCTTCTTGACCTTGCCGATAGCCCTGGTGGGGGGGCTGCTCGCGGCGTTTGTGAGTGGCGGCGTGATCTCGCTCGGGTCGCTCGTGGGCTTTCTCACGGTGTTGGGAATTGCCGCACGCAACGGCATTATGCTGATCAGCCACTATCAGCATCTGGAGCGGCATGAAGGCGAAACTTTTGGTCCAGGTCTTGTCCTACGCGGAGCGCGAGAACGACTTGTGCCAATTCTGATGACTGCCATAGCGACAGGGCTGGCTCTGGTGCCCTTGGTAATCTCCGGCTCTATCCCTGGTCACGAGATAGAGCACCCGATGGCCGTCGTCATTATGGGCGGGTTGGTCACTTCGACGCTGCTCAACCTGTTCGTCGTACCCTCCCTGTACCTGCGTTTTGGGAGGGGCAGGAAGGTGCTCTCCGAACCCAGCGCTGCGAGTGCCCCTCAATCATCTTGACGGACGGGTTCTTCTGATGGGTCACGCCGGTCACCGTGGCCGGTGACCCATCACGAGGCAGGCCGTAGGATCTGTGGGGCTGAGAACGTGTTTGAGAAGTATTCCGGGGGTCGCGTCGCGTCGGGTTCCGCTCCTTCAGGGCGAGTGGGTGGGGGAGGTTGGTGCGGTCGGCGGTTTCGGCGGCCAGGGGCTGGGGGAGTCCCACATAGACGGCCACGAAACCGCGCTCCGCTTCGCTTCGCCCACGGGGCAAGGCCGCGGTTCTCAAACACGCTCTGAGCATCCGTGCCGTAGCGGCTCGATGTTGGGGCGCTGGCGATCACCCAGAGCCCTATCCGGATCAGTGGTCCGCGTGGAGAAACACGTGGCGTTTGTGCGCAAAGCAGCCCGCGTCGTGGGGATAGTCAAGGCGTTCAGCGATACTTCAGTTCCGGTAGCCGAGAATCGTCACGAACACGCGGAGAGGAGAGCACTTGCGGGTATTGGTCGTCGAGGACGAGAAGCGGCTCGCCGCCGGCCTGCGAAACGGACTCGAGGCGGAGGGATTCGCCGTGGACGTGGCCCTGGACGGCACCGACGGGCTGTGGATGGCCCGAGAGAACCCGTACGACGCGCTCGTGCTCGACATCATGTTGCCGGGGATCAACGGCTACAAGATCTGTGCAACGCTGCGGGAGGAAGGCGTCTGGACGCCGATCCTCATGCTGACGGCCAAGGACGGCGAATGGGACGAGGTCGAGGGGCTCGACACCGGAGCCGATGACTACCTGACCAAGCCGTTCTCCTACGCGGTGCTCGTTGCCCGGCTACGGGCGCTGCTGCGGCGAGGTGCCCGCGAGCGTCCGGCCGTGCTGCAGGCAGGCGACCTGCGACTGGATCCTGCGGCCAAGCGGGTGTGGAGGGGCGACGTCGAAGTGGATCTCACCGCGAGGGAGCTCGCGCTGTTGGAGTTCCTGCTGCGCCGTCGAGGCGAGGCCGTCTCCAAACGGGAGATCCTCCAACACGTCTGGGACTACGACTTCGAAGGCGATCCCAACATCGTCGAGGTCTACGTTCGGCACCTGCGCAACAAGCTCGACCGGCCCTTCGACCGGAGCTCGATCGAGACGATCCGCGGGGCCGGATACCGGCTCCAGGCCCATGGGGGCTGACCAGCGGCGATACCGAAAGGCCCGCAGGGCCGACGATCCAATCCGTGCCCGCAGGGCCGACGATCCAATCCGTGCCCGCAGGGCCGACGAT
>JBOGEB010000047.1:15853-17504 GCA_050743125.1 Egibacteraceae bacterium
CAATCCGTGCCCGCAGGGCCGACGGCTCAACCTGGGCGGCCTGGCTCCGGGCGCGGGTGAATACGGTCCGAATCCGCACGACCGTGGCGGCGGTCGTGGTCGTCGGGGTGGCCATGGCCGTGGGTGCCGTGGTGCTGGTAGCGGCCCTGCGGACCACGCTCACCCGCGGGGTGCGCACCGCGGCCAGTCTGCGGGCTGCGGATGTGGCGGCCGTTCTGGAGTCAGGGACCGGACCAGGTGGGCTGGCGGTCGGCGGTGTCGGGGACCTGCTGATCCAGGTCCTTGACGAGAGCGGCGCGGTGATCGCGTCGAGCCCCAACGTCGAGGGGCAGCCACCAGTAGCCCCCCGCCTGCGCCCAGGGGAGTCGGCCGAGGTCGACGTGCCGGTCGACGACGACAGCTTCCTGGCGGTTGCCGTCGCCGCGGATACCCCCGACGGCCGGCTCACGGTCGTGGTCGCCCGCACCGTCGACCCGGTCAGCAGCGCGACCAGCACCGTCACCGGCCTGCTCGCCGCCGGGCTGCCCGCCCTGTTGCTGGTGGTTGCCGCGACCACTTGGCGGGTCGTGGGCCGGGCGCTGGCACCGGTCGAGGCGATCCGCAACGAGGTCGACGAGATCTCCGCCGCCGAGTTGCACCGCCGGGTCCCGACCCCGCCGGGCAACGACGAGATCGCCCGCCTCGCGGTGACGATGAACCGCATGCTGGGTCGGATCGAGCGGGCTCAGATCCGCCAGCGACGCTTCATCTCCGATGCCTCCCACGAGCTGCGCTCACCGGTCGCCTCCATCCGCCAGCATGCCGAGGTCGCCCTCGCTCACCCCGACCGCACCACCACCGCCGAGCTCGCCGGGACGGTGCTCGCCGAGGATCTCCGGGTGCAGCGCCTCATCGACGATCTCCTGCTGTTGGCCCGAGCCGACGAGCACACCCTGCAGCTGCGCTGGCGCCCGGTCGACCTCGACGACCTCGTGTTCGCCGAGGCCCGACGCCTGCGGGACACCACCGATCTGCGGGTCGACACAACCGCAGTGTCCGCCGGTCGTGTCCACGGCGACACCTCCGGGCTGCGTCGGGTGCTGCGCAACCTCAGCGACAACGCCGCCCGCCATGCCCACGGCCGAATCAACCTGGCTCTCGCCGAGCGCGACGGAACCGTCTTCCTGGCAGTGGATGACGACGGGTCCGGCATCCCCGAGGCCGAACGCGAGCGGGTGTTCGAGCGGTTCGTGCGGCTCGACGACGCCCGGTCCCGCGACGAGGGCGGGAGCGGGCTCGGCCTGGCCATCGTCTCCGAGCTGGTCGCCGCCCATGGCGGCACCGTCGTCATCACCGACAGCTCCCTCGGTGGCGCCCGCATCGAGGTCAGCCTCCCTGGTGTCGGCGAGCCCGGAGACTGACCTCGGGCTCGCGCGTGCAGCACGGAAATCAGGGTCCGGCGTGCCGGGCAGGAGGCATCGGCAGGTCGCGCAGGACCGAAGGACCGCTGCTGTGGCGGTGGTCCGCCTCTCCATCAGGCCGCCCTACGGCAGCCCTAGCTGCACATCGTCGACCACCTCAGGCCATCTGACACGCCCCTCGCCCGTGACCCGTAGGAGACGCGCGCTTCCCGCCTACGCACTTGACGGCCATGACCGACGACGGACCACTA
>JBOGEB010000047.1:17604-25385 GCA_050743125.1 Egibacteraceae bacterium
CACACGTCTGCGAATTGCGCCGCAATTCTTGCGACGGTGTACGAGCGCCCCCACCGCTGAAGGCGCTGAACGGGGCTTCAGAAACGTTCAGGGTCTATTCAGGGGCCAGCCAGCATCCTGAAAACGTACCGGAAACGAGAGCGCAGAAAGCCAATGCGGGCCTGAGCAGACACCGGCAACGAGAGAGACCCAGCAATACAGCGTAAGGCCATGCGGATGGCGGCCCAGCCCCTCGCCGTCACCGTGATCGGCGGCGGGCCGGCATCGAACGGCGCGACGACAAGCCGCTTGTCGGCTCGATGAGAGCTTCACGGCCACCGGCCAGAAAGCCGACGACGCCCCAATGACGAAGGCGAAAGCGGACAGCAGTCAACAAACGCGACTTTCCCTCACATTCCTGCGAGGTATTCACGATGCTCCGGCAACGAGGGACTCCGAGCCACGACCGCCGCCAGCGCACGACGCTCCGTCGGACTACGACCGTGATCGGGATTCTCGCGGTCACCCTCCTCGGCGGCCCCTGCGATGGCGGAGGCGCTACGGCGTCGAGCAGCTCGCGGATCGCGGGGGTCCCGTTCGACCCCGCTCCCGACAGCGCCCGCGTCGATGTCGCCGAGCCCACCCGATCCCGTCCCACCTCCATCACCAACCCGCTGTTCCCCGTCAGCAAGCTCGCCCAGGTCGTCCAGCTCGGCGAGGACGGAGGTAAACCACTGCGGGTCGAGGTGACGCTGCTCCCTGACACCAAAACCATCGACTGGAACGGCCAGAAGGTCGAAACACTCGTCTCCCAGTACGTCGCATACCTCGACGGGCGCATCCTCGAGGTCGCCCTCGACTACTTCGCCCAAGCCGACGACGGGTCAGTCTGGTACTTCGGCGAAAACGTCGACAACTACAGAAACGGGCGCGTCGTCGACCACGAAGGCACCTGGCTTGCCGGCAAAAACGGGCCGCCCGGGATGATCATGCCCGCCAACCCCAAGATCGGCGACGTCTACCGACCCGAAAACGTGCCTGGCCTCGTCTTCGAAGAGGTCACCGTCAAATCCGTCAACGAAACCGTCGATGGGCCCCGCGGCCCCGTCAAAGGAGCGGTGCTCGTCCAAGAGCACCTCATGGACGGAACCATCGAGGACAAAGCCTTCGCTCCCGGCTACGGCGAGTTCCGAGCCCGCGCCGGCGACGAGCTCTTGACCGTCGCTCTCGCCGTGCCCTTCGACAGGCTGCCCGGCTCCCCGCCAGCGGAGCTGAGCACCCTGTCGAGCGGCGCAGCCGACATCTTCGACACCGCGTCCTTGAAGGGCTGGGAGCGGATGTCTGCCACGCTGGACACCATGGCTGCCGCCTGGCGCACGCACCGGGCGGGCGGCCTGCCCGAGCTGCTGGACGCCCAGATGACCGGAGCCCTCAACGCGCTCGCCGGAGCCGTCGATGCGCAGAACCCCGCAGGCGTCCGCCAAGCGGCCGTCGACCTGGCTCGAGCCGGCCTTGATCTCCAGCTGCGCCACCGGCCCCCCGCCGAAGTGGACCTTGCTCGTCTGGGCCTGTGGGCACGCCAGCTCCTCGTGGATGCCGCCGCCGACGATTCACGTGCTGTCGCCGGCGATGTCGCTGCCCTCACGGCGATCTGGAGCCGAGTGGACCACACCATCCACGCGTCCAACGCCGAGAGCCTCAACGCTCAGCTGGGCGAACTCCGCGCCGCAGCCGATGACGTAACCGCCGCGGCTGCTGCCGTCCCCGGACTGCTGAAGACGCTTGCGGATCTCCAACCCGCTTGAAGGCGGGCTTCCAAGAGAGGTTGTCGGTCGCCGAGCGAGCGGGGCCGTGAAAGCCATCTCGCCGTAAGGGGAGCGGACGCGTGCGTCCGCCAGGCTGTAAGCTGCCGTTGACGGCGCACGAGCCTGCCACGACCACCGCACTACCGCTGGGCGTCCGCCCACGCCCCTCGCCCACTTAGGACTGGCCGGCGAGATCGCCGCCGTTCGCGTCCGCCTCGTCTGCTGCAAGCCGAGGCCGACACGTCTCCACCCGCCTGGCGCTGCCCGGGCCCACCCCGACGGGTCGCCGCCTGGACCCCGAAGCACAACGCATCTACGACGCTGCGCGCAGGACCGCCTACAACGCCGAATCCGCCCTAGCCCGCCTGCTCGCCGGCCACTGCCCCCGTGTCCTGCTCCGCGAGGTCTTCACCACTCGCCGAGCCCGTCCCCTGACCACGCTGTGCGTCGACCTGATCACCACCCTGCTACCCCGACCTCATCCTCGTCTACAACGTCAAGACCAATAACGTGTTATCTGGGTCAAAGAACGCCACGAGCATCCTCCCCGACAGTGCGTCCTCAGGCACTCACGGATGTCGCTGGGGTCTCGTTGCAGAACTTTCAGAAGGGTATGCGTAAGTCCCATCAGACAAGGAGGCGTTGGAATGAACCTTGTTGAGCGAGCCCCTGCCGCTCCACCCGTCTTCTCAGCCTGTCGAGACCAATTCTGCACGGCGGCTGCCCACCGCCACCACGTGCTATTCCCTGGCTGGTACGTTCTGCTATGAAGCAGGCTCAGCAAACCCCGGCTGCTGCCTCGATGCGGATTCTCCTCCTCGGCCCCCATCCCCCCTACAGCGGGGGATCGGCGTACTCCTGTCGCGAGCTGTCCTCCGGCCTCCGCGCGCTCGGTCACGAGGTGCACCACTTCGCGCCCCATCCCTCCTTCTACTCCGAAGAAACACCCGGTGTTCGCTGGATTCCTACTCAATTCCACAGCGACGGCCTCGCCATCGACGGAGAATGGGTGGAGGCTATGAACCTGGTGGTGGCTGCTGGAATAGACGAACTTGGCCCCTTCGACCACGTCGTCCTCGGCCGCGAGTCGTTTCTCTGGAACTTGCCTGGCTTGCGTACGCGACACCATGGTCCAATCACCCTCGTGTGCCGCGGCGCGTACGTCAACCACCTGGCACACCATGGTGACAAGGATCCACTGATTGCGACAAGGCTTGCGGAATTGTACCGTAGCTGTGACCAAATCGTCTGTGTCGCTCGTCATCTTGTGCCGACGCTGACCCGTATCTCAAGGCACCCTCACATCCGCTTCATCCCCAATCCAATCGATCTTGATACCGCGATAGCCGCTTCCTCTTCCAGATCGTCCGCGGCGAGCTCGATGCCCTTGCGCTTGTTGTTCGCGGGTCAGCTGAAGACCCGCAAGCGTCCTGCCGACGTTGTGCGCGTTCTCGAGCGGCTGCTCCTTACCGGGGTGGACGCCGAACTTACGGTCTGCGGAGAGGGACCTCTCGAGGAGAGCCTGCGCACGCAGGTCGCCGACGGGGGCCTCACTCACCACGTTCGGCTCCTTGGGAACATCGAGCATGACCGACTGCTGGCGATGCTCCCCGCCTTCGACGTCGTGCTGCTGTTGTCGGAGCATGAGGGGCGCCCCCGGATACTCCAAGAGGCCGTTGCCGCCCGCCGGGCGGTAGTCGCCTCAACCACGCCGGGCTCCCGGGAGGCGGTGGAAGGATGGCCACTGTCCCGCCTGGTGTCGATAGGAGACATAGCGGCGGCAGCAGCAGCAGCTCAACAGCTCGGCGACATCATCCGCAGACCCGGATTCGAGCCGCCCGCTGCGGTCCTTCCGCGACCCGACGAGGCCTTGGCAGCATTCGAGCTGGCGTTGCGGCAGCTCTCTGGACAGTGGTGAAGAGAACGCTAGCGGACCACTGGTGAGGTAGGCACGTGGTTGTTGCGGCTTGGCAGCCGCTGACAGTGGCTGCTGGCGGGTGCCCCTCCCGAGAGTCGAACTCGGACGGCCGAAGCCACCGGGACTTGAATCCGGCGTGTCTCCCAATTCCACCAGAGGGGCGTAAGAACAGATTAGCGCGGTGGCCAGGACTGATTCGTTGTCCGAGTGTGGCACATCCCTTCGAACGCCGCACGCATGCGCTCCAGGCACACCCTCAGGGCATGCGCGCGGTCACCGATCTGAACCACCAAGCTTCCGATCAGTCACGGCCGGGGGTGGGTGGGTGAATAGGACCCCCGGGCTCTTTGCGCTTGCGTGCAGCTCGTAGGACAAACCAGGTCCCGTCACCTCAGCCGGAACGTCGAAGACCACCTGCACACGGGCCAGCTCGCCTGGCGCCATCGACCGGCTGGCCGCATTCGGACCCACCGCTGCGGTCGTGCCGACTGGATCCCCTGGGTAGCGCTGGCCGTTGAAGATCAGCACCTGATCTGAGCAGCGGAAGCGCACCGGATGATCGGTGGGGTTGCGCACCGTGACCGAAGCGATCACGAACTGGCCCGCCTCCGGCCTGTAGCCGCCACGGACTCGGCGCACTCCACTGCGCCACGTGGTGATGGTCAGCTCGAGCTCGCCGTCTCTGGTCAGCTGACCAGCTGGACCCTCCACGGGGGAAGGCGCCGGCGCCGGAGAAGCCGCCGCAGGGGTCTGCGGACTCACTGGGGGTGTGAGGACGACGGGCGAAGGGAGGCTCGGGGGCGGGGCCTGAAGGGCGTGCGCCGCCTCCTCTGGCGGCACGAGCTGTGTCCTCTGCCCCTTCGTCATCAGCACAAGCACCGACGCCGCCAGCAACACGACGATGCTGACAGCGAGCACCCGGACCGCCATCCTGCTCATGACCTCCGACCCCATGTCCCAGGCAGATTTAGATTCGAACGCAATACCTTAGCCCACTTCCCCGTCAAGCCAGGAGTCTGGTGGTTTATGGGTTATGCCCGAACCCGGATGGTGTCGACCCAGCGCCCCGACCCGCTCGCCTCTTATGAGCGGCGGCAGGCGGCGGCGAGGTCACGGACGAGCGTGCGAACGGCGTCGGGGCCGCCGTCGCCGGCGGCGCGGACCGCCGCGGAGCCGACGACGACCCCGTCGGCGAAGCCTGCGACCTCGGCCGCGTGCGCGGGCGTCGTCACGCCGATCCCGACGCAGACCGGCTTGTCGGTGACCGCCCGCAGGCGGCGGACGAGCGGCGAGGCCGCGGCCGACAGCGACTGGCGCTCGCCGGTCACTCCCAGCGTCGAGGTCGCGTAGACGAAGCCGGTGCTCGCCTCGGCGACCGCCTTCAGCCGCGCGTCCGTCGATGTCGGCGCGGCGAGGAAGACCGTGTCGAGCCCAGCCTCCGCCGCCGCCTCCAGCCACGGGCCGCCCTCCTCGGCGGGCAGGTCCGGCAGGATCGCCCCGGCCAGCCCCGCAGCGACGGCGGCGGCCGCGAACGCGCCGAGCCGCTGGATCCCCCGATAGTGCCAGGCCAGGTTGTAGTACGTCATCACGAGCGTGGGCACGGCGACCCGCCCGGTCAGCGTCGCGCAGAGCGTGAGGTCGTCGGCCGGGGTGCAGCCCGCGTCGAGCGCGGCCTGGTTCGCGGCCTGGATCGTCGGGCCGTCCATCAACGGGTCGGAGTAGGGGAAGCCGACCTCCAGCAGGTCAGCGCCGGCCTCGGCGGCGGCCTCCAGGCACGCTCGCGACGTGTCGAGGTCCGGGTAGCCGGCCGGCAGGTAGATCGCGAGCGCCGCGCGGCCGTCGGCGTTCGCGGCGCGGACCGCGGCCTCGACGCGGCCGCTGACGGGACTCACGGCCCCATCCCCAGCATCCGCGCCACCTCGTCGACGTCTTTGTCGCCCCGGCCGGACAGGTTGAGCACGACGATCCCCTCGGGCCCGAGCTCCCGGGCGAGCCGGACCGCGGTGAGGACCGCGTGGGCGGGCTCGAGCGCCGGGATGATCCCCTCGAGCTCGCAGAGCAGCCGGAAGCCGTCCAACGCCTGGGCGTCGGCCGCCGCCACGTACGCTGCGCGTCCGGTCTCCGCGAGCCAGGCGTGCTCGGGTCCGACGCCGGGGTAGTCCAGGCCGGCGGACACCGAGTGCGTCGGGCGGACCTGCCCGAACTCGTCCTGGAGCACGAACGAGTGAGCGCCGTGGAGGATGCCCTCGGACCCGCCCGACAGCGTCGCCGCGTGCCGGGGCGTGTCCAGGCCGTCCCCGCCCGCCTCCACCCCGACCAGGCGCACGCCCTCGTCGCCGATGAACGCGTGGAACAGCCCCATCGCGTTCGAGCCCCCGCCGACGCACGCGCACACGGCGTCGGGCAGCCGTCCCTCGCGCTCCAGCAGCGCTGCGCGGACCTCCTGGCCGATGACCTTCACGAACTCACGCACGACCAGCGGGAACGGGTGCGGGCCGACCACTGAGCCGATGAGGTAATGCGTCGTCTCAACGTTCGTGACCCAGTCGCGCATGGCCTCGTTGATCGCGTCCTTCAGCGTGCGGGTGCCGCTGCGGACTGGAACGACCTCGGCGCCCATGAGCTGCATCCGCACGACGTTGAGGCGCTGGCGCCGGCAGTCCTCCTCGCCCATGTAGACGACGCAGTCAAGGCCGAGCAGCGCGGCGATCGTGGCGGTCGCGACGCCGTGCTGGCCGGCGCCGGTCTCGGCGATCACCCGCCCCTTCCCCATCCGCTCTGTGAGCAGCCCCTGGCCGAGGACGTTGCAGAGCTTGTGGCTGCCGGTGTGCTGGAGGTCCTCGCGCTTCAGGTAGATCCGCGCGCCGCCAGCGTGCTCGGAAAGGCGCTCGGCGAGATACAGCGGTGTCGGCCGGCCGCCGTAGTGACGTCTGAGCGCTCCCAGGCGCTCCAGGAACACCGGGTCGGCCATCGCCTCGGTGAAGGCCGCCTCGAGCTCGTCGAGCGCGGCCATGAGCGCCTCGGGCACGAAGCGCCCCCCGAAGCGCCCGTAGTGGCCGTTGGCAGGAACATCGACGGGTACCCCGGTGACGGTCACGGCGACGCCTCCTCGTGGGTCCCGGCCTCCACCAACGCGCGTACCGCCGCGGCCGGGTCAGCGGCGGTCGCCACGTGCTCGCCGACGAGGACGGCGTCGGCGCCGAGGCCCGCGAGCCGGCGGACGTCCACCGGCCCCCGCACGCCGCTCTCGGCCACGGTGACCGCATCCTCGGGCAGCGCGCCGCGCACCACCTCGAACCGGTCTTGGTCGATGCTCAGGGTGACGAGGTCACGCGCGTTCACGCCGATCACCAGCGGCCAGCCGGTGGCTGCGCCACAGTGCGCCAGCGCGGCCCGGGTCGCCTCGTCGGGGTCGTGGACCTCGACGAGCGCGTCGAGCCCAGCCTGCGCGGCGGCCACGAGCAGCCCCTCGAGATCAGGCTGCGGCAGCGCCGCCACGATGAGCAGCACCGCCGCCGCGCCCGCGGCGCGCGCCTCGAGGACCTGGTAGCGGTCCACGACGAAGTCCTTGCGCAGGACCGGCAGCGGCGCCGCGGCGGCGACCGTGGCGAGGTCGTCGAGGCTGCCTGCGAAGTGCGTAGGCTCGGTGAGCACGCTCACGGCGGCGGCGCCACCCTCGGCGTACCGGCGGGCGAGCGCGGCCGGGTCCCCAATCGCGGCGAGCCGACCGCGGGAGGGGCTCGCCCGCTTCACCTCCGCGATCACCGCCACACCGTCGCCCGCCAGCGCCGCCGCGAACCCGGGCGGCGCCGGGCGCTCCAGCGCGCGGGCGCGCAGCGCCTCGAGCGGCTCGTCACGGACGGCCTCGGCGACCCGCGCCCGTGCCTGAGCGCACACCTGTGCAAGAAATCCACTCATCGCGCGGGCAATCCTAGTCGGGTAGGACCGCCGCGTTGCTGGGCGGCCCCCCTCAGGGCTTGGGCATAAATAACGTTGCTGTTTCCCGATGTGCAGTGACGCGGCGCGCCGGTGCCGCACGCCTCGAGCGCGTGCCGGCCGCTGGTCGCAGCGACCCCCGC
>JBOGEB010000048.1:0-1730 GCA_050743125.1 Egibacteraceae bacterium
TCTTGTAAAGCGAAGGTCCGGGGTTCGAATCCCCGTCCCGGCTCCAGGAAAAGTCCAGGTAGAAAGCTCCTACCGCGTGCTCGTCTACGCCGGCCGGGATCCGCTCACCGGCAAGGAGCGCCGCCGCGCCGGCACCGCGAAGACCCGCAAGGACGCCGAGGTCCTGCGCACCCGGCTGCTCGGCGAGATCGACAAGGGCCGGGTGAGCGGAAACAACGCCACGGTCGCCGAGCTGCTCGCCCGGTGGCTCGACACCGCCGACCTTGAGTTCACGACCCGCGACGGCTACGAGCGCTGCATCGCCACCAAGATCCTCCCCGCCCTCGGCACGGTGCAGATCCGCAAGCTCACCGTCGAGACGCTCGACCAGTTCTACGCCGAGCTGCGCAAGCGGGGCGGCGTGGGTGGGAGGCCGCTCGCCGGCGCGACCGTGCGCAAGGTCCACTTCATCCTCCGCGCCGCGCTGGGCCTGGCGGTGAAGTGGGGTTGGATCCCCGACAACCCGGCGGAGCTGGCCACGGTGCCCCGGTTCGTCCGCCAGGATGTCGACCCGCCCACCCGGAGGACGTGACGCGGTTCCTGGAGGCCGCGTGGGCTCGTGATCCAGACCTGGGCGTCCTGCTCTGGCTCGCGATGATCACTGGTGCACGACGTGGCGAGCTGTGCGGCCTGCGCTGGGCACATGTGCACCTGGACGACGGGTACGTGCTGATCGCCCGCAGCTTCGTCCACCGGGGGCGCGAGCGGCGGGAGAAGGACACCAAAACCCACCAGAGCCGCCGTGTCGCGCTCGACGGCGTGACCGCGGAGATCCTGGGCGAGCACCGTGCCCGGTGCGAGGCACGAGCCTCGACGTGCGCGGTAGCGCTGCGGCCGGACGGGTACGTGTTCTCGTCCGCCGTGGACGGGTGCGACCCGGTCCTGCCGGACTCGCTGACCCGGCGTATCCAACGGCTGTCGGCAGGCGTCGGCGCCCACGTCACCTTGCGCGGCCTCCGCCACTGCGCCGCCACCCAAATGCTCACCCGCGGCGTTGACCTCCGCACCGCCGCCGGCCGGCTCGGCCACGGCGACGGCGGCACCACAACCCTCCGCGCCTACACCCACTTCTTGCCCGCCCCCGACCAGCGTGCGGCGGAGATCCTCGCCGGAATCGTGCCACGGTCGGCTACGGGCAAGACCTGATTCTCGCCTTGTGGGATTCGCTGCCGAACAGCGGTGCGGCGTGGTTCGCCTAGTCGGCGCTGCCATCGGCCTGGTCGAGCAAGGTCATTAGGTTCTGGGTTGAGTCGTCGTCGAGGTGCTCGCGAACGACCGTGAGGAAGTCGTCAACTCCCAGCGCGTTGCGCAACTCGATCAGCCTGGCGATGTTCCACCCGGCGTTGCTGGTCCTAAGCCGCAGGCGGATGGCGAGCGCCCGGATTTGGCACGGGATCGCCTCCCGAGGCGCGCCGGTCTGCGCCCGCAACAGGCCGAGCTGACCGTAGCTGGTGGCCATGCCGGCCTGGTTGCCCAGCCGCTCGTTGATCTCCAGCGATTGGCGGTAGCGCGCCTCGGCGGTCTCGTAGTCACCCCGATCCTGGGCGAGGATGCCGAGCTGACCGTAGCTGGCGGCCATGCCGGCCTGGTTGCCCAGCCGCTCGTTGATCTCCAGCGATTGGCGGTAGCGCGCCTCGGCGGTCTCGTAGTCACCCCGATCCTGGGCGAGGATGCCGAGCTGGTGGTAGCTG
>JBOGEB010000048.1:1830-23246 GCA_050743125.1 Egibacteraceae bacterium
TCGTAGTCACCCCGATCCTGGGCGAGGATGCCGAGCTGGTGGTAGCTGGCGGCCATGCCGGCCTGGTTGCCCAGCCGCTCGTCGATCTCCAGCGATTGGCGGTAGCGCGCCTCGGCGGTCTCGTAGTTACCCCGATCCTGGGCGAGGATGCCGAGCTGGTGGTAGCTGGCGGCCATGCCGGCCTGGTTGCCCAGCCGCTCGTCGATCTCCAGCGATTGGCGGTAGCGCGCCTCGGCGGTCTCGTAGTTACCCCGATCCTGGGCGAGGATGCCGAGCTGGTGGTAGCTGGCGGCCATGCCGGCCTGGTTGCCCAGCCGCTCGTCGATCTCCAGCGATTGGCGGTAGCGCGCCTCGGCGGTCTCGTAGTTACCCCGAGCCTGGGCGAGGATGCCGAGCTGGTGGTAGCTGGCGGCCATGCCGGCCTGGTTGCCCAGCCGCTCTTTGATCTCCAGCGATTGGCGGTAGCGCGCCTCGGCGGTCTCGTAGTTACCCCGAGCCTGGGCGAGGATGCCGAGCTGACCGTAGCTGGTGGCCATGCCGGCCTGGTTGCCCAGCCGCTCGTTGATCTCCAGCGATTGGCGGTAGCGCGCCTCGGCGGTCTCGTAGTCACCCCGAGCCTGGGCGAGGATGCCGAGCTGGTGAGCGAACGCGGCTGCCTGCTCCGATCCTGGCAGCACCCAGTCCAGGGTCTGCTCGCACAGCGCCGCTTCTCGCCCGTACTGGCCCCAGGTGTCTAGCTGACTGACCACCCACCCGGTGACCTCGACCGCCTCGTCGACTTCACCGGCAGCATGATGGTGATAGCGAGCCTCAACCAGCTGTTCGATGTCCTGCTGGCGGCTCTGGGGAACCACGTCCACCCGCCACCTCCAGTATCGGGCCGCCTTGCGATGCGCCGCCTCGACCGCCCGCGGGTACAGCCGGGCCAGACCGGCGGCGGTCCACCGGTGCACGAACCGCAACACCTGCCCGTCGGCTCGGGCCACCGGTGCGAGCAGCCCGGTCGCCTCGGCCGCCTTCACCGCCGCCCCCCACTCCTCAGGGGCCTCCACCGGAGGGCGTGTCTCAGCCTGAACATCCGCCTCATATTGGGCTAGCTCCTGGGCGGACAGGCCGGCCTCGTCGGCGGACCGCGGGTGGCGGCCCAGCCGCTCGGCCGCCGCAGCCCAAGCGTCGCGCACCCGTGCGAGGCGGGCTTGGCGCTCCGGGTCCGGAGCGCGCTCGACCGCAGAGCCGACCTGCCACACCAACGCGACCTCATCGATGAGCACCCGGTACACCGAAGCGGCCACCACCAGCCCGACGGCCTCGGCGTCCAACTGTGCGAGCAGCTCGCCTAGCACCACGTCATCAACCGCGAGGGTCACCGCCTCGGCCACCGCCACGTCCACCTGGCCGGCGGTCGAGGTCATCCACGCGGCGGGGTCGTGAATGCCCCGGCGGACCAACGCCAGCTCCATCCGCTCGGCCACGTCATCGAAACGGGCCTGCCCGCCGCGCAGCAGCGCGTCGAGATACTCCAACGTGCGAGGGTGCCCACCCACGTCCCGCCACGCCCGCTCCTGGTTCTCGCGCGACAGCGCGTCCAAGCCGGGCAGCCGCCACATCAGCTTCGCTGTCTCCGCCGCCGATAACGGTCCAAGATGATGCCAGCCCAACCGGCGGTGCGCCCCACCGGGCAGCTCGAACGCATACCGGCACGTGAACAGCAGCCTGCTCCGCCCCGGCTGGCGCACCCAGCCAGCCAAGAACGCGGCCAGCTCTGCATCACGCACCCGCCAAGCGCCGCCGTCGGCGACGAGGTTGTCCTCGAAGTTATCCAACAGCACCACCATCGGCACCGCCGCGGCCAGCTCGGCCAACACCCGCCAACGGTCAACCCACTCCTCGTCGGCACGCCGGAGCACCGATGCCTGGGATGCCACATCGTCGCCGAACGCGACCCGCAGCCGGGCGCCGACCTCGTCGAGCAGCCCGTCGATTCCCAACGCCCCTGCTTTGGAGACCACCACCCCTGCCTGCGGCCCCAACGCGCGGATCAGCTCGGCGGCCAGGCTGCTCTTGCCCACCCCGCCGATGCCGTGGATCACCAGCCCCGCCTTCGCGCCGGTAAGGATCCGCCGGCAGTCCCGCTCTGCACGGCGGCGGCCGACGAACTCGCCGACCCGGCGCACCACCACCCCCGCGTCCAACACCGGCTCAAGGCTGACCGGCACCGAGCCGAACGGCTCACGCCGGGCAAACAACGGCAGCCTCGGCCCCCGGACCAACAGGGCGGGTGTGGCCCACTCCACCAGCCTCCGTCTCGGCGAACCGGCCGACAGCCGCACACGAGTCCGCTCGCAGGCCCGGCGGGCCTCGGCCAACGCGACCAGCACATCAGGAACATCAGCGGTGGCCAGATAGTCGTAGACCGCCGTGGTTAACTCGGTCGCGTACGCGTCGCTGATCGGGGCCTGCATCGCCAGCACCTGCGGCGCCCCCCGCTCCAATAGCTGCCGAGCGAAGCTGGCCAACACCGACTCGCCGGCCTTCCCGGCGTCGTCTCGGTCCCGGCGGGCCTGGCGCACCCGCAGCCCAGTAGAGCAGCCTGACAGCACCACCAACGCCAGCTCGGCCCCGGCCGGCACCACCTCGTCCCAGAACCGAGCCGCGTCTACTGCGTCCTCGCTGCCGTCCTCACGTTCCAGAAGCAGCCGGCCGGGCTCGGCATGACACGACACGTGCAGAACGTGGAAGCCCTCCTCGTCTTCTTTCAGCGCAGCGTGGATCGCTGCCAGCGTGCCGTAGCGCAGGATGCGCACATACGCCCCGCCCCGATGCCGGGCAGAGTCGACCACCGCGACGATACGCGCCAGCTCGGCCTCGTAGTCGAGCAGCTCACCCGCCTCGTCGTTGGCCTCGGGGCTGCCAATCACCGCCAAGATCCGCAGCGGCCCCCGAATCTTGTGCGCCGGAGTGGGACCCAGATCGGGCGCTGACCGGTACACCGCCACGTTGCGGTGCAACACCAGCGGCGTCCCGCCCACCTCGGGCACCGACCCATCCAGACCAGGCAGCCACAGGGTCTCCCACGGCAGATCAGCCAGCCCGGGATCGGCGATCTCGATGCCCAGCTCCACCACCTCGTTCAGCCGCTCAGCAGCGGCCACCCGGCTCGCCAACTCCGCCCCAGCCGGCCCGGCCAGAACGTCGATGGTCAGCCGCCGGCCCACCTCGGCCAGCGCCTGCTCGACTGGGGACGCATCCTCCAGCACGGCCGAGATGACCTCTTTGGCTCCGTCTACCCGCTGAAGTCGCCGCAGCTCGGCCAGGGCCTCCACCGTCGACCGTCGCAATCCTGCAGGCCGGTGGGTGACCTCGGCACCGCCGTCGCATACGGCCACCTGGTCGCCCGAGATCCGCAGGCGCAGCGCCATCGGCCCGGCCGGCCGGAAGCTGGCCCCGCCAACGCCTGTCGGCCACTGCCGAGGACTGTCCCGGTCAGGCCGGTCCAGCGGCGGCCGGCCCTGCAACGCCCGGACCAACCGTTCGAACCCGGCGTCGTAGGCCGGTCCCGTCATCGCGCTGCGGAAATCGACCCAGTCCCGGTTGCCCAGAAACGGTGGCAACTCGGCGTCGGCCAGCAGCACCGGGATGAGCCGCCGGGCGGGGTCGGCCACCGCCGCGCGCAGCATGACCTCGTACTCTTCCCGCACCCACGGCCGGGACAGCGCATGTGGGCTGACCACCAACACGCCGTTGGTCGAGTTGCGCAGCCCCTCCTCCAACCGCTTGACGAACCGATCCCCGCCGACGACCTCCCACTCGTCAAAGAACACGCGGAAATCAGCCCGGTACAGGTTGGCGGCCAACACCGTCACCCACTCGGCGTCCCCGTGACCGTAGGAGACGAACACGTCCCACGCCCGCTCGTTCATCCCCTCAACGCTACATCCGACGACGCCTCAGACCCCGGCGACATCGGCCGCCACCGGCACAATGCCCGATACCGGGCGGAGGACAAATCACTCCATGCAATGGCGGCGGGTGGTAGCGGCAAGGAGGCCGAGGCGTCGGCGGCTGTCGCGCAGGGCACGACCTAGGATCGTGGGTACTGCCTGCGGGTTTGGTGTGCGCCTGCGGGCTCCGGGTTCAGTGAGGATGTCACGTGTCTCGCCGGCCGATCTCCCTGGTTCTCGATGCCTTGCTCCTCCTGCTCGGGACGCTGCTTGGCCTGGCGACGAATTATGCGGCCAGCCATACCGGCAAGCTGCCGTATGGCTTGCGGCTGCTGCAGCAGTGGGCGTTGCCGCTGATCGGCGTCACGCTGCTGCTGATCTTCGCCGGGCAGGTCTGGCTGTACCTGCTGGAGCGACCGCCGTCCCCCAAGCGCATCTGGAACTCGAGTCGCCCGCCCTACCCAGGCCTTGAGGCATTCACCGAGCAGGACGCCGGTGTGTCTTGCGCCTGACTTAAAGACACAGATCCGGCCTGTAATCAGTCCACACTTTGCGGGGTTCCCGGCGTGTCAGGAAGGCTGTGGACATGTCCGATTCGCACCCTGGGACCGACCGGGCGGGACGCCGCCGCAAGCGGTTCTTGACCCCTGCGCAGAAGTACGAGATCTGGGTCCAGCTGCTGCGCGGGGAGACCACGATCGCTGCTGCCGCCGGCCAGGCGAGCGTCGGGAGAAGGACACCAAGACCCACCAGTCCCGCCGTGTCGCGCTCGACGGCGTTACAGCGGAGATCCTGGCTGAGCACCGTGCCCGGTGCGAGGCACGAGCCTCGACGTGCGCGGTAGCGCTGCGGCCGGACGGGTACGTGTTCTCGGCCGTCGTGGACGGACGCGACCCGGTCCTGCTGGACTCGCTGACACGGCGTATCCAACGGCTGTCGGCAGGCATCGGCGTCCACGTCACCCTGCGCGGCCTCCGCCACTATGCCGCCACCCAGATGCTCACCCGCGGCGTCGACCTGCGCACCGCCGCCGGCCGTCTCGGCCACGCCGACGGCGGCACTACCACCCTCCGCGTCTACACCCATTTCCTTCCCGCCCCCGACCAACGCGCGGCGGAGATCCTCGCCGGAATCGTGCCACGGCCCGCCATGGGTAGGACACCCGGCTCCCTGCTGGACACCACCGCCCCAGGCTGACCCGTGGCACGTGGGCGGTTGACCTCGCACCTGACGATCGACGACCACATTGGGGCACATCGACGCCAGGACTCCTGCTGCTACGCTTCTTCGCTACTCGCGAGGGCGCGACCGTGACGCCACGAAACCCGCTTGCCTCCAGGCAGCGGAGCTACGCCCAAGCTCACTGGACGCACCTATTTACCCATGCGCATATGTAATGAGCACATCATCGATGGTAGCGTGATACACACTGCCTGGATCACCATAAAGACCCAGCCTTACCTTCGCTATGGGAGTCTGATTGTCGGGCGCCTCAGCCCAAAGAGCCTCATCAATATAGATCTGGAGCTTACCTCCCGTCCAAAGCAGCCTTATTTTCTTAACCTCGCCCACCTTGACGGCCATGCCTTCGTGATCATAGTCCCCATAGTTTCCGCTACATTGCTCTTTCTTGCAAATACTGTATTCGATTCCTGGCCCGTCAGGACCCGGTCCGATATCCACCGAGTGGTCACGCCCATCTTCGTGTTCTACAGTAATTCCTGCGCCCCCGGGCTTGTCCCCCTGGTAGGACAAGACTGTGGTTATAAACGATACCTCGCAGACAGGTCGGCCAACAGGGCGTGAGACTAACTCCGCTCCTATAGATTCTGTGGAGTCATCAGCCGCAACTTTCAGGTTTAGGACACCGTTGGCCGCATATATGAGTTTTGAGTTGGTCGGCGGTTCCCACTTATGCAAGTCTACGACATTGCCACTAAAGCCATCTGATTGTTGTGTGGCAGGCGGACACGGCGGAGGGGACGGGGTGGTGGGGAGCACGGTTTCCGTAGAAGGGGT
This sequence comes from Egibacteraceae bacterium, assembly GCA_050743125.1. Lineage (GTDB taxonomy): Bacteria > Actinomycetota > Nitriliruptoria > Euzebyales > Egibacteraceae > JBOGEB01. Next base: position 7,791 of record JBOGEB010000048.1, read on the forward strand.
TGGGGGAGCCGTCGAGCCATCCCGCCCGACGTTCCTTAGACCGAATAGGCCGATGGAACCCTCAACGAACAGACCAACAATGAACAGAATAATACCACACGCTCCGAGAGCAACACGAACCTGCGCAGTCAACTTGAGTACAGGCTCCAGTTCTTTGGAAAAAACAGTTCCGATAATCGCAAACAGGAGACACAGTATCCCCGCACTGATCAATACTACTTCCGGCGACATCTATCCCGCCCCCTTGGCCCGCACGCCTGACGCTTGGATCGTGCCCGGTCAGGGGTCACTTTCCACTCCCCATGAGTGTAGGGGCAGTCATACGGCCTGGACCCCTCATTTTCGCCCGGCTGGCCGCTTGCGGACTCGCTCTGGGCCAACAAAGCCGTGAGAAGGGCTTGGTCACCAAGCTGAAGCCTGACGAAACCTCCCTGGCTCGCGCTTCCAGGTCGTCTGGGCATCACCAGATCAAAACGCGACCCGCAGGGCCGAGGGAGGCGAGCCCACGCGGGTTGACGACCTCGACGAGCCGCCATTCTGACTAAACGGCCGGTCAACACGGTATGGGCTCCGCCGCGCAGGCCCGTACCAGTTCGCTCGCTTCCATCAGTGAGCTGACGCAAGCAAGGCAGGAAGCCATCCGAAGGAAGCTAGGGCAGCTTATGCACAGCCTCGTAGCTTGCGCGGAGTTCGGCTCGGTTGCCGGTATCGTCTATCGCCATGAGCGGTGAGGCGCTGACTGCGGTCGATCTGTTCAGCGGGGCGGGGGGGATCTCCCTGGGGCTAACGCGGGCCGGCTACCGAGTGCTTGCCGCAGTGGACGTGGACCGGGCGTGCGCGCAGACTCACCGGCGGAACCTACCTGGGCAACCGGTTCTGGCTCGTGACATCTGTGACGTGGCGGCGTCAGAGCTGGCGGCTGCGGCAGGCGTTGGCACGCGGGAACTCGATCTGCTGATCGGCGGGCCTCCCTGCCAGGGCTACTCGATCATCGGCCGCCGCCTGGTCCACGACGGGCGCAACGACCTGTTCCGTGACCTCCTGCGCATCGGCGCCGAGCTGCGGCCTAAGTGCATGGTCATCGAGAACGTTCCCGGGTTGGCAACGCTGGCGAACGGCTCCTACGCCGAGGCGATCCTGGACGGCTACCGCCGTCTGGGTTACAGCGTCGCGTTCGCCGAGCTGCTCGCCGCACAGTACGGCGCACCGCAGATGCGCTGGCGGATGGTGTTCATCGGGTTCCGCGACGACCTCGAGATCCCTCCTGGCGCTGGCTTCCCCCAGCCCACCCACGGGACCCACAAGATCGGCGAGCTGATCCCCAACTGCACGATCCCCTATGAGGATCTGTCAGGCTTCGTGACCACACGAGAGGCGATCGCCGACTTGCCGGCGATCCCCGCTGGTGGAGCGTGCAGCATCTATCAAGGGCCGCCGAGCTGCGGCTATCAGCGGCAGATGCGCGCCGGGCTCACAGGCGAGCTGCACAACCACTACGCCGCCCGGCTGTCCGCGCAGAACATCGCGCGGCTGGCTGCTCTGCGCCCCGGCCAGGACTGGCGCGACCTCCCCCCCGAGCTGCTGCCAGGCTCGATGCGCCGCGCGAAACGCAAGGACCACACCCGGCGCTATCGGCGGATGACCTGGGACGGCGTGCCGCGGGCGGTCATCACCCGGTTTCGTGATCCGAAGACCGGCGAGTACACGCACCCAGAGCAGAACCGGACGCTGTCTATCCGCGAGGCGGCCCGCATCCAGGGCTTCCCCGACGCCTTCGTGTTCTCCGGAACGATCACGGAGCAGTACGAGCAGGTCGGCAACGCAGTCCCCGTGCAGCTCGGCGAAGCGGTCGGCCGGGCCGTGGCCGCCGCCCTGTCCGGCACCTCGACGTTCCGGCTGCGCAATCCCTTTGCCCGCCGGCCAGCGATGCGCCAAGCTCGGCTCGCCCTGCACCTGCACTGACCACCGCAAGGAGAGACAGGTCTGAATGACCGGCGCCTTTATCGGCCGACGATCGGCAGGGTCGCTGGAGTCCATGAGCAAGAAGAACCACGTCGCCGAGTGGTACGGGCACCGCGTCTATCCGGTCGTCGCCGCCAGCCCCGAGGCGCTCGCCGACCAGCAGTCCCGCCGCTGCCCGTTCCTGTCGGATGCCACAGGCCAAACCCGCCGATGCGTCAAGGCCCCAACCTCGCAGGGCGTGTGCACCGTGAGCAGCCTCAGCAACGGGCCGCGGCAGGACTGGCTCGTCTGCCCGTTCCGCGCGCTCGACGACGCCCTCCTCGACGACGTCGTGCGCAGGCTGTTCGGCTACGCCAGCACAGACGACGTGACGCTGCTCGCGGCGCCGGCGCTGGCCGACGAGGCCCGCCGTGAGCGGATCCGCGAGATCGTCGCCAGCGGCCGTCCAGCCATCGTGTACTTCCAGAGCAAACTCGGTGGGGAAATCACCGTGCCCAGGACAGAGCGCTCTCCCGAGCTGTCGCTGGACGCCACCCTCGCCGAGCTGCTTCCGCCCGCCGAGGGCCAGGGCCTCCAGGTCGGCCGCTACGGCATCTTCGAAGTCCAGACGATGGACTACCATGGCAGCTACACGCACGCCGTCAACGCGCTGAACGGCGCGCTTGACCTGCACGGCGGGCAGTTCCACCAGATTCTTGCGGCCAACGCCGAGTGGCTGGCACGCAAGGTCGAGGGCCCGAACATCGCCAACGTGTTCAAGCGCACCTTTTATCAGATGATGTTCAAGTTTCAGATCGGCGCCCACGGCAGCTCCGCCGGCTGCGCGCTCGCGATCCCCCGCGCGGTGTGGGACAGCTGGCAACGCCACCTCGGCAGGCCCGACCTGATCCCCCACCCGGACGGCACCTGGCGGCTCGCTGCCGAGCAGCCGGAGCCGGCCGACGCGAAGCCGCCCGCCTGGATCTACGTGTTCGACATCGACGTCTCCGACACCGACACCCCGAACCAGCTCACGCTGTGGCGGGTCATCGGCACCGACGCGAGCGCGGTCGCGCACTACGCGCTCGACGTCGCGCCCCAGGCGGCGCTCGAGGAAGGCAGCTCCGTCGATCGCATCCTGCTCGGGCTGCGGCGCAGGCTCGCCGAGTATCTCCCCGAGGTCCCCCTTGCCTGAGCCAGCCCAGCCGAAACGGGTGGCGCCGACGCTCCCGCCGCTGGAGGATGCGCCTGCGCCCAGCAGCCCCGCCGTCCGAGCAAGCATGCGCTCCAACCGTCGGCGGGACACCGCACCGGAGCGGCGCCTCCGCTCGCACCTCCACGCGCTCGGCTACCGGTTCCGCGTCGACTTCCCCATAGACGCTCCCGCACGCCGCGTGCGCCCCGACCTCGTGTTCACCCGCGCAAGAGTCGCCGTGTTCGTTGACGGCTGCTTCTGGCACTGCTGCCCCGAGCACGGCCGCAGGCCGATCGAGCACCGAAGCTACTGGGACGCCAAGCTCGCCAGGAACCGCGACCGCGACCGCCAAGTCAACCTCGCCCTGCGGGACTCAGGATGGACCGTCATCCGGATCTGGGAGCACGAGGACCCAACCGAAGCAGGCTCTAGAGTCATAGAAGTGGTCAATGAACGTCGATCCCTGCCCAACGTGCAACATCGAACAGGTGGATGAGAGTGAAGAGCAGGGAGCGTCCGCTCTTGGAGCAGATCGAACAAGAGGCGTTGAGCGATTCCAGGACTTTGGACATAGGTGTGGGCCCGGAGCGGCAGGTCTCGTCTGACCTGGGATGATGCGTGCCGGTTCCTGGACTCGCATGTCCGTTATGACCTCTAAGAACGTGTTTGAAAACTGTTGTGGGGGTCGCGTCGCGTCGGGTTCCGCTCGCGAAGAGCCTTTTAGGTCGGAGCCTCTTTCCGGGACGCGACGCGACAGTCTTGTCAGGTCATCGTCGTATGTTTTGTTATATCTGAGGCAGTTTCGGACGGCTTGTGGCCGCCGAAACTGCGCTCCGCTCCGCTTCGCCCACGGGGCAAGGCCACGATTCTCAAACACGTCCTAACGGTTGAAAGGGGCGCGTGTCACCGGGTCGCTGCGGCGCCAGAGGCCGCTGCCGCTGGTGCCCGCCGACGCGCGCCGGATCGCGCCGGGCGTGGACGTGGTAGAGGACGACGCGGACGGCGGGGTGGTGTTCTTGGAGGGGATGGCCAGCTGGTGCTGGCAGGCCGGGGACGAGGCCGGCCGCCGGTTGGCGATGTCGGGCTGACAGACGCCAAGGCGGCCCGACACCGTGAGGTGGCCGCAGGGTTTCACTGCTCCGAGACGACGCTGTGGCGTTACCGGCGGGGCTGTGCCGCTGGCGGCGCGGCGGCGTTGGCACCGGCGCCCAAAGGCCCCCAGCGGGCGTCGAAGCTTACCCCGGACAGGGTGGCGCGGATCCGCCAGGCGCGCGAGCAGGAGGTGGGGTTGCAGGCGATCGCCGACGCGGAGGGGATCGCCTGCAGCAGCGTCATCCGGGCGTTGGCGGACACGGCGGGCGGCGACCCTGCGCGCGAGGCCCCCGACGGCGAGAGGACAACGCCCACACCGTCGAGCGCGTCGATGACGACGCCGACGCGGTGATCGTGACCTCAGCGGGCCGCGGGGTCGGTGACGTCGGGGACGACGCGCGCATGGCCGGGGGTGAGGCCGCCGACGTCGATGGGGTCGACGGAGAGGACAGTCCCGGGCTGGCAGCAACCCCCGCCGGGCACGCGCAGGAGGCGGTGTTGACGCCGCCTGCTCGTCCGGTGGCGCGCACCGCCGAGCGGCGAGCCGCCCGGGCCGGGCTTTTGGCCGAGGCGGGGCCGGTGATCGCCCAAGGCGCCGGGCTGCCGCTGGCCGGGGCGCTGGTGGTCCTGCCCGCGCTGGCCGCCACCGGGCTGTTGGAGGCCGCCGAGCAGACCTACGGCCGCGCCAAGGCGGCGTTGGACGGGCTGCGGTCGTTGCTGTTGACGATGGTGTTCGCGATGCTGATCGGCCAGCCCCGCGCCGAGGGCCTGAGAAGGATCGACCCGGCCGACCTGGGCCGGCTGATCGGCCTGGACCGCGCGCCAGAGCCCAAGACGCTGGGCCGCCGGGTCGGCGAGCTGGCCGCCCAGGGCAAAGCCGGCTAGCTGCTCGTCGGCCTTGCCCGCCATCACATCGACGCGCGCCGACGCGGTCGGGATCTTTTACGCCGACGGGCGCGTCCGCGCCTGGCACGGCAAACACGACGTGCCCAAACACCACCTGGCGCGCATGCGCCTGTCGATGCCCGCCGCGCAGGACATCTGGATCGGCGACGCCTGTGGCGAGGGGATCCAGGTGTGGCAGGCCCCGGCCGCCGCCTCGCTGGTCGGCGAGCTGCGCCAAGTCGCGAAGAGCATCCGCAAGCTGGTCGGAGCTGACCGGCGGCCTACGATCTGCTTCGACCGCGGCGGGCGCAGCCCCAAGCTGTTCGCGCAGCTGGGCGCCGCCGGGTTCGACGTCCTGACCTACCGCAAAGGGGAGAAGACCCCAGAGCCCGACGACGCGTTCCGCGAGTACACCCTGACCGACGACCGCGGACGCCCTGGCCCGCCTGGACGAGCTGGAGGCCGACGCCAAGGCCACACCCGCCAGGGTTCCCCTCGGCCAGCTTCATTCCGACCCGCGCCGGCTGGACTGTGCACACAAGCGCATCTGCGACGCCGTGCTTATGGCCGTCTACAACGCCGAGTCCGCCCTGGCCCGGCTGCTGTCAGGCCACTGGCCCGCCGCCCGCCACGAGGCCCCGCACCCTGCTCCGCGAGGTCTTCTCCGCCCCGCTGACATCCAGATCCTCCGCACAAAGGGCGGTCAGCCCCACATCAACTGGCTTTCGGACTGGTCGTCCACGGTCACCCGAATAACAAAGTTGCCAGGGCCGCTCGGACGGCCGGCGTCGTCCGTCAAGTCCCATTCGACTGTGCGGCTACCGGATGCGGGCTGGGCTTCGTCCACGAGTGTACGAACGTGATCGCCGAATTGGGGATCGTAGATATCTATGACGAGGTATGAGGCGTCGACTGGGACATTGATTTCAATACGGACCGGGCCAGCAATCCCTGGCGGTTCTTCGCGTTCGAGTAAGCGGACGGCTGGCGCTGCCGTCATCAGCGGTGAGGGCATCGGCTCGGCTGAATACTTGTATACGGTCTGTCCACACGCATACCCAACCGTCACGGGGTCGCCGAAGAATCGGAAACGGTTGATCTTTCTGCCGATCTCATTGGCGTCAATCCAGGTCCTGCCTCCATCCGAGGTCGCACTGCTGAATCCTGCCTGCAGGTTGCATGATCCCCAGCCGCCGACCCAGCCCAGATTCTCGTCCACGAAGCCGACTCCCTCGAGGTTGGCATTGCCCTGCGGGTCGGTGATCTCGAATCGCTCCCAGGTCTCTCCTCCGTCGGTGGTCTTCAAAATGGCACCCGCAAAGAAGTTTTCCAGGGCCACGAAGCCCACCCGGTCGTTGAGAAACTGAATCTTCCAGCCCCACTCGCCCAGAGGAAACTCCTCCTGGAGTCCGGCTACCTTATTGATCCAGTTCTTCCCGCCGTCCTCGGTGAACAACACGACCGGCTTGATGTTCCACCGTTCCGCCCAGCCAGGATGACAACCAGGCCGCTCGGAGGGCGACGGCGCAGGACCGGCATCGGGTTGACCTTTCCCTCCCACCACCCAACCACGCTCAGGAGTCACGAAATACGTGTCCACCAAGAGCGAGGCGTGAGCCTTCATCTCCCACGCCTGCCAGCTCTGTCCACCATCCACAGTTCTCATCATGCGGGGGTCACGGTTGCTCACACCCGGATGCTCAAAGTTGTGGTTCGTCCCCGAGGCATACACCACGTCCCCGTTCACCACGGAAAGGCCACATACCATCTTGGGGGCCTCTTCTGGGAGCTCCACACGGTTCCAGGTGACGCCACCATCGCGGGTTTCGAACAGCTGTCTCGGTGGCGTAGTCCCGCCGACCCAACCCCGAGACTCGGAGGCGAAGCCGACGCAACGCAGGTACACGGCGCCGGGAATACGTGTTGAGCTCCAGGTAGCCCCGCCGTCTGTCGTCCTGAAAACCTTGGCCGCGCTGTTTACCGCCCAGCCAACCTTTGGGTTCAGAAACCAGATGTCGTCGTAGCGCGATATCTCCCCAGTCTCCCCCGTGTTGACGGGACGCCACATCAACTTTGCGGTCGAAGCTGGCTCCAGCGAGTCCTCGGGACAGCCGTCGTCGATCCATTGCTCGATGAAGGCAATCTCTTCTGGTGGCACTTCCCCACCTACAGGCATTCGGGGAAATTCAGAGCCGTCGAAACGGCCTTCGCCTCTGAGCGCCTGCACAAGATTCGAGGCGGATCCATCACCGACTACAACCAAAGGCAGGTCGTCGGCGCCGAAGACCTTCACTTCGACGAACTGATCCCGCGGTACGCGCCAGAATGCTCCGTGAAACCCAATCTGGGCACTCGGGCCGCCGATCGCCGTATCAAGGATTTCAATGACGCGTTGGAAACGGTTCACAGAAGGATTTCCTTGTAAAACGATCTTGTTGTACATCCTCGTGATCTATGCTTGGCCCGGGAATGGAAGCCGTCGAGGGCGCCGTGCGGCTCGTTAAACCCTTACGACGTTGGAACATCCGCGCCGACCCCCGCATCGTTGCGTCGCGCTCTCTGCGCGGCGGCAGGCCTCATGGGCTCAACCTCGGTGAACACTGCTCTCGTCATCCCATCAGCGGACTGTGCGGCTCTCAAGCCGCAATCCTGCAGCGTGTGCGGCCGCAGCAGCAGGGAGGTTGGGACAGGAGCGATTTCTCGCCACGCGAAGCACTCCCGGATGATCTGTTGGTTCGCTCCGTCGGTGATCTCGCGGTCCGCTCGGATCAGTCCGCGCAGGACGTCGTGATAAGTGAGGAAATTCGGCGAGAGGTTTCCCCACGTCACTGCGAGCAGGCGGCCAAGGTAATCCCTCGCCAGGAGCAATGCTTCCTTGAAGGCGGCCTCATTGCCGGTGTAAGCGGCCTTGAAATCGGCCTGGATTCTGACTAGATCCTCGGCGCTGCCCGGAAAGTTTGTCGATCGGACGCGGAGCTCCTCCGAGATCAGTCCCTTATTCACCAGATCCTGCTGGAACGCTTCCACCATGGTGTCGAAGATAGCGCCGGTCAGCGGAAGCGAGCGCTGATGGGGCTCACGGCCGACATCCGACATGCGCTTGGCATTCAAGGCGACTCGGATCTCACGGCTTTCGGACAGCTCGCCGACGCGATCCAGTCCATTGATCGTGAGCAAATTTCCTTTCGTCACGTGCAGGAGGTAGTCAACCAACGAGTTGAAGTGGAGCGAAGCAATGATCGCCACCAGGTCTCCAGCCGACTCGTGCATGCCCCCGTAGTCGATGCCTTCATCTGTGGGACTCGAGGGGACTCCCACCTCTGAGAAGATGATGCTGTGACCAAGTTCATGTGCGAGGACGTCGAAGTTCTCGCAGAAGGGACGTGTGCGGTCGACGGTGCCCGACAGGGTACGCCCAAACCCGAATTCAAGGAATCCGTAACCAGATTGGGCGTTGTCCCAGTGGATTAACGGAATCATCTCTAAACGCTCAAAATCCGACGCGAAGTGCCACTCCAAGCGATGCCCGAAGTAATCCTCCCAGATGTCCAGCACTCGCCGAACCGTTGCGTACATCGTGGCCGCTGAAAACTCGCGACTGTTCGGGTCGAGGTGTGTGAAGTGACCGTCCCGGCCTGGTTTCACGGGTGCGCGGGACTGACCACGAAAGGGCGGACGGAAGAATTGGTTATATGGCTGTTTGTTGACTGCATCAACGACGAACATGCGGTCATCAGCGGGTCCCGGCTGCATCGCTGCAGGCGGCACGGAAATGACCACCTCTTCCGGCTCGGGAAAGAGGGGGCCGGAGCCGTCGTCCTTCTGTAGAAAACGTGGTTGCGGAAAGATGCGGAAGCGGGTACCGATCCGAGCGATCGTGCGGTCGAGTTGCAGAGACATTCAAAGCCTCCTTAGAGCGTTTCGAGCCATAAGTTCGTATTTGTATCGGTGTGATCTGTGCGCTTACAACCCTGCGACGATGTAGGGGTCGTCTACGTACGTGTTTGAGAATGGTTAGGGGGGTCGCGTCGCGTTCCGCTCGCGAACACCCTTTAGGTCGCTCCGCCCGACGCGCCGCGACCCTTCCAGAGGAGAGCCGGCCCGTAACACCGCCCCGCAAAGAGTCCCCTTGTCCACAACCCTCCAGAGCCGAATCGTTACGTTTCACCCGGGCCAAGTCGCTCTGTTCGAACTCTGACAGGCTGAACGTCGCGGGCTGCGCTCCGCGATCGTGGTGGACCGAAGAGTTTCCCGAAGGGTTTGTCGGCCGCCTTGGTAAGACCCGATACTGCGCGGGCCCGGGCATGGACGGCGCGACAACGTCACGTCGGTCGGGGCCACTCCGGAGGCGCGACAAGCGCTGCCGTGCTGTGTGCGGGCAGCTCGGTCAGAACGGGGTTCGGGTTGGTTCGGCCGGTGCCGTCGGGGTGGGTTGGGCGAGGGCAGGCGGCAGCTGGTAGCGCGAGGTGATGCCGAGCTTGGAGTAGGCGTTGGACAGGTGCATCTCTACCGTGCGGACGGTGACGAACAGCGTGTGAGCGATGTCGCGGTTGGTCATCCCGTCGGCTGCGAGCTCGGCTACGCGTCGTTGACTGGGGGTGAGGGCGTCGGGGCCGGTGACGGCCACCCGCCGTGGCCGCGCTCCCGCCGCCAGTAGCTGCTCACGTGCCGTAACGGCGAGCGCGGTCGCGCCGCAGCGAAAGGCCAGGTCCATGCCCTGCCGCAACGGTACGAGCGCCTGCGAGCGCTGCCCGGCGCGGCGCAAGGCAGCGCCCAGGTCGACGAGGGCTCGGGCGTGCTCCAATCGGGCGGGTGAGCCATCGAGCGTCGCGGTGGCCTCGGCGAGCGAGGCAAGGCCTTCCTGCCCGCCTTGGGCCAGGCCAAGCACGCGCAGGGCGACACCGATGGCAGAGGCGGCGCCGAACCGTTCGGCGAGGATCGTCTGCTCGTCGGCCAGCCGCAGCGCCTCGGCGCGGTCGCCCAACCGCAGCCGTGCCAGCGCCGCGCCGATCCGCCAGGAGACCTGCACGATGCCGTGTTGTCCGAACTCCTGTGCCCAGCGGCGGATCGCGTCGCATTCCGCCAGCGCGCTGCGGGCATCGCCTTGGGCCAACCGCAGCAGCGCGCGGCTTTCGCGCAGCAGCGTGCCTCCGGGCGGACCGTCCGGGTCGTCGATGGCGACCGTCCCCAGCCGGCCGAGCACGGTGTCCGCTTCGCCCAACCGCCCCTGCTCGACAAAGACCGCGACGAGCACGGCTACCGCCATCCGGCCGAACCGGGCCAGGCCGGCGTCGACCGCCAGCTCCAGACAGGTCTCCGCGTCCGCATGAGCGCCAGGCAGGTTCCCCCGCCGGTAACGGACATGAGCGCGCAAACCCGAGCTCATGACCAGCCCGACGGTCGACGTGCGGACGCTGCTCTGCGCGAACGCGTCGTCCAGCCACTGCTCGGCCTCCTCGACACGGTCGGCGTAGGCGAGCACGAGCATCGGTGGGTAGGCCAGCGTGGACGCCACCGACACCTCCCGCACCAGCTGCCCGCCGGCCAGAGCGCGCTCGGCGTACGCCGCCAGCTCGGCCGCCGGCGCACCGCGATACGCGAGATGCACGGCTAACGGAGCGGCCAGCATCCGCGCAGACGGCTCGGGCAGCGTGGCGAGACGCTCGAGGGTGCGGTCCAGCCGGTCGCGCAAGCGCCGCCGCGCCGCCGCCGCGGTCACACCCATCAGCAGCAGACAGGCCTCCAGCTGGCAGGCGAGCTCGGGGTCGGTGTTCTCGACCGCGGCGAGCCCCCGCTCGACCGCGTCGACCGCCTCGTCGATCTGCCCGGCGGCGAGCAACACCGGCGCCAGCTCCACGGCCGCCCTGGCATGGGCGACAGGGTCCGCCGCCAACGTCAACGCTGCCCGCAGCAAGTCCGGGGCGTCGGGGTCACCCGCGCGCGCCGCCGCCACGCCCAGCTCCAGCGACAGGCCAGGCCGCAGCGGCCCTGCCGGCGGCTCGCGCAGCGCACGCCGCAGAAACCTGACCGCCGTCTCCGGCGCGCCGCGGGCCAGCGCCGCAGCCGCGGCTGCCCGCAAGCCTTGCACAGTCCACGGATCCCCACAGCAGGCGGCGGCTAACAGATGCACGGCCACCGCTTCGACGTCGGCCCCGTCCTCGGACAGCAGCCGCGCTGCCCGGGCGTGCAGCCGGGCGCGCTCACTGGCGGCGGCGTCTTCGTAGATCGCTGTTCGAACGACCGGGTGCACGAACCGGACAGGGCGGCCGCGCTCCAGCACGGCCGCGTCGGCCAGCGCGTCCACGATCCGTCCTGCCGTGACCGTGTCGACGCCGGCCAGCGCAGCCGCCTGAGCCAGCTCGGCGCGCTCACCGAGCACCGCAAGCGCACGCGCGAGCGCGGGCGCGGGCGCTCCCAACCTGCCCACCCGCAACAGCACCGCCGTCGCGATCCGCTCCGAGCCGAGCTGGCGCACCATTCCCGGGCGTATCTCGTGTGCCTCGCCGAGGCTACGCAGCTCCTCGACCAAGGCGCCCAGCAGGAACGGGTTCCCCAACGTCGCCTCGTGACAGGCTGCGCACAGCTCGTCACCAGCCCCCCGACCCAACTCGGCGCGCACGACCGCGGTCACGGCTCGACCGCTCAACGGCCGGGGACGAAGCACCACGGCGTCCAACGGATCGGCCAGCTCGGCGGCCATCCTGACGCCCACCCCCGGCTCAGCGGGACGAGCACCCAGCACGACCAGCACCGCCAGCCGCTCCACCCGCCGCCCCAGATAGCTCACGAACCGCAACGACGGCCGGTCGGCCCAGTGCAGGTCGTCGATCACCAGCAGCAGCGGCGTGCGCCCGGCCAGGTTCGCCGTCAACCAGAACAACCCGTGCAGGATCGACTGGGAAGGATTGCCTGCTCCACCGACCCCCACGTCCGGACCGGCGAACAACGGCTCGGCGAACCGAGCAGCGCCAGACCAAAACACCTCCCGCTGCCCGCCCGGAGAACCCGCGACCGCGGGCTCCAACAGCTGACGCACCAGCCCGAACGCGAAGTCGCGCTCCAACTCCCCGCCGCTGCCTGCCAGCACCCGCAACCCCAGCGACACCGCGCGGTCGCGCGCCTCGCCCAAAAGCCGAGTCTTGCCGATCCCGGCCGGGCCTTCCACGAGCACCACCCGTCCCCTGCCGGCCACGGTGTCAGCGACGAGCTCCTGCAAGGCGGCCAGCTCCGCGTCGCGTTCCAACAGCAACCCGGTCCCCGATCGGGGCTCGCCCCTAACGCTTCCCATCTGCACCCGTCACCGCCCCGAAAGCCCGCGCCTACCGCCCGAGAAGCCTTACCCTACCTATGAGCGTACGGCACCGCTGGAGATACAAGGTCTTCGGTACCGACCCCGTCGCAGCCGCCAGCGCCGACCGCGACCATCGGCGTGATGGACGACCCCGCCCGCACAGCCAGCGCGAGCCTTTCGATCACGGTCGAAGACGAACCCCCCAGCGGCGTCCTGGTGTCCGCGTCCGGACAGCAATGGACCTTCCACGGATGGATCGAGTTCGCCGCCGTGATCCAGGACTGGCGCGCGGCCGAACGGCACGCTCCTCCGCCCACGGACACCGGGACCTACGGATGACCGCTCTTGACGAGCCTGCTGCTGGTGCGGTCTGCGTAGACGAGGCGGGGAAGAATCTCTGCGAGCCGACATCCCAAATCTTCGGGAAAGTCTTCGGTAGCCGCACGGTCGCGGAGCGCAACCGGCCCCGTTATCCCTTGTATCAGGCCGCCCGTGTTCCTGCTCTCTTCTGCAGGTCAGCGAGCTGAGTTCGGTCGCCAGCTCGCTGGTGGTGGGTGGGTGTGACGACGCGGAGAGGGTCGGCAAGGAGGGCACATGGCGGACATCCACTACTGGATCCAGATCGAGAACCGGCCGTGGGACGCAAGTCCCAACAACATCGACCGGATGACGGGCCTGACGATCCAGCAGACGACCGGGTTCGCGCCGGTGGATGTCGAGCTGACCTCGCCGGCGGCTGGCTCGATGCCTCGCCCAAGAAGGATGTACAACCCGCTGCGGCGGGGGTCCACGGCGGCGGACGTGGCGGACGCGCTGATCCTGCGCCGCTACCGCCCACCCACCGAACCGGACCAAAGCGATGCGTGGACGGTGCCCGACGACCGCAAGGTCAACCCCTGGGACATCAACGAGCCGGACCCGGGCGAGAACGGGACCAGGGGGACGATTCCCGGCCCCACGATCGAATGCGACGTGGGCGACACGGTCTTCGTCCACTTCAAGAACGCCGATTACCGGATCGACTATGACCCGTACGGCCGCACTCACAGCCTTCACCCGCACGGTTTCGTCTTCGAGGCGACGTCCGACGGCGCCTTCCCCCTGTCACCACCCGACCGGAACCAGCCGATCGGGGACGAGGCCGCGGCCTGGGCCGAGATCAGGGAGATTGTGAAGTCGCCGTTCAAGCACGGGGACCGTGTCCCATCGGGCGGCACGTTCACCTACCGGTGGGATACAGCCGGCTGGCCCACGACTGCGGGCGTGTGGCTGTACCACGACCACTCGGTCAACGACATGGAGAACGTGGAGTTCGGCGCCATCGGGATCATCGTCATCCACAACAAGAACGAGGACAACCAGGACGTCGACGTCCGCCTCCCGACCTCCGACGATCCCACGGCGCCCGACCCCGCGCTGATGCCCGGCGGCTCGGCGGCCGGCTCGCCGATCGAAGACCGGCCGATCGCCCTGGCGAACCCGATCCCCGTACGAGCGGCCGACCTCACCGGCCTCGGCCGGACAGGCGCGCCCGAACCGCTCGACGACCCGGACGACGCGCCGACGCCGCCGCTCGCGGCCGAGCGTGCCGTGGAGCTGGGGCCGGAGGCTGGCGGGCTCATCGGCGAGCTCGACCCGAGCCTCACCGAGATCCGCCGCCTCTTCGTCCGGCGCTACCGGATTCCTCCGCAGAAGCTGGTCATCCTGCAGCTCTACCATGAGCTGCGGGGCGTGGAGGTCTGCATCAACGGTCGGAAGTACCTCGGCAACACGCCCACCGTGCTGGCCGGCCAGGACACGCAGATGCGCTTCGGCCTGGTCGGGATGGGCACCATGTTCCACACCTTCCACCTGCACGGCCACCGTTGGATCATCCCCGGCCCGCACGGCACGGACCCGACGACGCAGCAGTTCTCGCCGATGGACACGCCCGTCTCGCAGTTCGAGGACACCCGCACCTTCGGCCCGGCCAACTCGTTCGTCTTCACGATCGACGGCAGATCCGGGAGCTTCATGCGCGCTGGCGGCCCCATGCCTGAACAGGCGCTCGGCGAGTGGCACATGCACTGCCATGTCCTGGACCACATGATGGACGGGATGATGGGCTCACTGCTCATCGTCCAGGGCGGCGAGACGGTCACCGAGCTTCCCGTCGGGCGGCCGCACAGCCCCGCCAAACCGGGCAACGGTGGTGGGCCGACGCCGGCCGCCGAGGTGCACCTCAGGGGGGGTCCCCTCAGATTCGACCCGCCGACCGTCGAGGTCCGCCCCGGCGAAACCGTGACGTGGATCTGGGATCACGCCCTTCGCCACACCGTGACGTCAGACACGCTACTGCCGTCAGGCCAACCACTGTGGGACTCCGGGGTGAGGTCGGGCGGCCCGCCGTTCCCCAGATTCCCATTCACGTTCACAACCCCTGGCACGTTCCAGTACCACTGCGAGCTTCATACAGACATGACCGGCACGGTCGAGGTCAGGGATTCCGGTTCACCCATGGATATGGATATGTGAGGTTCACTATGCAAACGAAGAAAGAAATGAAATCTCCGAAGCGTGGGGAACGCGGAGGGAACTATCGGCTCGTCGGGCGTTTCCTCGAAGCGTGCGACTGTTACGCGATCTGCCCCTGTTGGATCGACGAGCCGCCCGACGAGGGGAAATGCTCGGGCGTGTACGCGTGGCAGATCAACGACGGGCAGATCGACGGGCGCGAGGTGGCCGGGCTGCGTGTCGCCAGCGTCTCGTACCACGAGGGCAACCGGCGAGGCTCACGCCAGCGGGTCGTCCTGTTCGTGGACGAGCGCGCGGACGAGCACCAGCGAGAGGCGCTCGTCGCGGCGTTCAGCGGGCGCCACGGCGGTCCGCTGGGCGAGCTGGGCGGGATGCTCGGCAAGCTGGTCGACGAGCGGTCCGCCCGGATCGACATCGACTGGGACGACTCCGGCCCGTCGCTTCGCATCGGCGAGGACGTCGTGGTGGAGACCGAACCGAAGGTAGGCCCGTCAGGGCGCACGACGACGTTGGTCGACAGCACGATGGCCGAGACCTT
>JBOGEB010000048.1:23346-25198 GCA_050743125.1 Egibacteraceae bacterium
GGGCTCTACCAGTTCTCGCCGTTGAACCTCCGGTGTCTGCGAGAATGCCGCAACCCAACGGGGTTCGTCGCGCGCGGCTGGCACGGCGAGTCGCCAAGGCTCGAGCTTGTACAGATCGGCGCCGCCTACGGCTGGTCCTGCGTCGGCTGCTGCTGGGCGCTCATGCTGCTCATGTTCGCCGCCGGGGTCTCGAGCCTCGGGCTCATGGCCGCCCTCACCGCAACCATGGTCGCCGAGCGCCGGCTGCCACGAATCGAACGCGCCGTCGGCGCCCTCCTCGTCGTCGCGGGAGCGCTCGTGGCGCTCCAGGTGCTGCCGCCGCTCACGACCTGAACGACCATCCACCAACCCCTCGAAGGAGGCTTGCACCGATGGATTTGGAAGACCTGAAGCGGCTGGCGACGCCGGAGCAGGCAGCCAGCGGGCCGGAGCGTTACCGCGACCGGTTACCACAGCTGCACGGCACCCACGAGCACGACGGGGGATCGGTGCGTGAGGTGACCTACAAGGGTCACGAGATCCGCATCGTGACACGCTACGAGATCACGCTGGACGGCAGGCCCATCAGGGGCCACATGGCTGTCAGCAACGCCGGCACGGTCCACTACCACGGGATCCCGAACCAGGACTTCGCCTCGGCGGTCGACGTGGTCAAGCGCCTCGTGGACCTGTCAGGCGACAGATTGGGCACTGGCTACCCGGACGCGAACGGCGATCACGACGAGCACCCCGACCACCCACACGGAAGCGGAGATCACTGACATGGCGGTCGTGCGTCACAACATCCTGAAGGACACGACCTCGAGAGAACAGTTCATAAAAGGAGTCAACCTCCTGAAACGGGAGTTTCCGCCTGGGATCACCACCGAGGTTTTGCAATTCCCGCCCCCCTCGATTCCGGTCAGCACCTACGACCTGTTCGTGCTGTGGCACCACCTCGACATGACAACGGAGACCCCACCACGCAACCCAACCGGCCGCAACTTCGCCCACCTGGGGCCGATTTTCCTGCCCTGGCACCGGTTCATGCTGCTGCTGCTCGAGGCGCACCTGCGCCGCGTCCTGGAGGACCCGTCGTTCGGCCTGCCCTACTGGGACTGGACCGCCGACGGCGACCTGACAGTGCCGCCGACGGACCTGTGGACCATCGACGACGCTGTGGGAGGCACCGGCGACCCGGTCACGACCGGACCATTCAAGTTCGACGCCGAGAACCCGTCGGACAGCTTCCGGGTGTTCTTCGAGTTCGAAGGATTCATCGGGGGCATCCTGCTCGACCGCGCGGGGCGCGGGCTGCGCCGCCAACTCGGCGAGGTAGCTGGGCTTCCGCTCCCCACGACCGGGCAGGTCAGCCGGCTGCTGACCGAGTCCGACTACGACCGCGAGGAGTGGGACGGAATCTCGTTAGGGTTCCGCAACCACCTCGAAGCCGGTCGCTTCGCTGTCGGGAATAACGGGCTGGTTCCCTCGCGGTTGCACAACGGCGTCCACGGTTGGGTCAGTGGGGACATGGGGTTGACCACCTCGCCGAACGATCCCGTCTTCTACCTCCACCACTGCAACGTCGACCGGATCTGGGAGGCATGGCTGACGCGACGTGGGCGGACTTACGTGCCGACTCAAGCCACTCCCGGCGCTCCAGAAGGGCACCGGCTCGAGGACAAGATCACGTCGTTCGTCGTGGGAGGCACGACCACCCCCGCCGACATGCTCGACGTGTCGGCGCTCTACGAATACGACGTCCTACCCGCCTGATCGCCAGCAGGGCTTGGCATGCCGGACGAATTCGTGAACGTGCCGGACTGGTTCTCGTGGGACAACCAGGGCGCGGGTATCGCCGTGGCAGAGCTGG
>JBOGEB010000049.1:0-25169 GCA_050743125.1 Egibacteraceae bacterium
GCCAGCGCCAGCGTCGTCGCCGTGGCGCGGCGCGGCGCGGCCCGCCTGTCCGCACGGCTTGACGGCAGCCCGCTGACCGACGAGACCGCCGACACGGTCGACGCCGGCGCGCTGCCGGCCACGCGGAGCGCTCACGATGACCCGGAGCCGGTCCGTCAGGGGAGCTGGGCGCAGGTCCTGCGCCTGGCGGGGGTGCCGACTCAGGACGTCGCCGCCGTCGAGTACCAGAACTTGCTCGCCTGCTTCGACGCCGAGGCCGCGATCAGCGACGACTTCTTCGAGCGCCCCCTCGAGTGCCTGCGACAGTTGCACGGGCTGATCTGCTCCGGGCTCGTCGACCCTGACGTCATCGGCCAGCCCCGCCAGGCATCCCAGGCGGTACACGACGGGGCACAAGGCCGCGTGCTCTACCGCGCCCCGGAGCCCGCGGCGGTGCCAAGCCTGCTCGACGAGCTCGTGAGCTGGCTGGGCAGGCGGAGCGCGATGCTGCCGACGCTCGTCGTCGCCGGGATCGTCCAGGAGCGGCTGCTCGAGTGGCAACCCTTCGAGGCCGCGAACGGGCGGCTCGCCAGGACCGCGTCGCGGGTCGTGCTCCGCGCACGCGGTTTCGACCCCCACGGCGCCAGCGTCCCCGAGCGCGAGCTGGCCGCCGACCCGCTCGGCTACTACGGCGAGATCGCGGCGACCCTCCGGCGTGGTGGCGACCTTGGCCCCTGGCTGGAGCGCTACGCCGAGGCCGTGCTCACGGCCGTCGAGCGGGTCGCCGACGTGGTCGATCCCCATCCTCGGCCTGAGCCGCACCCCCGCGCGGCCGCGGTCGCCGACGGGCTCGAACCGGGCGAAACCGTCACGATCGCGGAGTATGCTGCGCGCGTCCGGACGAGCTACGAGACCGCGCGCGCGGACCTGTGCACGCTCGCCCAGGCTGGCCTGCTCGCTGTGGACCCGCAGACCCGGGGGCTCCGCTACCGTCGCCGCTGACACAGTGGCTGTTTGATCCTCGACCAGACGGACGCTGCCCCCGGCAGGTCGATAAGATGCAGGTCGTACTACATCAGTAGCAGACGGCGCGGCCAGAGCACTGGCTTCGCCACTCCGAGGAGGAACCCATGCGGAACAAGCTGATTGCCCTGCTGCTGGCCGGTCTGCTCGCCTTGGGAGCCGCCGCTTGCGGTGGCGGCGCCAAGAGCGGCGGCACCACCGAGACGCCCGCCCCGACGGGCACTCCCACCTAGCGGTCCGCGCGGAAAAACCCGTGGCATTCGGGGGCGTGCCCAGGGTCCCCTCTGGGGTTCCGGACCCCCTCACAGTCAACGGAACTTTCCGCTTGGCCCACTAGCGCACCGTCCGGCCATCCTGACGCGGTGTCCTTCCGGACAGGCTTCTATCGTGATCGGAGGGGAGCGCTCTGCAAAGATTCATGTCCTCCTACAGCTATAGGAGACTGCGATGCCGGGCCGGGGATCGTCCCGCTCGGCTTCCGCCCACCATGGAGGGATCACGTGAAGCTTCGTAGCAGCATCCTCGCGGCCTCGATGGTCGCTTTGCTCGCCCTCGGAGGCGCCGCCTGCGCCAAGAAGAGCACCACGGGCACGACCACCGAGACGACGACCACCACCGAGACCACCGGCACCGCCACCACGGAAGCGCCGGGCGCGACCACGACGGAGAGCCCGACCTAACTGGAGAATTCGTCACGCAGGATCGGGCCGCGCACCGTGCGCGGCCCGATCCTCTTTTGTTGCCGCTGCCGGCCGCAGCTCCTGGACAAGGCGGGCGCTCAGGGCCTCGAGACGCTCGCTGCGACGGACCTGCCACCCGGCGGCATGGATCTTCGGGCGCATCTCGGCGACCGCGGTGAGACAGCGCTCCCGCAGCTCGGCGAGCGGAACCGGGTCGACGAGCCGCCGCCCGGTTGCCATGACCTGCTCGAGCAGCGGCCTGCCCTCCAGCACCTCGTCGATGAGCCCGATGACGTCCCCGCCGTCACGGCGCCACACCTGCTTGCGACCGGGACTCGTCGTCTTCTCGGGGCTGCCGCTGATCTTGCTGACCGGGCGCCCGCCGATGTCGACAAGCTTGTAGACGCCTGAGAAGGCAGGGTCACGCCGGGCGGTCAGCAAGGAGGTCCCGACCCCGTACCCGTCGATCGGCGCGCCCGCGGCCTCGAGGTCAGCGATCGAGACGGCGTCGAGGTCGCCGGACGCGAGGATCCTCGCGTCGTCGAAGCCCGCGTCGTCGAGCATCCGCCGGGCCCCGCGGGCGAGCCCCAAGAGGTCGCCTGAATCCAGGCGGATCCCACCCAGCCGATGTCCCCGCTCGGCAAGCTCCTGGGCCACAGTGATCGCGTTCGGCACCCCGGTACCCAAGGTGTCGTACGTGTCGACGAGGAGGATGCAGCGGTCCGGGAACGTCCGGGCGTACGCGCGGAACGCCTCGAGCTCGCTGTCGAACGACATGATCCACGAGTGCGCCTGCGTGCCCGAGAGCGGCACGCCGAACCGGCGCCCGGCCTGGACGTTCGACGTTGCGGCGCAGCCACCGATGAACGCCACCCTGGCACCGGTCAGCGCGCCGTCCGGCCCGTGCGCGCGGCGGGCCCCGAACTCGAGCACGCCCTTGCCGCCCGCCGCCGCCACGATCTGGCCCGCGTTGCTCGCCACCAACGAGCTGTAGCAGATCCGGTTGAGCAGCGTGGTCTCGACGAGCTGCGCCTGGGCGAGCGGCGCGGTGACCCGCAGGAGCGGCTCGTGCCCGAACACCGGCGTCCCCTCCGGCACCGCCCAGACCTCACCCGTGAAGCGCAGCTGTCGCAGCCACTCGAGGAAGCAGTCCGGCAGTGTCCCTTGCGACCGCAGATAGTCGATGTCCCCGCCGTCGAACGCCAGCCGCTCCAGGTAGTCCAGCGCCGGGTCGAGGCCGGCCGCCACCACCACGTCGAGCCCTTCCGGCGGTGTGCGGAAGAACAGCTCGAACGTCGCCTCGACATCGGCGCACCCCGAGTCGAGGTAGCCGGCCATCATCGTCAGCTCGTACAAGTCGGTGAACAGCGCGTCCGACACTGCGCTCACCCTGCGGTCGTAGCCGGAGTTCGATGCTTGCCACAGTAGCCGGACGTCCCTGTGGCCAGGATTCGTCACGTATGCGTTACGAACCCTGGCCACAACCTCGACTGGTGGACAGGCGACTGGGTGGACAGGCGGCTGCGGGACCCCGTCAGGCGGTGATCACGTCGTCGAGCAGCACGAGGCCTGTCCCGGCGAATCGGTAGAGCTGCGCCGGGCGGTGCGAGCCGCGCCGCTGGCCCTCGGCCTCCTCCAGCATCCCCCGCGACAGCACCTGCTTGCGGAAGTTCCGCTTGTCGACCGTCCGGCCCAGCACCGCCTGGTACACGGACTGGAGGTCGCTCAGGGTGAACTCCTCGGGCAGCAGCCCGTACGCGACGTTCGAGTACGACAGCTTCGCCCGTAGCCGCTCGACCGCAGACGCGAGGATGTCGGCGTGGTCGAAGGCCAGCGCGGGCGGCGTGGACGCCGGCCACCAGCGGCATGCCGGCCGCGGCTCGACCGGCTTCGAGAGCAGCGCGAGGTAGCTCACGCTCACCACCCGGCCGCGCGGGTCACGGTCCGGCGCGCCGAACGACGCGAGCTGCTCCAGGTGGCGGGGCTGGTGCGGCCCCAACCCTAGGGACAGCACCCGCCGCGCCGCCTCCTCCAGGTCCTCGTCGTGGCGCACCGAGCCGCCCGGCAGCGCCCACGAGCCGACGAACGGCTCGTGGCTCCGGCGCACCACCAGCACGATCGTCTCTTCCCGGAGCGTCACGCACACGACGTCGACCGCGACATGGACCGGCTCACCCAGCATGTCCAGTCCCGCCGCCCTCGGCCAGAACCTCCAGCACCTGTAACCCGTAGCGCTCCACACGGGTGGGGCCGAGGCCGCGCACGCCGCGCAGCTGTGAGAGCGTGCCCGGCCGCTGCTCCGTGAGCTCGTGAAGCGTCGAGTCGGGGAAGACCACATAGGCCGGGACTCCGTCGCGCTGCGCCCGCTGGAGCCGCCAGGCCCGGAGGCGAGCCTCGAGCGCCGGATCGGCACGACCGTTGCCGGTGGCGGCCTTTGCTCCCGCGCCGCGTTGCGGCAGCGTGCCCGGCGCCGCGCCGCGTTGCGGCGCGTCCTGACTGAGGTTGTAGAGGAAGCGCGACGGGCGACGGGGCTGGGGTGCGCCGCGCCAGCCTGGCCGGCTGCGTGCCCAGGACAGCCACAGGTGGCGCCGCGCGCGGGTCACGCCGACGTAGAGCAGGCGTCGCTCCTCCTCGATCTCGTCCTCGGAGCGGGCGTGGGAGATCGGCAGGAGCCCCTCCTCAAGCGCGACGAGGAAGAGCGCGTCGAACTCCGTCCCCTTCGCCCGGTGGAGGGTGAGCAACGTGACCGCCTGGTCCCCCGTAGCCTCGTGGCCGGCGGCGGCACGCCGCGCCAGATCGGCGACCAGCGCCGCGAACTCAAGCTGTGGCTGCTCGTCGACGGCCGCGACGGCGATCTCCAGCAACGCGCCGAGGTTGCGCCAGCGCTCGCGAGCGGCCTCGCCGGCAGGCTCGCGGCGGGGATGCCAGGAGAGCCGGTCGCGGAGCACCCGCTCGACCTCACGGTCTGCGCGCTTCGGCCTGACCAGCAGCGGGTCAGGTGCGGTCCCCCGCTCGGCCGCGGCCCGCAACGCGGAGAGGGCCTGGCGGATCTCGGGCCGGTCGAAGAAGCCGCCGTCACCGCGGACGACGTACGGCACCCCCGCCGCGCGGAGCGCGTCCTCCAACGGCTCGGACTGGGCGTTGATGCGGTAGCAGATCGCGATCTCGCCTGCAAGCACGTCGTCGTCGATCAGCGCACGCACCCGGCCGACGACGGCGCGGATCTCGGCGTCGGCATCGGCGAACTCGCGGAAGACCGGAGCGGTGCCGGAGTGGGGGACACAGGCGACCAGGCGCTTGCGCAGCGCGAGGGGCTTGGTCCACAGGACCTGGTTCGCGAGGTCGAGGATCTCCTGGGTCGACCGGTAGCTCTGCGTCAGCGTCACGACCTTCGCGTTCGGGAAGTGCCGCCGGAATCCGGTGAGGTACCCCGGCGACGCGCCGGTGAACGAGAAGATCGTCTGATCGTCGTCGCCGACGACGCACAGCTCGTCTGAGCCCCCGAGCCAGCCACGGAGCAGCGCCCACTGTGCGGGGTTGACGTCCTGGAACTCGTCCACCGTGAAGAAGCGATAGCGCGCCTGTACCTCTTCGGCCACGTCGGGCCGCTCGAGGAGCGCGGCCATCCGCACGAGCATGTCCTCGTAGTCGATCACGCCCGCTGCGGCCTTCTCGGCCTCGTAGCGGGCGTAGACCTCGGCCATCACGTCCGGGTCCACCGGCCCCCGGCGGGTGCGCGCCTGGACGGCGTAGGCTTCGGGGTCGAGGCGCCGCACCTTCGCCCATTCGATCTCGGTCGCGAGGTCGCGTGGCTGGCAGCCCAGCCGGCGGGCGGTCCGCATGAGCAGCCCGACCTTTGAGGCGAGCACCTCGGGCAGCGGGCCGCCCTCGACTCGCGGCCAGAACCAGCGCAGCTGCGCCCAGGCCGCGGCGTGGAACGTCGCTGCCCGGATCGGCGCGCCGATGCCGAGCGTCGCCAGCCGCTCGCGCAGCTGGGCCGCCGCGCGCTCGGTGAACGTCACCGCAAGGATCTGGTCAGCGCGCGCCGCCCCGGTCGCCACTTGATACGCGATCCGGTAGGTGATCGTGCGGGTCTTTCCGGTGCCGGCACCAGCCAAGATGCACACCGGGCCGCGCACCGCCTCGGCGGCCGCGCGCTGCGCCGGGTTGAGGTCGGCCAACAGGGCAGGGGGGGCGTCCTCCATCGGCCATGAGGCTATCGGCAACACCCCCCTGATCCAGCGTTAGCGTTCCGCGGCAAAAGTGTGAATCCTGACGGATCCGGAAGGATGTAGGATTCCGACTTGCCGGAGATGGCTGGTTCCCTGAACCGGCGAAGACCACGCCCCCAAAGGAGAGACGGATGCGAATTCTCAAGGCCCTTGCGGCCGTATTAGCCGGGACCCTTCTGTTGGCGCTACCTGCGGTCGCGATTCCACAAGATCCCCAGGATCCGAACTGCCCGGAGGCTGGCGACACGACCGACCAGGCTGACGAAACGAACAGTGACGGCACGCTCGACGAGCCTGGCGGCACGGCCGGTGAGTCTGGCGAATCTGGCGAGACGGCCCAAGACGAAACGGCCTTCGAGGAGTGCGCCCCGGAGGACGACCAGGCCCCGCAGGAGAGCAACCAGCTGCAGGGGACGCTCGAGGGCCTCCTCGGCGGCCTCCTCGGCGGCTAGTCACGGCGCAAGAGCAACGAAGGACGCCGTTCGCGGCGTCCTTCGTGCTGTTTCCTCACCCGAGCTGAGTCAAGATTGGGCGGGCCCGCATCATGCGCAGTGAGCCCGAATGTCGGGCGAACTCCGCCCGATGCAAGAGATCAAGCTGAACGACAGCTTTGTTTTTCACGTAAAACGTAGTGGTAGAGAACCGTCTTGACCGGTCCGCTCACACATGTTGTTCAATTATAGCTGATATGATTTCGGCCACCCGAACACCGTAGTCTCCACGCCGCAATGATTCGCGTTTCCAAGGTCCTGGCGGTCAGTTCAGCAGAGCGCGGAGAGCGTCCGGTTCCGTGACCGGGCGCGCGCACGCGAAGCGCTGGCACACGTATGCCGCGGGCTGGCCGTGGATGAGGTCGCGGCCGGCGAGCAGGGGGACCCCGGCCGTGCCGGGCGGGCCGACGGCCAGGACGGCGCCCGGCCGCCACCGCTCGCGGAAGGCGGCGACGAGCGCGGCGGTCGCGGGGTCGTCCGCGAGGCCGACGATCGCGACCTCACGGGGGCCGGCGAGAAGCCGCTCCAGGCTCCGGAGCAGCTCGCCGTAGCCGGTGGGCGCCCGCTCTGCCCGGCCGATGAACCGGCCGATGGTGCGCTCGGCGAGGTGGGCGTGCTCGAGTTCGCCAGTCAGGGCGTACAGGCGCAGGTGGACGTCGGCCATGACGCTCGCCGCGCCAGGCGTCGCGTTGTCCCACAGGTCACGCGGCCGGGTCAGCAGGGCCTCGGCGTCGTCGGCGGTCGAGTAGTAGGCGCCCTCGCCGTCGGCGAAGCGCGCTTGCGCGTCGGCCGCGAGCTCACGCGCCCACTGCAGCCAGGGAACCTCGCCCCCGGCCTCATAGAGGACGAGCAGCGCCTGCGCCAGGTAGGCGACGTCCTCGCAGAATGCGGGGACGGCTGCGCCGTGGCCCTCGGTCCACGTATGCCGGAGCTGGCCGTCGATGACAAGCTGGTCGCGCAGGAACCAGGCGCAGCCCCGCGCAGCGTCGATGTAGGCGGGGACGCTCAGGGCCGCGCCGGCCTCGGCGAGCGCGCCGAGCGCGAGCGCGTTCCACGAGGTGAGGACCTTGTCATCCAGGCCGGGGGGCACTCGGGCGGACCGCCGCGCGGACAGCGCGGCCCGAACCAGCTCCAGCCGCGCGGCGAAGACCTCGTCGCCCTCGTCCCGGACAGAGGTCTCGTGGAGGATGTTCGTCCCGGCCGGGGCGTGGCCGTGGGGGTCATGCCAGTTGCCGTCCTGGCGGACCCCGAAGAGCCGCCGCCAGGCCGCCGGGTCCTCCCCGGCGCCAGCGACGACCTCGTCGAACTCCTCGGCGGTCCAAACGAAGAACTTCCCTTCGACGCCCTCGGAGTCGGCATCGGTGGCCGAGAAGAAGGCGCCGTCGGGGTGGCGCAGGTCGCGCAGGAGGTAATCGGCGGTCTCGGTGGCCACGCGCCGGAAGCGCCGTCCGCCGGTCATCTGGTGCGCATGGGTGTAGGCCCGCAACAGGAGCGCGTTGTCGTAGAGCATCTTCTCGAAGTGGGGGACCAGCCAGTGCGCGTCGACCGAGTAGCGGTGGAAACCGCCGCCGACGTGGTCGGAGATCCCCCCGCGTGACATGGCCTCCAGGCTGTGCGTCGCTGCCCGGAGCACGCCCTCGTCGCCGGTCCGCAGCGCGTGCGCGAGCAGGAAGTCGATCGTCATGGCCTGCGGGAACTTCGGCGCGGCCCCGAAGCCGCCCAGCTGGTCGTCCCAGTGCCGCACGCAGGCGGTCGCGGCGCGGTCGGCGGCCTCGGCATCAGCCGGCCCATGATCGCCCAGGTCCTGCCCGCGGCGGAGATGGTCGGCCAGGCGCCCGCCGGCGTCGAGCACCTGGTCGCGCCGCTGCGTCCACGCCTGCCAGACCCCGTCGAGGACCCGGATGAACCCGGGCATCCCCGCGCGCGACTCTTTCGGCCAGTAAGTACCGCCGAAGAACGGCACGCCGTCAGGGGTCAGGAAGACGCTCATCGGCCAGCCACCGCTCCCCCCGGACAGCGCCTGGACCGCGTCCATGTAGACGCGGTCGATGTCCGGCCGCTCCTCGCGGTCGACCTTGATCGCCACGAAGCGCTCGTTGAGCAGCTTCGCGACCTCGTCGTCCTCGAACGACTCGTGCGCCATCACATGGCACCAGTGACAGGACGAATACCCCACCGAGAGGAACACCGGTCGGTCGGTCGCCAGGGCGAGCTGGAAGGCTTCGGTGCCCCACTCGAACCAGTCCACCGGGTTCTCGGCATGCTGGCGCAGGTACGGGCTGGAGGCGTGCTGGAGACGGTTCGGCATAATCACCCTTGCCTAGAGCGAACATTTGTTCGATACTGCCAGGACCATGACCTCGATCGCGGATCTTCAACGGCCACCGGACAGCTGTCAGCCAGCCCCAGCGACGCTCCCACTCCAGCTGGAGCGGGCCCGGACGTTTTCGACCCCGGAGTTCGCCGGGATGCGCTTCCTGGAGGTACAGACCAAGTCTGCCCTGAACCGGGTGCGCGGCATGCCCTTCGAATGGAGCATCAACCCCTACCGGGGCTGCTCCCACGCGTGCACCTACTGCTTCGCACGGCCGACGCACCGCTACCTGGGCCTCTCACCGCTCGGCGACTTCGAGCGGACGATCGTCGTGAAGACGAACCTCGTCGAGGTGCTCCGCCGCGAGCTCGCCCGACCCTCCTGGACCGGCGAGCGCGTCGCGATGGGCACGAACACCGACCCCTACCAGCGCTGCGAGGGCCGCTACCGGCTGATGCCCGGGATCATCGCCGCACTCGCCCAGGGCCTCACCCCGTTCTCGATCCTCACCAAGGGCACGCTCATCACCCGCGACGTCGATGCGCTCCGCGCCGCCGCCAAGGACGTCTCCGTAGCCGCCGCGCTCACCGTCGGGACGCTGGACCGCAATCTGTGGCGCGAGGTCGAGCCCGGCGCGCCCTCGCCCCAGGCCCGGCTCGACGCGGTCGCCGCGCTGAACAGCGCCGGCATCCCCACCGGGGTGATGATCGCCCCGATCATGCCCGGGCTGAACGACCAGCCCGACGCGCTCGACGCGCTGGTGGACGCCGCCGCGGCCGCCGGAGCGGTGCACATCACCCCGATCGTGCTCCACCTACGCCCAGGCGTGCGTGAGCTGTTCTGGCCCTGGCTCGAGCAGACCCACCCCGAGCTCCTCCACCGTTACGCCACGCTCTACCGCCGCGCGAACGCGCCGGCCGAGTACCGCAACACCGTCGAGGGCCTCGTCGCCCAATGCCGCCGGGAGGCCTGGGCCCGCCACGGCCGCCCCGACGGCCATCCCAGCATCGGCTCCCGCCCACGCCCCGCAGCCCGACAGCCGGCGGGCGCCCAGCTCCGCCTGCTCTGAGCATGTGCAAAAAGCTCGGCCGCCAGGCGCGCGGAGCACCTCAGGACGTGTTTGAGAATCGTGGCCTTGTCCCGTGGGCGAAGCGGAGCGGAGCGCGGTTTCGGCGGCCACAAGCCGTCCGAAACTGCCTCAGATATAACAAAACATACGACGATGACCTGACAAGACTGTCGCGTCGCGTCCCGGAAAGAGGCTCCGACCTAAAAGGCTCTTCGCGAGCGGAACCCGACGCGACGCGACCCCCACAACAGTTTTCAAACACGTTCTCAGCGAGGACCGAAGAAAGAAAATCACATCTCGGTAAACTTCGGGCGCAAGACACGGTAACCGGGTTCATTTGACCGTATCCCTTTCCGCTTTGCGGAAACCCACTAGGGTACGCTCCCCGACCCATGGACTCCCTTTACACGCGGTTCGAGGGCTACGAGGATCTCAAGCCACTGCTCGACACCTCCGACGAGGAGGTGCTCCTCCGGCTCGGCAAACCGACGCTCATCCACATCCTCGGCACTGACCCAGCGTCCCCTGATCGGTCGCGCGCGCGGTTCGTGTCGTGCCTGCTGCATGGCAACGAGGACTCCGGCTACCGCGCGGTGCTGGAGTTGCTGCGCACCGGTCCGCGCTTTCCCTTCGACCTGTGGATCTTCATCGGCAACGTGGCCGCCGCGAGCCGTGACGGCTGGTTCGCCCATCGCTTCCTGGACGGCCAGGAGGACTTCAACCGCGTCTGGGGTACGGGCGATCCGTCGACCCCCATGCGCCAGATCGCCGACGCGGTCGTCGCCAGCCTCGATACGTACGACCTCGAGGCCGCCGTCGACCTCCACAACAACTCTGGCGAAAATCCCTGCTATGCGCTCATACCGGAGCCTACGGACGCCGCGCTCGCGCTCGCGGTGACTTGTGCGGACATCGTCGTCGAGTGGGGGCTGCGCTCTCACTCGCTGATCGAGCAGCTCTCCACGCGCTGCCCGGCGGTTACGGTGGAGTGCGGCATCGCGGGACGCGACGAGCACACCGCCTTCGCGGCCGGCGTGCTTCACCGGTTCCTGACCGCCCCGTCGTTCGAGCCGTCAGCGCCCGGCAACGCCGTGCGGATGCGGGTGCGCTATCGCGTCACCGTGCGTCCCGAGGTCATGTTCACGTTCGCGAACGAGCTCACCGACGGCCTCGACCTGGCCCTGCGCCCAGGCCTGGACCGCCACAACTTCGGGATGCTGCTCGCCGGCACCGAGCTCGGCCACGTACGCCCCGGCGCGCCGATGCCACTGGCGGCCGTCGACGTGGCCGGCAACGACGCGACCGAGCGCTTGTTCGCGGTCAGGCCCGGCGGTCACCTCGTCGTCACCGAGGACGTCACCCCGCTGATGATGACGAGGACCGTCCTCCAGACCCAGCGTGACTGCCTCTTCTACATCGCCCGCCACGCTTGACAGATGGCCCACGCGCCGACCGTCACGCTCGGTCCAGCATGACGGTGTAGCGCCGGTCGTCGAGGAACGGGAATCCGTTGCGTGCCCGGGTCGCTGCCTGAGGGTCGATCCGGGCTTCAAGCGTCGTTGCGCCCGCGCCGGCCTCGGCGATGACTTCTCCCAGAGGGGAGATCACCGCCGAGTGCCCGGCGAGCATCCTGCCAGCATCGTCACCGGCGGCGTTGCACGCGATCACGAAGGCTTGGTTCTCCACGGCTCGCGCGCGCAGCAGGATGCGCCACTGCTCCAGGCGCACCATCGGCCACGCCGAGGCGACGACGAGCAGCGTCGCGCCGCCGAGCGCCAGCTCACGGAACAGCTCGGGGAAGCGGAGGTCATAGCAGGTGGCTGCCCCCACGACTCCCCAGGGCGTGGCGGCGACGGGCGCCTCGAGGCCCGGGGTGAGCAGCGCCCGCTCTGACGAGTCAAGCCCAAACAGGTGCAGTTTGCGGTAGGTCAGCCGCAAAGCCCCGTGATCGTCGACCAGGCAGCCGGTGTTGAACAGCCGCCCCCGGTCGTCGCGCTCGACGAAGCTGCCGCCATACACCCAGACCTGAGCGGTCCGTGCCGCGTCGGCGAGCGCGTTCAGCGTCGGGCCGCGCAGCGGCTCGGCCAGCGCGGCGTAGTCGTCGAAGTGGAAGAAGCCCACCGGCCACAGCTCGGGCAGCACGACCAGGGTCGCCTCCTGGGAGCCGCTGGCCGCGCGCGCGACGGCGGCCGTGGCCGCCTCGGTGCGGACCTGCCGGCTGGCGTTGTGGCCGTCGAGCTGCGCGCAGACCACCCGCAGCTCGGTGCGGCCGGTCACTGGCGCCATGATTCCGTCATCCGGCTCGACGGGCGCGGGGGCGGGAAGCGGAGCACCTCCAGCGTGATGTCGAGGTGGTCGCGGACCGCCCGCTCGACCGCGTCCCGGTCACCGGCCGCCACAGCAGCGGCGATCTGGGCATGCTCGGCGATGACGGCTTTCGAGCAACCTGGATTCTCGAAGCCCACGGCGACATGCATGCGCTCCTGCCGATCGCGCAGCGAGTCGTACAGCTCCAGCATCACCTCGTTGCCGGTGGCCACGACCAGGTGGCGGTGAAAGTCGCGGTCGAGCTCGATGAACTTCGCGAAGTCGGTCGAGTCGACCAGGCCACGCTGGTCGTCCAGGGCCTGGCCCAGGCGCTCCGCCACGCCGACATGCCGCCCGTCAAGGACGGACTGGGCGCACCATAACTCGACGACCAGGCGCACCTCCATCACGTCGTTCATCTCGTGCGCGCTGATCGGCGTGATCTGGGCGCCGCGATGCGGCACCAAGCTCACCAGCCGCTCCGCCTCCAGGCGGAGGAACGCCTCCCGCACCGGAGTACGGCTGACCCCGAGCTGCGCGGCGATCTCCGGCTCGGTGACGAAAGCGCCGGGAGGAAGCTCTAACGACAGGATCTGCCGCTTGACGAGCGCATAGACCAGTTCCTTTGCTGCCATCTTGCTTGCCATCCGCGCTTCGATCCATCCCGACGCGACGAGTCCGTAGACCTGCGCGCATGCGCACCCTTACGCGAATCAGCCGTATACGAGTGCCATACGTTGGCACATCGTCTTCCATAGGACAGCAAGAGTGCCGTCCACGGAGAAAGGAGAAAAGAGGCTGCGCAAAACTCCGTAGAACGTGCAGTGGGTCCCGGCCGTTCCGTTGACGTGGTGACGGCCGGGGCCCCTGACCTCTCCAGTCCAGGAGGTGCTCCAGATGGTAGCCAACCCCACCCCACCGAGCGACTCGCTTCAAATCCTGATCACCCCCGACCCTGCGTCCGCCGCTCAGCCGGCGTGCACTCCCGAGCTGGCCGCCTTGCTGTTCCAGCGCTGGCCTGACGCGATGATCGTGTTCGACCAGGCCACCGCCCAGCGCTGGCGTTGGCTGTACCTGCCCGACCTGCGCCGCCGCAGGCTCGCCCGACGCGCCGCAGAGCGGGTCACCTCCTTCGTCCCGCCGAGCTCGGCGAGAGGGCAGCGGCGGTGAGCGCTGAAATCGAGGACGTGCACGAGCTCCGGCTCCGCACCAGAGGTGGAGAAGTTGTCGGTCGCCCGAGCCGGGCCGTCCATCTCACGGCGGACCCTCATTTCAGCGCAGGAGCTGAAGGAGGCGCTTACTGCCAGCGGGCACCCCAGGCGGCGCGCAGCCGCTGGCTCGAGGGGTTGGCGTCGAGCTCGGACAGGAACGCGCGGATGACGCCCATTGCCTGCTCGACCCGCTCGGGCGCCCCCTTGAGCCGGATCACGCACTCCCGGTCGGGGTAGGACCCGACGTGGAGGTCACCGTACTCGACCACAAGCCGGTCGAGCAGCGGGCTCAGCGTGGACTCGGGGTAGCCGTGGCGGATCTCGGCCACGTGGAGCGGGGCACCACGGCCGTGGAGCAACGAAGGCTCGACACCCTGCCGCATGATGCGCTTCAACTCGCCGGGGACGCCGGGCATGACCACGATCGTGGCGCCGTCCTCCGCGTGGCAGCCGCCGTCGACGTCGATGGCGATGCCGGGCGCGACGCCGCCAACACCGGGGAGCAGCCACGCGCCCTCGGGCACCCGGGCCATCTTGCGCATCGCGCGCTCGTGCTCGGGGCCGATCTCCGCGCCCTGGGCGGTGGTCCACTCCAGGGCGCGGGTAATCCGGGCGTCGATCTCGGGCTCGACCCGTAACCCGACGCCGAGGCTGGCCGCGACCGACTCGACCGTGAGGTCGTCTGGCGTGGAGCCGATGCCGCCCGACGTGAGCAGGACGCGCGGGCGTCCCCGAGCGAGCTCGGTCTGGAGCGCCTCGTCGATCGCCCCCGCGTCGTCGGGCACCGTGACGATCCGGTCGAGCGGCACCCCGAGCACGTGAAGCCGTCCGGCGAGCCAGCCCGAGTTCGTGTCCCGCACGAACCCACCCAGGATCTCGTCCCCAACCACCACGATGGAGGCGTGGAGGCGGGCCGTCATGGGGCCATCATCCGGGCACAGCATAGTGGCTTGCCCCGCGTGCCCAGTGGGGCTGCGCCCCGGCCTGACAAGTCGTGGACGGGTGGGTCGACGGCGTGCGAGTCGGCGACGCCCGAGCGGGTGGACGGGCTGCCGCAATTACCCACGGTGCCTCACCTAGGATGAGCGCCATGCCCTATGTGAGCTCTGAAGAGGCCCGCTCCGACCTGTTCCTCTCCGCAGCGGTCTTCCTGATCGGACCGGTGATCGTGGAGACCCTGCTGGGGTTCGTCCCGCTCCAGCGGATCCCCGGTGTCACCACGGCGCTGAGGATCGGCCTCCCGCTCGTGTACACGCTGCTCGTCCCCTACCTCCTGATCCGGTACCGCAAGGAGTCGGTGCGGGACTACCTCCCGAAGGGCGGACTCCAAGGATTCGCCTTTGGGCTGCTCCTCGCGCTCCCGGTGGTGGCCGCGACGGTCCTCGCCACCCTGCTGGAGCAGGGCCCCATCCAGCAGGCGCTGCCCGTCCTCCTTGTCACCCAGCCCGTCGGAGGGCTGCTCCTCGCGCGACTGCTCACCTACTGGCTCGGGATCGCCGGGCTCGCGATCTACACGACCGTCAAGGCGCGTGACGCGTTCCGCAGCGATCCGCGGACGTTGCGGGACGGCGCGCTGGAGATCGCCCGCGTGCTCGGAGCCGTCGCGGCGGTCGTCGTGCTGCTGCTCCTCCTGGTCGTGCCCCGGTCGAGCATCCCGGGCCTCCTGCTGTGGCCGTTGGGGGTCGTGGGGGCGGTCGCGGTCGCCTTCGCCCGCCTGCGCGGCCCGAGCCCGACCAGCCGCGCCATCCTCCTGACTCCGGTGCTGCTGCTCGCCCTGTCCGCGGTGACGTTCAACGTAGAGGGGTTTGTGCAAGGGCTTTACGTCGCGACGTTGCTCGGCGGGATCGGCCTCCTGTTCGGCATGCTCCAGGAGTCCGGACACTCGGCCTACGGCGTGCTGGGGCTCGCGCTGGGGCTGGCGCTCGCGACCCCGCCCGGTGTCCTCAGCTGAGTGAGGGTCCCATGTGTGGGTAGCGCCAGTCGGTCGGCGGCACGAACGTCTCCTTGATCACCCGCGGTGACACCCAGCGGGCAAGGTTGAGCATCGAGCCGGCCTTGTCGTTCGTCCCTGACGCGCGCCCGCCGCCGAACGGCTGCTGCCCGACCGCGGCGCCGGTCGGCTTGTCGTTCACGTAGAGGTTGCCCGCCGCGTGCCGCAGGCGCTCGGTCGCCTGGCGGACCGCCGTGCGGTCGAGCGCGAACACCGCCCCGGTCAGCGCGTACGGGCTGGTCTGGTCGGCGAGCTCCAGCGTCCGCTCCCAGTCCGCGTCGTCGTAGACGAACACGGTGAGCACCGGGCCGAACAGCTCCCGCGCCATGGTCGGTGACCCCGGATCCTCGGTGACGAGCACGGTCGGCTCGACGAACCAGCCCTCGCGGTCGTCCGAGCCACCGCCGACGAGCACCTCGGCGCCTTCGTGCGCCGCGCGCCCCACCGCGTCGGTGATCCGGGCGAACGCGGCATGATCGATCACCGCGCCCATGAAGATGCGCAGGTCGGCGACGTCGCCCATCGGGAGGCTCCGCGCAAGGTCGGCGATCCCGTCGCGCACGGCTGGCCACCGCGAGCGCGGGACGTACGCGCGCGACGCCGCCGAGCACTTCTGCCCCTGATACTCGAACGCGCCCCGCCCCAGCGCGACGACGAGCGCATCGACGTCCGCCGAGGGGTGCGCGACCACGAAGTTCTTCCCGCCGGACTCGCCGACGATGCGGGGATAGCTGCGGTAGGTCTCGATGCGCTCGCCGATCTTGCGCCACAGCGTGCGCAGCACCGCCGTCGAGCCGGTGAAGTGGAGCCCCGCGAAGTCGGGATGGGCCATCGCCGCGTCGCTGATCGCCGCGCCGTCGCCGTGGAGCAGGCTCACGACCCCGTCGGGCAGCCCCGCCGCCCGGAGCAGCTCCATCAGGTGGTGCGCCGCGAGCGCCTGCTTCTCGGACGGCTTCCACAGGCTGACGCAGCCCATCAGCGCGGGCGCGGTCGGCAGATTGGCGGCGATCGACGTGAAGTTGAACGGCGTGATCGCCAGGACGAACCCCTCGAGCGGCCGGTAGTCGGTCCGGTTCCACGTCCCGGGCGCCGAGTCGGGCTGGTCGGCGCGGAGCGCGTGCGCGAACGCGACGTTGAAGCGCCAGAAGTCCACCAGCTCACAGGCGGCGTCGATCTCGGCTTGGAGCACCGACTTCGACTGGCCGAGCATCGTCGCGGCGTTGACGGTGTCCCGCCACGGCCCCGCGAGCAGCTCAGCCGCGCGGAGGAACACCGAGGCGCGCTCGTGCCAAGGCATCCCGGCCCAGTCGCCGGCCGCCGTGCGTGCGCACTCGATCGCGCGGGCGACGTGGTCCGGCCCGGCCGCGTGGACGTCGGCGAGGGGCAGGTCCCGCCGGTGCGGGGCCCGCACCTCGAAGGTGTCCCCGGTCTCGACCCACTCCTCGCCGATCCGCAGCGGCGCCGTGACGCGCTCCTTGGCCATCTCGGCGAGCCGGGCCTCCAGCGCGGCGCGCTCGGCGCTGCCCGGAGCGTAGGAGCGCACCGGCTCGTTACACGGCGGTGGGACCCGGAGCATCGAGCCAACGGTACCCGCCGGTTTGCCGTCCGCGCTCTCCAGGCGGACAGCGGACACTGGAGGTCCACGAACTGCGTGGGCGGAGCATCGAACACGAAGCTGTACCTGCGCGACCGCAAGGCCCTCGCCCGAGCGCTCAATGTCCCCACTGGGCTGCTCTACCGGGCAGTATGGGGGTCGACCCAGGAGGAGCCTACTAATTCCTGCCTGCTGGAGGTGCCACGGATGCGGGATTACCTCGCTTCGCCGCGTATCCCTCTGAACATCGACGCGGCGCTGGAGCTGATGCGGCCGATTACGGGCTGGTTCACTGACGAGGAGGCTACGCTGCTCCTGCTTACCGCCTCTTGGGCGCTGTGTGACCTGCCCGACGAGCCTGCCGTGGTCGAGATCGGCAGCTACTGCGGCCGATCGACTGTGCTGCTGGCCAGTGCCATACGCGCCCTGCGCCCCGCCGGACAGGTCGTCGCGATCGACCCCCACGACGGGGTGATCTCACTGGCCGGCCGCCCCGACCAACGCGGTTCCCCCACATACGAGGCGTTCCTGCGCAACCTGACCGCTGCTGGCATGCGGGAGGCGGTACAGGTCGTCCGGGAACGCTCCACCAACGTTTCTTGGCGCCAGCCTATCGGGCTGCTGCTCATCGACGCCCTGCACGACTACGACAGCGTCCGCGCCGATTTTCAGCACTTCGCGCCGTGGATCACCGGAGGCGGATACGTCGCCTTCCATGACCACTCTGCAAACTTCCCCGGCGTGATCCAGCTCATCGACGAGGTCCGGCACACCCTCAAGTATGGTTGGGGCGACCATGCCGGTGACCTGGTCGTATTGCAGAAGCAGCAGCCGCGCCTGGCACAACCGGCACGATGACGCAACTCGAGGCCCTGCTATCCCCGCAGGGTCAGGCGGTGCTCGACCGTCTTGCGGGCCAAGAGCTGGCCTCGGACACGAGCCTGCGACTCGGAGCTGAGCTGCGCCGCACCTATCCGGCCGATCTGGTCGCCGCGGCGCTTGCCCAGCATGAGCTGCGCCTGAAGGCCAGGACCAAGTTCACCCAAGCGATGCGAATGTTCTTCACCCGACCAGGGCTGGAACAGGCGTCCCCGGAGCTGACCGCCCAGCACCGCGCCCGCCGGTACACCGGCGCCCGGCATATCGCTGATCTGTGCACCGGCATCGGTGGGGACCTCATCGCGCTGGCTCAGGGGCGAGCGGCGCTCGCCGTGGACCTCGACCCGCTGCACCTGCGCATGGCCAAGCTCAACGCCGAGGTCTACGGCGCTGGCGATGCGGTCACCACCGTCCACGCCGACGTCCGCGACGTGGATCTGGCAGGCATCGACGCCGTGTTCATCGACCCGGCCCGCCGCTCTGGAGACCATCGGCTGCGTACGGGCCACAGCGAGCCGCCACTGGACTGGTGCCTGGCCCTAGCGGACCGGGTGTCGATGGTCGGGATCAAGGCCGCCCCTGGCTTGCCACACGACATGGTTCCGGCCGGCTGGGAGCTCGAGTTCGTCGCTGACCGCCGCGACCTGAAGGAGGCCGTACTGTGGTCACCTGCCCTGGCCACCACAGTTCGGAGGGCGACGATTCTGCCGGCAGGCGACACCCTACGATCCGCGCCCGGCCCGGCCGTCGAGATCCGACCACCGGGAGCGTTCCTGCTCGACCCCAACCCGGCGGTTACCCGCGCCGGGCTGGTCGAGGAGCTAGCCCGGACTCTGGATTCCTGGAAGATCGACGAGCAGATCGCGTTCCTGTCCTCACCCGACGAGGTGCGCAGCCCGTTCGCGCGGACCCTGCGCGTGATCGAGTCCGCTCCTTGGAACGAGAAGCATTTCGCCCGGCGGCTGCGTGCCCTGGGGATCGGCGCGGTCGACCTCCGGCGCCGCGGCCTCGCCGGCGACGTCGACCAGATCCATCGCCGCCTCAAGCTCCAAGGCGACCGTCGCGCGACGGTGGTCATGACCCGCGTGCAGGATCTCCCCTGGGGGCTGATCTGCACCGCCCTTGACCCGCCCCGCACCTCTTGATCGAGTAGCACTCAGGGGCCGTCCCGCACGACGGTCACGCCCGATGAGCCACCGCCGCCCTCACGGGAGCGTCGCCGATGTATGAGTCTTCGCCGCTGCAAGTGCTGCACCTTGCCAAATACGCACCACCTGTGCGCGGCGGGATCGAGACAGTCGTTCATGAGCTTCTGGCTGCCCTGGCGGTCAACACGCTGGACCGGCATAACCGCAGGGTGGCGGTTGACTGCTACTGCTACGCCCCACAGTCCAGCGACGAACGACTGTCGGCAGGGGTCATGCTCCGGCGGAGGCGTACCACCGCAGTCGTTGCCTCCGCGCCGATGTCTGTGGCGTTGGCGCGCGCCTATTGGCGCGAGCGCCGCACGGCCGAGATCATCCACGTGCACCTACCCAACCCTTGGGCCGCGCTGCTGGTGGCCCTGCTGCACACTCGCGCATCGGTCATCGTCAGTGTGCATGCCACCAGTACGCGCTATGGGCTGCTGCAACGCCCCCACGCCGTGCTCACCCACCGCGTGCTGCGCCGCGCGGACAGGATCGTTGTCTCGACGCTGTCGAACGCCCGCCTGTTCGGTCTGGGCCCATACCGCGAGAAGGTCTGCATTATTCCCTACGGGATCGACCCTGCTCGACTTGCACCCCCCGGCCCCGTCGCCGAGGCTGTCACCGACAAGACATCACAGGTGCTGTTTGTCGGACGGCTCGTCTACTACAAGGGCCTCGACACGCTGCTCTCCGCCGCCCCCGCTCTCCACGGTGACGTGCTGCTCCTCGGCGATGGGCCGCTGTACCTGAGCTTGCGGGCGCGCGTCGAAGCCGACGGGTTGACCGGGAAGGTCATGTTCATCCGCGACGCCGACGACGCGACGCTCGCACGGCACCTGCGCGACTGCGCGGTGGTGGTGCTGCCCTCCTCGACTATCAGTGAGTCGTTCGGGATAAGCGTGCTGGAGGCGATGGCGGTCGGCAAACCGGTCGTCGTGTCCCAGTTGGGGACGGGCCTGGATGAGCTGGTCCGCACTGCCCGAAGCGGTCGGATTGTGCCTCCTAACGACGCCGCGGCGCTCGCCACCGCGATCAACGCCTTGCTGGACGACCCAGCCGAGCGCGCCCGGCTCGGTGCCAATGGACAGCACGCGTTCTGGGAGCACTACACCAGCGACCAGATGGCTAGTCGGCTGCTCCAGCTCTATGAGACCGTCGCCAGCAGCCGCCCGCACTGAGTCCATAGCCTGATGGCCACCCAGCCCGAGCTGCGCCTCTGCCTTGCCGCCGCGCCTGGCGGGCACCTCGACGAGCTGCTCAGCCTGCGGCCCGCCTACGCCGACCTGCCGCACTTCTTCGTCCTCAACCACAGCGCCGCGCGCCGCCACGATCCGCTGGGCCGGGTTTGGTGGATGCCAGACTATGGTCTCGGGGGCCGGCTCCGCCGGGTGGTCGCGCTGGCCCAGCTCATTATCCAGAGCGTGCGGATCTACGCTGCGGAGCGCCCGAACGCCCTGATCACGACCGGGCCGCTCACCGGGCTGCCGCTGGCGCTGCTGATCCGAGCCCGCGGCGGCCGGGTGATCTTCATCGAGTGCTCAGCCCAGGTCATGACCCCTTCGCGGTCGGGGAGGCTGTTTCGCTTCCTCGCCCACCGGTTCTTCATCCAGTGGCCGTCGCTGCAACGCCACTACCCGAACGCCGAGCACGCGGGGCTCCTGCTGTGATCCTCGTCACCGTCGGCACCCACACGATGCCGTTCGACCGGCTGCTTGGCGCCGTCGACCAGATTCATGCCGCCGGCATGTTCGACGCGGACGAGGTGGTCGTCCAGGCGGGCACCTCCACCTACCGCTGCCGCGGCTGCCGGCAGTTCGCCTACTGCACCGGCCCGGAGTTCGCCGCGCTCCTGGACCAGGCCACGCTCGTCATCAGCCACGGCGGAATCGGCACGCTGCTTCGTGCGCTGCGACGACGTAAGCGGGTGATCGCAATCCCTCGCTTACGCCGCTACGGGGAGCACCACAACAACCATCAGGTCGAGATCTGCACTGAACTCGCCCGCCAAGGCGCGCTATTTACCAGCTTGGACGTTGCCGACCTCCCAAGGCTCCTCGCCTGTGACCCGGCCGCTTTGCGCCCGTTCGATCCGCCATCACGCATCGTCGACCAGGTCCGTGCCGAGCTGGTGGCCTTCCAGGCCAGCTTGCAGCAACGAGGGCGAGGCTCGTGAGCGTTCCTGGTCGCTACGACCTGCTCGTGATCCTCGCCGGCGACAAGCCCGCCCGCCATCCCGTTGCGGTTGAGCTGATCCGCAGAGGCTGGGCTCGATACGTCGCCGTCACCGGGGAGCACGAATGGATCGACCCCGCCTCTGATCTGGCCGGCCGCATCCTTCCCGCGCCGGCAAGCACGTCCACCTACCAAGATGCCCTTGCGGCACGCGCCCTCATCGCGCAGCACCGGTTCACCTCGCTGCTGGTCGTGACCGCCGCATACCAGGCCGACCGGGCTCGCCTGGCCTTCTGCCGCGTGTTCGCCGAGCTTCCCATCACGATCGACGTTCTGACATGGGAATCCGCCAACGGGACGCCTCCAGCGTGGCGGATCCTGCGCGGGCAGCTCACGGAGTTCGGCAAGCTCGTCTATTACCTTGCCCGCTGCCGCGTCTGAGGGTGCCCGAGCGCGGATGCCCAGCCTTGCTGCCTCCGACTCGGCCCCGCCTGGCATCTCGTTCGTCGTCAACACCTATCAGCACGCCGCGACCGTCCAAGCCTGCCTCCGCGGGGTTCTCGCCCAGCAGCTCGACGGTATCCCCACCGAGGTCATCGTAGTCGATGACGGCTCGACCGACGCCACTGTGCCCATCGTGCACACCACCGCCGAGAACAGGTCGGACCTGCCTTGGCGAGTGGTGCGCTTCCAGCAGGCCGGGGGCGTCGTTTGCCGGCAACACGGCATCGAGCTTGCCCGCCACGAGCTGGTCCTGCTACTGGGCGGCGACTTCATCCTTCGTGATCCCACCGTGGTCCGCCGCATGCTCGATCACCTTGAGCCTGAGGTGCCGTTCGTTTCGCTGTACGGCCCGCACGGCGGCATGGGCACCCTCTATCGGCGCGACGTCGTCCGAGCAGTCGGTGGGTTCAGCATGGCGTTCAACCGGTTCGGCTCCGGTTTCCGCGACGACTCCGATCTGCACTACCGGCTCCAGGACCATGGCCAAACCGGCGTCCACCTCGCTCACCTACACACCAGCTACGAACACCGGCAACCCCGCTTGCCCGGCCTGCGCGGTGCCATCGCCTACGCTCACCATCGTGTGGCGGTCCACCAGCTCGACCCGCTGCTATTCCGCCGCCATCCCGCGCGCTTCGCCTGCGACTTCCACGTCGTCGCCGGCCGCCTCGTCAACCCTGTCGAGGACTTCAGGCGCGCCACGGGACTCTGGCGACGGGGCGGTCGCCTCGAACTGTCCAGCCCGCAAGGCGTCGTCCTCATCCCCAGCCGCGGCCTGACCAGCCAGCTCCTCAGCGTTCTCGGCGGCGTCGCCTACGTCATCGCAGTCCACGCTGCCCGGCTGCGCGGCTCGATCACCTACCGCACGCTGCTGCTGTAGCGCTCACGACTCAGCGCGACCACGCCCGTACTCCTGCCGCAACGACGCGGCCAGACGCCGCAGCGGGTGCCGCGCGATCTCCGTCAACCGCTCCCGGCACATCGGCACCTCCAGATGCCGCAGGTAGGTGATCACGTTCCAAAGATGGAAGTGCACCCGCCGCCGCAGCCCCATCCGCCCCTCGACACGGGCATGCATATAGCCGCCGTAGACGGCCCCCAGCGCTACTCCCGCCTTGAGCAGTCGGAGCGCCAAGTCCGTGTCTTCCCCGCCCGTCTTTGGGTAGACCTCCGCGAACGCCAGCTCGGGAAGCTGCCGCCGCGAGAACACGAACGAGTTTCGCGGCGCCATGAAGCCCGCGCCGAGCCGCACCTCGCAGGCCTGCGCGTCGGCCGGATCGTTGGTGAGCATCAGCAGCGGGAACCGGTCCAGCAGCGGGAGTAAGTCGTCGAAGCGGTCCTCCATATACCGAACATCCGCATCGACTGAGCACACGTACTCGGCCTCGGCTTGCCGGAACCCCGTGTTGGAAGCCTTCGCCCGACTCCGATACCCGACCGTCATCACCCGGACCCGCGGATCGTCGATCCTCGCCAGGACCGTCCCCGTCTCGTCGCGGGACGCGTCGTTGACCACGGTGACCCGCCAGGTACGCCGCAGCGCGAGCAGCGACCGCACGCACGCCTCGACGGTCGCCGCCGAATTATGCGCGGTCACGACGAACTCCAGCCGTCCGTCGCGAGTGGCCGGTGCAACGCGCACTCGGGCAACGGCCACCGAGTCGAGCGACGCCCTGCGCGCGTGCAGCCGTCCTACAAGCCGTCCCGAGTTGGTATCCCGCCCGAACTCACCCACGGTCTCGTCCCCGATTACCACAACGGCGCTCGTCTCCTACCTCCTGATCCGGTACCGCCGCAAGGCGAGATGCGATCCAGGTGGCGCTGCCCGTCCTCGGAACCTCATAGTGCTCATAGACCCATGTGTGGGTAGCGCCAGTCGGTCGGCGGCACGAACGTCTCCTTGATCACCCGCGGTGACACCCAGCGGGCAAGGTTGAGCATCGAGCCGGCCTTGTCGTTCGTCCCTGACGCGCGCCCGCCGCCGAACGGCTGCTGCCCGACCGCGGCGCCGGTCGGCTTGTCGTTCACGTAGAGGTTGCCCGCCGCGTGCCGCAGGCGCTCGGTCGCCTGGCGGACCGCCGTGCGGTCGAGCGCGAACACCGCCCCGGTCAGC
Organism: Egibacteraceae bacterium; assembly: GCA_050743125.1. Lineage (GTDB taxonomy): Bacteria > Actinomycetota > Nitriliruptoria > Euzebyales > Egibacteraceae > JBOGEB01. Next base: position 23,749 of record JBOGEB010000049.1, read on the forward strand.
GCGTACGGGCTGGTCTGGTCGGCGAGCTCCAGCGTCCGCTCCCAGTCCGCGTCGTCGTAGACGAACACGGTGAGCACCGGGCCGAACAGCTCCCGCGCCATGGTCGGTGACCCCGGATCCTCGGTGACGAGCACGGTCGGCTCGACGAACCAGCCCTCGCGGTCGTCCGAGCCACCGCCGACGAGCACCTCGGCGCCTTCGTGCGCCGCGCGCCCCACCGCGTCGGTGATCCGGGCGAACGCGGCATGATCGATCACCGCGCCCATGAAGATGCGCAGGTCGGCGACGTCGCCCATCGGGAGGCTCCGCGCAAGGTCGGCGATCCCGTCGCGCACGGCTGGCCACCGCGAGCGCGGGACGTACGCGCGCGACGCCGCCGAGCACTTCTGCCCCTGATACTCGAACGCGCCCCGCCCCAGCGCGACGACGAGCGCATCGACGTCCGCCGAGGGGTGCGCGACCACGAAGTTCTTCCCGCCGGACTCGCCGACGATGCGGGGATAGCTGCGGTAGGTCTCGATGCGCTCGCCGATCTTGCGCCACAGCGTGCGCAGCACCGCCGTCGAGCCGGTGAAGTGGAGCCCCGCGAAGTCGGGATGGGCCATCGCCGCGTCGCTGATCGCCGCGCCGTCGCCGTGGAGCAGGCTCACGACCCCGTCGGGCAGCCCCGCCGCCCGGAGCAGCTCCATCAGGTGGTGCGCCGCGAGCGCCTGCTTCTCGGACGGCTTCCACAGGCTGACGCAGCCCATCAGCGCGGGCGCGGTCGGCAGATTGGCGGCGATCGACGTGAAGTTGAACGGCGTGATCGCCAGGACGAACCCCTCGAGCGGCCGGTAGTCGGTCCGGTTCCACGTCCCGGGCGCCGAGTCGGGCTGGTCGGCGCGGAGCGCGTGCGCGAACGCGACGTTGAAGCGCCAGAAGTCCACCAGCTCACAGGCGGCGTCGATCTCGGCTTGGAGCACCGACTTCGACTGGCCGAGCATCGTCGCGGCGTTGACGGTGTCCCGCCACGGCCCCGCGAGCAGCTCAGCCGCGCGGAGGAACACCGAGGCGCGCTCGTGCCAAGGCATCCCGGCCCAGTCGCCGGCCGCCGTGCGTGCGCACTCGATCGCGCGGGCGACGTGGTCCGGCCCGGCCGCGTGGACGTCGGCGAGGGGCAGGTCCCGCCGGTGCGGGGCCCGCACCTCGAAGGTGTCCCCGGTCTCGACCCACTCCTCGCCGATCCGCAGCGGCGCCGTGACGCGCTCCTTGGCCATCTCGGCGAGCCGGGCCTCCAGCGCGGCGCGCTCGGCGCTGCCCGGAGCGTAGGAGCGCACCGGCTCGTTACACGGCGGTGGGACCCGGAGCATCGAGCCAACGGTACCCGCCGGTTTGCCGTGGCCCCTGCCCAGGCTGGACACTGCCGGCGACACGACCAAAAA
>JBOGEB010000050.1:0-25117 GCA_050743125.1 Egibacteraceae bacterium
TGGCCCGCCAGGCGGGCAGCTCGTCGACCCAGTCGGACAGGCTCGAGGGCTCGCTTGGACAGTGCGGACGATGCGCAGGGTTCACCGCTGATCCTCCTGTTCTGGTTCGGCCGTGGTTCGGCCGTGGGTGGGCCGTCTGCCCTCTCGCACGGCTTGCTCGTGCGCTCTGGCGTCACGCTCGGCGGCCCACCGCGCGCCGTCGCCGACGTAACGGTCGCCGACCCAGCCGCACCGGCAGCGCGCGGAGAGCTTGCCGGGGGCTTCCCAGGCGAGTTCGACGTGATGGCGTTTCATCGGGGTGCGTCACCATCGACGCCGGACCGCTGTGCGTGCATGCCTATGAGGATCCGCAACGCGCGGCGCGCACTCCATCCCCACCGGCTCCCCCACCGGCTCATGTGGTAGAAGACGCTCTTCGTCCGGAACACCACACAACGGGAGCACGATCATGGGACAGCGGGTCGCGATCAACGGCAAAGTGCTCGCTGAGCTGCGCATACTCCGCCGGTTCACCCAAGAGGGCCTGCGCGCCCGCTGCGAGGAGCGCGACCGCCACTGCGGCCTGACCGCCGAGCGCATCAGCGAGTACGAGCGGGAGGTGCGCCAGCCGACCTGGCCGAACCTGCTCGCTCTGGTCGACGCGTTGGCCGTGTCCGACGCTGAATGGTGCGCGCTGGTCCACACACCTACGCTCGACTCGCTGGTCTCCCCGGAGCCAGGCGAGGGGGTTGAGGTGGACCGTCGGACCGCCAACCAGGCGATCGGGGCCGCGTTCGGAGGCTTGGTCGTCCCTCCAGAGGCGCTCGGCGCGCTGGACGCCTCCGTCGAGCGCATCGTCACCCAGGAGCGCATCGACGCCGGACTGATCGCCGACCATGAGCAGATCGCCGACGCGTACGCGCTGCTGCACTTCACCACCCGACCCGCCAGGCTGTTCGGCCTGGTCGCTCACCAGGCCGACACGCTGTACGGCCTGCTCGACCAGCCGGCCTCCCCGAACCTCGAGCGCCGCCTGTACGTGGTCAGCGCCGGCTCGCACGCGCAAGCCGGCCTGCTCGCGTTCATCGCCGGCGATCACGCCAACGCCCGCCGCTACGCCGCGCTCGCCACAGACATCGCCGAGGACAGCCGCAACGACATCCTCCACGCGCAAACCCTCGGCGTGGCCAGCATGGCGCACCGCGAGCCGGGCGGCCGGGCCGCGAGCATGATGGCCCAGGCTGTGGACCTTGCACCCAACGCCGACAGGGACACACAGGGGTGGCTGCACAGCTGGCACGCCAACCGACTCGCGCTCGCCGACGACGCCCGCGGCTTCTTGACGCACATGCATCGCGCTGGTCAGCTGTGGTCTGGGACGGCTGATGAGGCGGGGTTCCTCATGCGCTACGCCGGCTGGCCCTGCTCGCCCGATGTGGATTTTGCCGTGGGGTTGACGGCATTGAAGCGCGGCGACGAGGCCCTCGAGGCCTTCGCCGCCGTTGCTGACCCACCCGATCCGCGGGGCCGCGCCTGCGTGCTCGCCTACCGGGGTGAGGCCCATCTGGTGAAAAAAGCGCCAGATCCGGAGGCGGCGTGCGCGGACCTGGGAGCGTCGTTCGATCTCGGCCGTGAGCACGGCGCCATGAATGCCGTCGAGCGGATCCACGAAATACGCGTGCGGTTCCCGAAGCGCTACGCCGGGTCGGCGTGCCTGGCCAAGCTCGACGAGCGCCTCGGCCGGGCCTGACCAGCACCGCAGCGCACGCCGGCTGGTGCGCGCCTGCGTGTCCCCTGCTCCGCCGCGGTCGGGCCTCACCGGGTGCCCGGCCACCGGGGGCTATCCTGCTTGGGCTGTGCGCATTCTTCACACGTCGGACTGGCACGTCGGCCGGACGATCCGGGGGCGCAGCCGGGCGGACGAGCACGAGGCGGTGCTCGCCGAGATCGCGCGGATCGCCCGGGCGGAGCGCGTCGACCTCGTCCTGGTGGCGGGCGACCAGTTCGACACCGCCGCGCCGACGCCGGAGGCCGAGCGGATCGTCTACCGCGCGCTCTGCGACCTCGCCGACACCGGCGCCCACGTGGTGGCCGTGGCCGGCAACCACGACCACCCGCACCGGCTCGCGGCGGTCGCCCCGTTGCTGGCCAGCCGCGGCGTCCACGCGCGCGGCGTGCTCGCCCGGCCCGACGAGGGCGGGGTGCTCACCCTGCGCGCCCGGGACGGCGAGACCGCGCGCGTCGCGCTCGTGCCGTTTCTCTCCCAGCGCCACCTGATCCGCGCAGCCCAGCTCATGGCGTTCGACGCCGACGAGCACGCGGGCCGCTACGACGCGGGCGTCCGGCACGTGGTCGCCCAGATGACCAGCGCCTTCACCCCCGACACGGTCAACCTCGTCTGCGCGCACCTGCTCATCGCGGGCGGGACGCTCGGCGGCGGCGAGCGCGCGGCGCACACGATCTTCGACTACGCCGTCTCGGCCGCAGCGTTCCCGGCCGCGGCCCACTACGTGGCGCTCGGCCACCTCCACCGGGCACAGCGGATCCCAGCCGCCTGCCCGGTGCACTACAGCGGGTCGCCGCTCCAGCTCGACTTCGGCGAGACCGGCGACGACAAGGCGGTCCTGCTCGTCGAGGCTCGTCCCGGCACCCCCGCCGAGGTCCGCACCGTCCGGCTCTCGGCCGGGCGGCGGCTGCGGACGATCCGCGGCGGCATCGACGAGCTGGAGGCGCTCGCCGCCCAGACCGGCGACGACCACCTGCGCGTCGTCGTCCGCGGACAGGCGCGCGCCGGCCTGGCCGACGCGGTCCGCGCGCTGTTCCCCGACGCCGTCGAGGTCGCCGTCGAGACCCCGGAGGCCCAAGCCGCCCAGCGTCGGCCGGTCCGGCTCGGGCGCTGTCCGGGCGAGCTGTTCGCCGAGTACCTCGCCGAGCGCGCCGCCGAGGACGAGCGCGTCCGGGCCCTGTTCGCCGAGCTGCTGGGGGACGTCCATGCGCCCGGCCCGACTTGAGCTGGCCGGCTTCACCGCCTTCCGCGAGCCCCAGGCGGTCGACTTCGCGGACGCCGACCTGTTCGCGCTCGTCGGGCCGACCGGAGCAGGCAAGACCTCGATCATCGACGCGCTGTGCTTCGCCCTGTACGGCAGGGTGCCACGGCTCGACGGGCGCATGGTCGCGCCGGTGATCAGCGCCGGCCGGCTCCAGGCCCGGATCCGTTTCGACTTCACCGTCGGCGACCGCGCGTACACCGCGGTCCGGGTCGTGCGCCGGTCCGGCCAGGGCGCCTCGACCGCCGAGGCCCGGCTCGAGCAGGACGGCGAGGTCCTGGCCGGCGACGCCGACGGGGTCACGAAGGCCGTCGAGACGCTGCTCGGCTTGACCTACGAGCAGTTCACGACCTGCGTCGTCCTGCCCCAGGGCGAGTTCGCGCGTTTCCTGAAGGACACGCCGAAAGGGCGGGGGGAGCTGCTCGTCCGCCTGCTCGAGCTCGACGTCTACCGCCGCATGGGCCAGGCCGCGAACCAGCGGGCCGCGGCGGCCGGCGCGCTGGCCCAGGCCGCCGCCGGCCAGCTCGCCCAGCTCGACGGCGCGACCGAGGACGCGGTTGCCGCGGCCGGAGCGCGGATCGGGGGGCTGCGCGCCCTGCGCAACCAGATCCAGGCGGTCACGCCGCGCCTCGACGAGCTGCTCGCCAAGGGCCGGCGGATCGTCACCGACGGCGAGGCCGCAGCCGAGCGCGCCGGCCTGCTCGCCACCGTGACCCTGCCCGACGACCTCGACGCCCTCACCGGCGCGGGCGCCCGCGCCGCCGCTGAGGCATTGGCCGCCCAGGCGCGCCACGAGCGGGCCGAACAGGCGCTCGGCCAGGCCGAACAGGCGCTGGCCGCGCTCGGGGACCGCACGGGGATCGAGCTGGCCCGGCGCGCTCACGCCGAGCGCGCTCACCTGGCCGCCGGCATGCCGGCGCTCACCGAGGCCGCCGAGCGCGCCCAGGCCGAGGCCGCGGCGGCCCGCGCCGCGCTCGACCGGGCCGAGGGGCGGCTGGAGGCGTTGCGCCGCGAGCACGCCGCGCACGACCTGTCCCGCCACCTCGTCGCCGACCAGCCATGCCCAGTGTGCGCGCAGCTTGTGGGCGTGCTGCCCGCACGCGCCGCGCCCGTCGCGCTGACAGACGCGGAGCACGCCCGGCGGGCTGCCGCCGCCGAGTGTGAGCGCGCCGCCAGGGCGGCGGCTGCGGCGGACAGCACCGCGCAGGCGCGGCGCGGCCAGATCGCCGAGCTGGCGCGCGCGCTCGCGGGCCACCCTGATCCGGCCGAGCTGGAGCGCCTCCTCGCGGCCGTCACCGCCGCGGAGGCCGCGGTGGCGCAAGCCCGGGCGGTGGAGAAGGCCGCGCGGTCTGCGGCCCGGTCGGCCCGGGACGGCCAGCGCGAGTCCGAGCGGCGCCTGTCCGAGGCATGGCGCCGGTTCGACGAGGTCAGGGACACGGTGGCCGCCCTCGACCCGCCTGCGGCGGACCGCGGTGACCTCGCCGCGGCCTGGTCGTCGCTCGTGGAGTGGGCGCAAAGCCTCGAGCCCGCCGAGCGCGCGGTGGCCGCCAGCGCCGGCGAGCGGGCCGCCGCCCTGCGGGACGAGTACCGGCGCGCTCACGGCCAGCTCGTCGCCGCGTGCGCGGCGTGCGGCCTCGAGGTCGGCGGGGCCGACCTCGCGTCGGGCGTGCTCGAGGCTCTCGCACGCGCGGAGGCCGACCTCGACCGGCTGCGCGCCGACCGGTCGCGCGCCGCCGACCTGCGCGCCCAGGTGACGCGCGAGACCGAGCGCCACCAGGTCGCCCAAGCGCTCGGCCGGCACCTCGCGGCGAACCGGTTCGAGCAGTGGCTGCTCGACGAGGCGCTCGGCCGGCTCGTCGACGGCGCGAGCGGCGTGCTGCGGCAGCTCTCGTCCGGGCAGTACTCGCTCGACCTCGACGCGGCGGCGCAGTTCCAGGTCGTCGACCACCGCAACGCCGACGAGCGCCGACCCGCACGCACGCTGTCGGGCGGGGAGACGTTCCTCGCCTCGCTCGCGCTCGCGCTGACGCTGGCCGAGCAGCTCGCCGAGCTGACCGCGACCGGCGACGGGCGCCTGGAGTCGATCTTCCTCGACGAGGGCTTCGGCACGCTGGACGGCGAGACGCTCGACGCCGTGACCGCCGCGATCGAGGAGCTGGGCGCGCGCGGCCGGACGGTCGGGCTGATCACCCACGTGCGCGAGCTCGCGGACCGGGTGCCGGTCCGGTTCGAGGTCCGCCGGACGCCGTCGACCTCGACGGTCGAAAGGGTGGAGTAGACGGTGCGGTTCGCGGTCGAGCCCTGGGCGCCGGACTACGGCGCGTCGGTCGGCGAGCTGGATCCCAGCGACGCGCAGGTCGAGATCGGCGTCGAGCGGCCCGAGGCGAGCTGGGCGCCCGTCCGCGTGGTCGGCGTCGCGCCGGCCCGGACGGTCGGCTTCATCGACGGGGTCCGCCGGGTCGACGCGCAGGTGTGGGTCACTGGCGGCGACGGGCAGGCCCGGCTGGGCCTGTGCGCGAGCTACGCCGCCGGGGTCGTGCGGTGCAACGGCACAGGTGCGGGTGAGGGCGGTCGCGACAGTGACCGCCGGGAGGCGGGGATTGCAAAGGTCGAGCGCGTCGAGGTGCGCCGCGAGGTCCTCTGCTCGGCCGGTGACCTCGAGCCGATCGACGCGCGGCACGTCACGTACCAGCCTGCGACCAGGCCGGGCGAGGGCGCAGAGGCCCTCCAGCTCGCCCTGCAGCAGCGGATGCGCGAGCTGGAGATCGGGGTCACCGCACGAGCGCCGGACGCCGAGCTGCTCGTCATCGACGGGCCGCTGCGCGGGTGCCAGGACCTGCCCAACGCGGTCGGGTTCGTGAAGACCCACCGGGTGTCCTACCTGCCAGCCACGGTCGCCCACGTCGTCGGGCGGCTCGCGCCGGGCGAGCGCACCCCGCTGTTCGCGATGACGACCTCGTGGAGCCGGTGCTCCTGGTACCTGCGGTTGCCCGGCCCGAACGGCCACCCGTGGGCCGGCGTGGTCCGCGCCGAGGTCTCCGCCGACCTCGCGGTGGCCGACGCCCGACGGCTCGCGGACCTCGCCACGGCGACGCTCCCGGCCTACGCCTCCGCCGGGCACAAGGACCCGCGCGCGCCCCAGAACCTCTACCCGATCGGCGGCCTGGAGCGGGCGCTGCGCCGCCGCCTCGGCGACCCCGCCCTGCTCTACCGGTCGCTGCGCGCCGCCGCCCGGTCCGCGCCGGTGGTCGCCGCGACCGCCGCCGCCCGCTGAGCCGAGAAGCGCCATCTGACGCAGCCCGATCGGATACGCTCACCGGACGTTGCATGCAGACCATCAGGAGGGCGGGCAATGGGCAGGCCAGTCGTGCACTTCGAGATCCTTGGGACGGACGGCGAGGCGCTCCAGTCCTTCTACCGGGACCTGTTCGACTGGAACATCGACGCGAACAACCCGCTCAACTACGGGATGGTCGACACGGGCGCCGAGGGCGGCATCGGCGGCGGCATCGGCGCAGGCCAGGACTGTACGGGCGTGCGGATCTACATCGCGGTCGACGACCCGCAGGCGTACCTCGACCGCGTCGAGCAGATGGGCGGCACCGTCGTCATGCCGGTCACCGAGATCCCCGACACCGTCACGATCGCCTTGTTCGCCGACCCCCAAGGCAACGTGATCGGCCTCGTCAAGGGCCCGTAGCCGTTCCCATGGGCACCCGGGGCATCGCCGCCTACGAGCTCACCAGCTCGGTGGCTTGACAGCGTCGAGTTCGGCCGGAGCCACGGCCAGGCCTTCCGCAAGGGCTGCCAGGTGCAGACGTCGGTCCCAGGTGACGACAAGGACATTGATCGGCGCAAGAACGAGCGCCGTCGCAAGGTGAACCGCGTCAGCGCCGCTCAGCGCGTGACGGCTCGCGAGGTCACCGGCTCGCGCTGCGATCGTGGCGGTCAACGGCAGGTATCGGAGCGCTTCGTCGTATGCGCGCCAGGTCTCGCTGGCCGCACGCTCCTGCGCCGGGCTTACTCGCCGACCACGCCGGGCCGCGGCAAGCGCAGCGCGGACCTGGGGAGCTGCCAGCCGGCTGCTCACGGCCAAGTCGGCGCGATCCCAGACGTCGTCAGCCAACTGGCTTCCGTCCTCGACAACCAGCAGCTTTACGAGTCCGCTCGCGTCGAAGTAGGCAGCGCTCACCGCTTGCGGTCGCGCTCTTCGACCACAAACGAGGACACGTCGCCGTCGCGCGGGCGGATCTTCGGCGTCTCGGCAGCGCGCGGCCTGCGCGGCGACTGCGGCATGCTGAGCAGCCCCTCCGCCGTCAGACGCTCGATCAAGTCGGCCTCGTCGATCCCGGTGAGGCGGGCGACGGGCAGCCCGCGCTCGGTGACGACGACCGTTTCGCCCTCACGCGCCCGCTTCAGCCAATGCCGAAGGTTTCGTCGCAGATCAGCAGCACCGACTTCGCTCATGGCGCCATCCTACCGTACATCTGGCTGACAATAGAGTGTACGGGATCGTCGCTGGCGCGTGCGATTCCCTGGCCACGTTGCGTTTCCTGCCCCAACGCCCGAACCTGGCCTGTTCACCAGGGACTGCCTGCCGTACGCTCCAGGCTGACGGGTCGTCTCCCGAAGGGACGTGGGCCTCGTGGATCCGAGCTTGGTTGCCGGCCTCGTCGCCTGGCTGCTCAGAGAAATCGCCGAGGGCGTCAAGGACAACGCCATCGATGACATCGCCGACCCGCTCTGGCGGCTTGTAAAGAAGTGGCTCGGTAAAGGCGACTCAACACTCAGCGATCTCATGGAGGACCCTCACCGCGCGGACTGGCCCCGAGTCCTCCGCGACCGCATCAAGTCGCTGTTCGACGAAGACCCCAGGCGTGTTGCCTCGCTCGATCGGCTGCTCGTGTTCCGGGAGTGCAGGGAAGCGCTCTTTCAGCTTCCGGCTGACAACCTGGACTTCACCGACCGCGCTGATGAGCAGAGCCAGCTGCTCGGAGCCCTCGACCGTGATCCTGAGTCCGCGAGCACCACCGCGGCGACCGTGGTGATCACGGGATCGCCGATGGGCGGCAAGTCGCAGCTTGCCATCCATCTCGCGCATCAGATTGAGTCGAAGTATCCGAACGGTTGGTTCGTCATTGACCTCGGCGGACCGCTTAAGCCATCTCACGCTGTCGTTGACGGGCTTACGGACTTGTTACGGGCCCAAGGCGTGCCTCTCAGCGGAATCCCCGAGACATCCGAGCTGGCCCTGAAGCTTTATTACTCCTGGTTCCATGGCAAGCGGGCGCTCGTGGTCATCGAGAACGCCGCCAACGCTGAGCAGGCGCGCCTGTTCCTGCCCCCCGAGAAGGGCTGTGCGGCAATCGTCACCAGCAGTCGGTCGCTCGCCGACCTGGGCTCCGACCGCCGCTGTGATCTGGGCACTTTCAGCCAGCCAGACGCGGTCGAGCTGCTCCGCAAGCTGGACCGCTCATCCCGTACGTGGACGGTGGAAGACCCGAGCGCGATAGAAATCGTGGACTGGTGTGAACGTCGTCCCGCGGTGATCGCGAGCGTCGCAGCCTGGATGAGCGCGCCGCACGTAGCCGCCCTATCGCTCGCCGAGATCGTGACGAAGCTGCGTCAGGGGGGATCCGAGGCGGACGTCCTGGAAAACCCCAAGCTCTCGAAAAGCCTCCAGCTCCACTACGAGGTGCTCGCACAACGCTCGCCCGAGGCGGCCCGCCTGTTCCGCCTCCTCGGATTGCTCCCGGACGTGGATACCGACGTCGTGATGGCCCTCGCCAACCGGGATCGCAACACCGCTGAGCGTGCACTCAACGTGCTCGTCGATGCACGGCTCCTCAAGATGGACGGCGCCTACTTCCGGATGCCTGCCATGTATCGGCACTTCGCCGAGGACCGAGCGCGTGCGGCGGAGGGGAACGCGGAGTGCCGTGCGGCGCTCCAGAGAGCACTCATCTACTACCTGACGCGCGAGGCACCCTGGGCGACCGCGCGAGCCGCCGGAGCCCTTGAGGCAATCGACCAACTTCCGCGTGAACGCACAAACCTCGTCACCGCAGTGATCCAAGCCTTCAGCGAAGGGTTCTACGACCTCGCCTGGCCCCTGTCGTTCCGCTGCTCCTTGTTCTTCAAGGCGCACCGATACGTCGGCGCCTGGGAAGCGACCGCCCGGATCGGCCTGCGCGCCGCCGATCGCGTCAGCCTGGCGGATCACCGCCTGGAAGCGCTCGTCGTGACACACGTAAATCTCGGCAACGCACTGCGCGCGCAGGGCCGGATTGGTGAGGCGATAGAGTCCTACAAGCACAGCATCGGGTGCTTCGATGGTCTTGTCCGGTTGGGGCTGACTTACGAGCACCGGCAACATCTCGACGCTGCCCGGAGCTGCCTGGAACTCGTCGAGAGGCTCAAGGGACTCACTTTTATCAGGAAGTCATATCCCGCTGAAATTCGCCCATCAGTGGACAGGTCTGAGGCCCACATTGCGACGCTGCGCGATCTGATCGAGTCGCATGGCGTGGCCAAGGCGAATCGAGCTAATGAGGCTTCGACTCGGACCGTCGAGTCGGCCGTCCGAGATGCCGGCCGGAGTCACGAAAGCAGCCGGCGTCGCCGTCCGCCCGACGTGGACGGGGGCGTGAGCGTGGACGCGAGCGGCTAGCCGAGCGCACCGATTGCACCAATCGAAGCGGTGGCCCGTGGCATAGGCTGAGCCCCAGCCGGGACGTGTTTGCCCGGTCTCCTTCCCCGTCTGCGCGGCGCCTGTCATGCCATCAGGCCAGCCCCGCATAGAATAGAACTGATGTTCTCATCTTGGGGGTGGTCGTGGTCGACGTGAGGGAGCAGGCCGCGCTGATCGCGCTGCTGCGCGTGGCCGATGGGGGATGGCACCGCGTGGCTGGGCTCGTCGAGCGCGCCGGCAGCGCATCGACGATCGTGCGGGGCGACTGGGGATACCTCGAGCCGGCCGACGAGGACCTGGCCGTCTCCCTCAGCGAAGCGGTCCGCGAGGCCGACGTCGAGCAGGCCGCCGGCGCCGTCGAACAGTGGGCCACGTCCGGGGCGGATCTGGTGACGGTCCTCGACGCGGGCTACCCACTCAACCTGCGTGAGGTGCACGACCGCCCCCCGTTCCTGTTCGTGCGCGGCTCGCTGCGAGACCAGGACAGCCGGGCGATTGCGGTGGTCGGCACCCGCCGACCCTCAGACGTCGGGCTGCGTGTGGCTCGTCAACTCGCCGGTGAGCTTGCGACGCGGGGGGTCACCGTGGTCTCCGGCCTCGCCCGTGGGATCGACGCGGTCGCGCACCAAGGCGCGCTCGATGCACGTGGGCCGACACTGGCCGTGCTGGGAGCGGGGATCTCGCAGCCGATCGCTCCGGCGCAGAACCAGGGGCTCGCCGGACGCGTCGTCGATGCTGGCGCGCTTGTCTCGCAGTTCTGGCCCGATGCGCCACCCAGGCCGCAGACATTCCCGATGCGCAACGTCGTCACGAGCGGGCTGGCCCTCGGCACGGTCGTTGTCGAGGCAGGCGAGAAAGGGGGTGCGGCCCACCAGGCGCGGCTGTGCCTCCGGCACGGCAAGCGGCTGCTCCTCGTGCGCTCGCTCGTGCTCCGGGAGGCATGGGCGCGGCAACTTGCGACTCGGCCCGGCGTGATCGTCGTGGACACCGTGGACGACGTGCTCGGAGCGATCGAGCAGGTCCTCAACCCGCCCGCGCAGCTCAGTCTCTGCTAGCTCCTCCGCCTCGCCCCCATGGCGACCGTCGCCGACTACACCGACCCATACCTGGAGACGTTCGTCCCGGTACTACCGGCGCAGCCTGGTGTGTGCGACGTCTGCCACAGCGCCCCGAACCCCGGCTTCCTCCGATGCAAGAGCTGCGCGACGACGGTGAGCCAGGTCACCAGGCCGGTCACGACGGTCGTGCCCATCTCGCTCTGTGTCGCCTACAGCCAGTTGCACGATCTGCTCCGCAAGTACAAGGACGCAAGCGTCGTGCTGCAGGACCGGCTCCGCCCGAGAGCCGCAGCGTTACTTGGCCGCTTCCTCCAAGAGCACAGGCATTGCCTGGGCGAGTGGGACGTGTTGACGACGGTCCCCTCCGGCTCCGGGCGGGAGGGCCTCCACCCACTCAGCCGTGCGATCGCGATGCTCGGCGAGTTCCGGAGGCAGCTCGTCCATGTCCTGGAGCCGGGGCGGATCCCCGAGGGCGACCGGCACCTGAACGCGGCCGACGATCGGTTCCGTGTGCGTACCAGTGTGGACGGAACGCATGCTCTTCTCGTCGATGACATGTTCACCACAGGCGCGGCGGTCCAAAGCGCTGCGTCTGCATTGCAGCTCGCAGGCGCTCAGGCCATCGCAGCAGTGGTCCTCGGGCGCTACGTGAAGCCCGACTTCCTTACCCAGGAATTCTGACAACGAGTCCAGGCGAAGCAGCGATTCGACTTCACCCGCTGCTGCCTCTGCAACGGCGCGCTAGCTGATGGTCAGCGCGCCGTCGGGGCCGACGTCGACCTTGACGGTGGAGCCTTCGGACAGGCGGCCGTCGAGCAGGGCCAGGGCGACGGGGTCCTCGAGCTCCTTGCGCAGCACGCGCTTCAAGGGGCGGGCGCCGAAGACCGGGTCGTAGCCGCGGTCGGCGAGCCAGTCCTTGGCCGCGTCCGTCAGCTCCAACCCCAGGTCACGCTGAGCGAACCGCTGGCGGACCCGGCGCAGCTGCACGTCCACGATCGCCCGCAGCTCAGCACGGCCGAGCCGGTGGAAGATCAGGATCTCGTCGAGCCGGTTCAAGAACTCCGGGCGGAAATGGGCGCGCACCGCGGCCATGACCCGCTCGCGCACGACCTCCTCAGACTCGGCCGGGTCCAGGATGAACGCCGAGCCCAGGTTCGAAGTCATGATCACCACGGTGTTGCGGAAGTCGACCGTGTGGCCCTGCCCGTCGGTCAGCCGGCCGTCGTCGAGCACCTGCAGCAGCGCGTTGAACACGTCCGCGTGCGCCTTCTCGACCTCGTCGAGCAGCACGACCGAGTACGGCCGGCGGCGGACCGGCTCGGTCAGCTGGCCGCCCGCCTCGTAGCCGACGTAGCCCGGCGGGGCGCCGACCAGCCGCGAGACGGTGTGCCGCTCGCTGAACTCGCCCATGTCGAGCCGCACCATCGCCCGCTCGTCGTCGAACAGGAGCTCCGCGAGCGCGCGAGCCAGCTCCGTCTTGCCCACACCCGTAGGCCCCAGGAACAGGAACGACCCCGACGGCCGGTCCGGGTCCGCGAGGCCGGCGCGCGACCGGCGGACCGCGTCCGCGACCGCGGCGACGGCCTCCTCCTGGCCGACGACCCGCTCGCGGAGCACCTCCTCCAGGCGGACGAGCTTCTCCCGCTCGCCCTCCAGCAGCCGCGCGACGGGGACGCCGGTCCAGCGGGCGACGACCTCGGCGACGTCGGAGGCGTCGACCTCCTCCTTGAGCATCCGCTGGGCGGCCTGCAGCTCGGCGAGCCGGCCGGTGGCCTGCTCCAGCTCGCGCTCCAACCCGGGGATGCGCCCGTAACGCAGCTCGGCGGCGGCCTGGAGGTCACCGTCGCGCTCGGCGCGCTCGGCGCGCTCGCGGGCCTCCTCGATCTGCTGCTTGCAGCCGCGGACCACGGCGATCGCGTCCTTCTCGGCCTCCCAGCGGGCGGTCAGCGCGCCCAGCTCGCCGCGCAGGCCCTCGAGCTCGTCGGCGATCGCCCGCAGGCGCTCGGCCGCACCGGCATCCCCCTCGAGCGCGGCCTTCTCGATCTCGAGCTGCTTGACCCGCCGGTCGAGCACGTCGACCTCGGTCGGCATCGAGTCGATCTCGATCCGCAGCCGTGAGGTGGCCTCGTCGACGAGGTCGATCGCCTTGTCCGGCAGGAAGCGGTCGGTGAGGTACCGGTCGGACAGCCGCGCGGCGGCGACCAGCGCGGCGTCGGTGATCCGCACGCCGTGGTGGACCTCGTAGCGCTCCTTCAGCCCGCGCAGGATCGCGATGGTGTCGGCGACGCTGGGCTCGCCGACGTGGATCGGCTGGAAGCGGCGCTCGAGCGCCTTGTCCTTCTCGACCTGGCGGTACTCGTCCAGCGTCGTCGCGCCGATCATCCGCAGGCGCCCCCGGGCGAGCATCGGCTTGAGCATGTCGCCCGCGTCCATCGCGCCCTCGGCCTTGCCGGCGCCGACGATCGTGTGCAGCTCGTCGACGAACGTGACGACCTGCCCCTCGGCGGCCTCGATCTCGCGCAGCACCGCCTTCAGGCGCTCCTCGAACTCGCCGCGGTACTTCGCGCCGGCGATCATCGCGCCGAAGTCGAGCGCCACGACCCGCTTATCCGCCAGGCCCGTCGGGACGTCGCCGGCGACGATGCGCTGCGCGAGCCCCTCGACGATCGCGGTCTTGCCCACGCCGGGGTCGCCGATCAGCACCGGGTTGTTCTTCGTCCGCCGCGACAGCACCTGGATGACCCGCCGGATCTCCTCGTCACGGCCGATCACCGGGTCGAGCTCCCCCTCCCGGGCGGCGCCGGTGAGGTCGGTCGCGTAACGCTCGAGCGCCTCGTAGGTCCCCTCGGGGGCCTGCGACGTGACCCGCTGGTTCCCGCGCACCTGCCGCAGCGCGCCGAGCAGCGCGTCCCCAGCGATCCCGCGGTCACGGAGCAGCCGCCCGGCCGCGCCGTCCTCGCCGGCCAGCGCGAGCAGCAGGTGCTCGGTCGACGTGTAATCGTCGCCGAGCGCGCCGGCCCGCTCCTGCGCGTCGTCAAGGACGCGCACGAGCGCCCTGGACAGCGACGGCTGCCCCGTCGCGCCGTGCGCCACCGGAAGCGTGCGCGCAGCAGCCTCCTCGACGGCCTTGCGCAGCCCGGTCGGCGTCGTCCCGAGCCGACCCACGATCGGGAAGACCGGCCCCTCCGACTGGCCGAGCAGCGCGTGGAGCAGGTGCAGCGGTGAGACCTCCGGCTGCCCCTGGCGCACCGCGATCGACACGGCCGCCTGGGCGGCCTCCTGAGCCTTGAGCGTGAAACGGTCGAATTCCATGGCCCTAGGGTACCCAGAGTTCTACAGAAAATCTCAGCCTAGAGCTAGCAAGTTTGTGTGACGACGCTCCCATGGCGTCAGCCGTGGGGTGCCGGCGCGTGCCCCCGGGCAGGGCGCTGGACGCCTGGCTCGCCCGCCTGCAGCTTTCCTCCACATGAGCAGGAACGTGGGCAGCTCAACTGCGTTGCCGGCCCGCTCGACTGCAGTTTTCCTGCGGGTCCGGAGGAAAACTGCGTTCCCTAGCTCCCGGCTTGGACGAGCGCGACGACCGCGTCGCGCTCGGTGCCGTGTCGATCGTGAGCAGATTCCTCCCGGGGTGGCGGTGATCCGCCACGAGCTGGCCGTTGGGGAGACGGCGCTCCAGAAGCGGAGTCGGTGGTGGGAGAAACTCGCCCCACTGATAGCCGGTCGCGCCCAAGGCCGCCGCCGCGGCTCGAGCGTCGCGGTCGGCTCGGGCGCTGCCGGGGCGCACCCAGCCAGCGCAATCCCCAGCAATACTGCACGTCATCCCTGTGAGGAGGCGCAACCGTGACGGATCTGTCCACCGCATCGGATCGCTCTCCCCGCGAACGGATCCGCTCAGGCGCACCGGCTCGTCCAGGCGGCGGTCAGAGGACGATCGGATGCTCTCCCAACGTACTCGCCCAGCGGGGCGGGGACAGCCCGCTCGGGCTGACAAGAGAGGAGCGCTCGGGTGCGGATCGGCATCGACCTTGGCGGCACGAAGATCGAGGGCATCGCGCTGGCCGACGACGGCCGACAGCTCACTCGTCGCCGTGTCTCCACGCCCCGTGACGACTACCCCGGTAGCATCCGCGCTGTCGTCGAGCTGGTCGGCTGGACCGAGCGCGAAACCGGCGCTCGCGGGACGGTCGGCGTCGGGCTGCCCGGAGCCATCTCACCGTTGACGGGGCTCGTGAAGAACGCCAACTCGGTCTGGCTCAACGGCCGGCCCTTCGACCGCGACCTCGCCGCAGCGCTTGGCCGCCGGGTGCGCTGCGCCAACGACGCGAACTGCCTGGCGCTGTCGGAGGCGGTCGACGGCGCGGCGGTCGGCGCCCGCGTGGTCTTCGCGGCGATCCTCGGCACCGGCACCGGCGCGGGCATCGCCATCGACGCCGCGGTCCACTCCGGTCGCAACGGCCTGGGCGGGGAGTGGGGGCACAACCCGCTGCCCTGGGCGCGGCCGGACGAGTTGCCCGGCCCGGACTGCTACTGCGGCCGGCAAGGGTGTCTGGAGACCTGGGTCTGTGGCCCCGGGCTGGAGCGGGACCACCAACAGGCGACCGGCCGGCGGCTGCCGGCGGCGGACATCGTGGCCGCGGCCGATGCCGGTGAGCAGGCGGCGCAGGCGGCGCTGGACCGTTACGAGGATCGGTTGGCCCGCGGGCTGGCTGGAGTCGTCAACCTCCTCGATCCCGACGTGATCGTGCTCGGCGGGGGGCTGTCGAACATCGAGCGGCTGTACCGCAGGCTTCCCGGGCGGCTGGTGCCGTGGGTGTTCGGAGGCGAGGTCACGACCCCGATCCGACGCGCCGCGCACGGGGACTCCAGCGGCGTCCGCGGCGCCGCGTGGCTGTGGCCGGCTGCGTCACCGTAATGGGCGGACACGGCCGGTACCGCAGGTTTTGCGAGGTTTTCCGCCGCCCCGCCCGCGCACCGCATCTACGATGGAGCCTGCGGTTCACCGGGGGAGGGGAAAGAACGGCGCCCCCGCGCATCCGGCTGCGGCAGGTGCCTTCGTGCACAGGCGTACCCCTCACCTCGCTCCAAAGCCTGAGGGAGCAAGGAATGAGTGAAGCGGGAGAGTTTCCAGCACGGCGACGGCTGTTGGCTCTCGCCGTCATCGCGGTCGCGGTCGCGCTCGCGGTCCTAGGCGCGCTGCGCCTGTGGGGACCGTACGCACCGAACCGGTTGGTCAACCCGCCGACGCAGGCGGGTGCGACCGCCGAACCGGGCTCCTCAGTGGCCGGGGACCCCACCGCCGCGCCGGCTGGCGGGGCCGCTGTGCCGGTCACCGCCCAGGTCGAGACCGTCGCCGTGCCGCACCGCGGGGACGCGGCGGACGACGCAGCGGTGTGGGTCCACCCGACCGACCCGTCGCGCAGCACGGTGATCGCGACGGACAAACAGGGTGGGCTCGCGGTCTACGACCTGGCTGGGCGACAGCTCTCCTACCACGACGGCACCAAGCCGAACAACGTCGACCTGCGCTACAACTTCCCGCTGGCCGGCCAGCGCGTGGCCGTCGTCGCGACGAGCGACGGCGGCGACGACACTATCCGGATCTACACGGTCGACCCCACGACGCGGGACTTGCGGGACGCCGCCGCACGCCGCATCGCGACCGGCACCCGCGTCTACGGCTTGTGCATGTACCGCAGCGCGCGCACGGGCGCGTACTCCGTCTTCGTCAGCGACAAGGGGGAGACCCTGCAGCAGTGGGAGCTGTTCGAACGGGGCGGCCGGGTAGACGCCCGCAAGGTCCGGACCTTGACCCTCGGGTCAAAGTCCGAGGGCTGCGTCGCCGACGACGAGCTGGGCGACCTGTACGTCGCGCAGGAGGATGTGGGGCTGTGGCGGTACGGGGCGGAGCCGACCGCTGGCGAGGCCCGCACACAGATCGACACCACGGGACGGGGCGGGCACCTGGCGCAGGACGTCGAGGGCGTCGCCCTGTACCACACGAGCGGGTCGGCCGGCTACCTCATCGCCTCCAGCCAGGGGAGCAGCGACTACGCGGTGTACGAGCGGGGTGGCCAGAACCGCTACCTGACCCGCTTCTCGATCGCCCCCGGCGCGATCGACGCGGTCACCGGCACCGACGGCATCGACGTGACGAGCTTCAACCTCGGCGGCGCCTTCGCGGAAGGCATGTTCGTCGCTCAGGACGACCGGAACGACTCGGGGAACCAGAACTTCAAACTCGTCCCGTGGGGCGCGATCGCCCGCTCCTCCCCAAGCCCGCTCGTGATCGACACCCGCTGGGACCCGCGCGCGCCCACCATCAGGTAGGGCTGAGCGTTTGCCTCACCGCGCTGGCTACCCGCAGCAGCTGCGGGACGATCCGCTCAGTCACGACCTCGGCGGTGAACCATTCGTGTTGGTCGCTGGCTGAGAGTGACGCGAGCGCCTGGTCGCGCTGGTTCGTCACCGGCACCGCGACCTCGAGGAAGTCAGTGGCGTCAGGGTCGTTGAGCACAAGATACGGTGTACAGGCCCACAGCTCGCGCTGTTCCAACGTGATGTCGTCGGGATAGCTGCCTTGAAGGGCCAACCCTTGGGCCGCCGCGGCGTGGACGGCCTCTTTCCAGCTGTCGGCGTCCGCCCGCGCAAGGAGGATACGCCCCGCGGCGGTCTCCAGCGCCGAGTGCACGCGGTGGGGGGCGCGGTACACCCCGGCGGTGTGCTCGCCGTCGATGCGGTCGACGTACACCACCGCTTCGCGGGCGAGCAGCGCGACCTGCACCGTCGCCTTGGTCGCGTTCCGGAGGTCGACGAGGTAGGGGGCCAGCGCCTGGACGACGGGAAGGCGCATGAGGTAGCACTGAGCCAGCCTCACGAGCTCGGGGCCCAGGCTGTAGCGGGACGACTGCGCGCTCTGGGTGACGAGGCCAGCGGAGGCAAGCGATCGCAGGACCCGGTGCACGGTGGGGGCGGTGAACCCAGACTGCTCGGCGAGTTCGGTGAGCTGCTGGTAGGAGGGTCCGGCGCTGAGCAGCTCGAGCAGGTGAATCGCGTTGCGGATCGTGCCGAGCGTCCCTGGAGCCGGTGCGTCGCTGTCCATAGTCCCGTGCCTCGATGTGCTGCTTGCCGTCGGGACCCCGCTGTCTGCGGCCTTCCAAGAACCTAGCGTCTCACCGGTTGTGCTCGCCACTTCAACGGGGTGTCATCGCGCTGGGGGGCGCTGTCGTGAGCAGCCCCGAGCAGAGCCCCTTGTTGGTACCCCAGCGGAGGGCTGGATACACTTCTGTGTCCGGCCGTGTGGTGCCGGGTGCTCGTCAGACGGCGGCTCGGGGTCCGTGCTCCCGCCCCCGTGCTTGGTCGATGCGATGTGGCTACCGCGATGTGAGCGCCTCCGTCGAGATCCCTCAGCGTCGGCGGGTCGTAACGTCCCGGAGGTCCGAGTGAGGTCACCGTAATGGGCGTAGTAGACGACATGGTATGGGAAGTTCCTCCGGTGTGCCCTGTGGGGCTGCTGCTCGAGCGCCTTGACATGCTCAAGATGGAGGAGCCCAACGAGTGGGCGCGGGTCGTCGAGACAGGGTCGGTGGAAACGGCCCGGGCGGTCGTGGACATTCTCAACGCCGTGCTCGACAAGAAGATTGACGTCACCGAGTGGGAGTTCTCTTGGTCCATCGGTTCCGGAGGGGCCGGCAGGATCTACGCCAAGCACCTGAAGTGAGCCCACCCGGCAGCGCCAATCCGCCCACGACGTCGGCCCGCTCGTAGCGCGACTGCCGGGCGGACCAGCCGGTTTGCCCGGACACTCCCCCGTCGGCAACATTCGGTGACCCCAACGGTACTCCCCCGCGACGGCGATCCACCTATGAGCCACGCGAATAGGGCCTACCGCTGCCGCTCGTGCGAGCAGCTCCTCCCGTTCGACCACCACGCTAAGGTGTCCGACGCATGCCAGCACCGCTGCCAGGGGCGTTGCGACTGGGAGGAGGTCGGGCACACCACCGCGCCCCTGCTCGCCGCCGCAGCGCTGGAGGGTCCGGTCGGACCCGACGGGCTGCCCCGCCGTGACCCCGCACGAGAGACCGCCTGACGCGGGCGAGGGCAGCAGTGGCGCGCCTGCCCCGCCGAGGTCCGGGCAGGCTGCCCGAAGATCACAGCGAGCCGTCGTTGCGCTCGACGCGGGCGTGCAGGTCGGCGTACCAGCTCGCGGCCTCGGCGTAGGCGCGGTCAGTCTCGGACTCGGCGGGGACGTCGGCGGCGTGGTCGGCGCGCGGATACGAGCCGAGCACGCGCAGCTCGGCGACGTGGCGGTGGACGCTGCGCAGCGCCGTGGCGACGCGCGCTTCGGTGACGTGGCCGAGGCAGTCGACGAAGATGCAGTACTCGCCGAGCCCCCGCTTGGTGGGGCGGGACTGGATCTTCGACAGGTTGATGCCGCGCAGCGCGAACTCCTCGAGGACCCGCACGAGCTGGCCCGGGCGGTCCATGCCGAAGAAGAACACCGCCGAGGTCTTGTCCGTGCCGGTCGCCGGGCTCATCGTGCGGGCGAGGACGACGAACCGCGTCGCGTTGTCCCCGAAGTCCTGAATGTCCGAGGCGAGCACGACCAGCCCGTAGCGCTCGGCGGCATAGCGGGTCCCGAGCGCGGCCATCCCGTCACCCGCCTCGGCGGCGAGCCGGGCGGACTCGGCGGTCGAGGTCGACGGCTCGAGGCGCACGCCGGGCAGGTTCTCCGAGAGCCAGCCACGGCACTGTGCGAGCGCGACCGGCATGCTGCTCACCAGGCGAACGTCGCCGAGCGCGGTGCCGTCCTTGACGAGGAGGTTCATCGAGATCGGGATGGCGATCTCGCTGCGGATGAAGACCCCGGGCTCACCGAAGGCGAGCGCGTCGAGCGTGAGGTTCACCGAGCCCTCGATCGAGTTCTCGATCGGCACGACCCCGAGCGGCACGCGGCCCTCGCGCACCGCATCGACGACGTCGGGGATCGTCGGAAGAGGCTCGGCGACCGCGCCGGGCGCGGCGCGCCGGGCGGCCTCGGAGGTGAACGTCCCGTCCGGACCGAGGTACGCGACGCGGACCTGGTTGATCGGGGGCGCCCCCAGGGTCCCCTCTGGGGTTGGGGACCCCCTCACGCCCGTCGGGGTCATTGGGCCGCCTGCCCGACCGGAGCCTTGCGAGCTTGCGGTCGCTCGAGCGCCTGGGCGATCGCGGCGGCCTCCTCCTGGGACAGGGTGTGGCGGCTGGTGCCGCGGGTCACCGGCTTCGCGTAGGCGCGAGTCTCGGTGCGGCCGTTGATCGCGGTGAGCACCGTGCCGTCACCGCGCTCGTCGAGCAGCGCGACGGAGAACGACAGCCGGCCCCCCATGTCGTCGAACGCGTCGAAGCGCACGGTCCCGATCCGGCTCACGCACCCGCTGATCAGCGACCGCAGCTGGTCGGCGTAGTGGTGCTGGCGCCCGACGTCCTCGCGGAGCTCGGCGACCTGCTCGACGTACCGCTTGAGCAGGCAGAGGACGTCGTCGTGGCTGTCACCCGAGAAGACCCGGTACGCCTCGCGCACACGGCGCTGGCCAGCGAGCGCCGCGCCGGCCATCCCCAGCGCCACGACCGCCACGACGACGCCCACGATCGCCAGCATGCTCGTTGTCGCGGCGCTCAGCTCCACGTCAGTCCCTTCCCCGTTCGCCGTAGGCGCAGTGTAGTGCACCGTCCCGTCAGTCCCTTGGGCATTCGGGCACGCCTGGGGTGTGCAGCGGTGAGTCACCCTGGTGAGCCGGCGTCGGCGGCTGGGCGACACCGCCCCGGGGGGTTCCGACGCATGCTCCCAGGTCCACAAGGGTGATCGTCGGGCCGACCGGGCCGACCGGGCCGGTCAACCGAAGACGCCCGGCGCCCCACTGCGGCAGGAGGTCCCAGCGGTAGGAAAGGGGCCGCGACGGACGGAGGACGGCGAGGACCCGGCCGCGCGCGCGGAGCGCGTCGTACACCGCGATCTGCGGCCCGTAGCGGTCCGGGCGGCGGCGGTAGCGCTCTTCCTGGTACGAGCTCACCACCGCGACGCACCGGCAGTCGAGCACCTCGGGCGCGGCCCCGAACGCGCTCACCTGGCGCTCACGCGGCGAGGTGAGCGAGTAGGACTCGGACCAGACCGGCCCGGCGATGCTCGCGACGGCGGCGTCGGCCGCCAGCCGCGTGCTCGGCGCCCCGGCGGCTCTGGTGAGGCGGACGTCGTCGAGCGCCACCACGCCGAGCGAGGCGGCCACGAGCGCGCAGACCGCCACCCGCGCGGCGCGTGGCCGGATGCGGCCGACGGCGACGCAGGCGAGCGCCGCGAGCTCTGGGTAGACGATCAGGACGTAGTGCGGGAAGCGGACCTGTGACGCGCCGATCAGCGCGAACAGCACGAGGGCGAGCACCGCGACGAGCCGCTGCGCGCGGCTGCCGCGTACGAGCACCGCGACACAGCCGGCGACCGCGAGCACGGTGACCGGCCAGCCCCAGCTCCCCGGCATCGAGGTCCCCAGGTGGAACAGCCAACCCGGCCCGGCGGCCTCGTAGCCGAGGTGTCCGCCGGCCTGGTGGCCGACCTGCCAGCCGAACCCCCGCAGGAACGCTTCCCCGTTGCGCACCGTGCCGAGCGTGCCGGCGAGGAAGCCGGCCAGGGCAGTCCCGGCGAGGACCGTGAGCTGGCCGGCTGCCCACCTGCCCGGCAACAAGGCCGCATTCACACACACGCTCTTGGCCCGTGGGGGAGGTCGCCAGCACAGCACCGACAGCAGCGGCACCAGGCCGACCATCACCCCCAGGTACTTCGTCGCCCCCGCCAGCCCGGCGAGGGCGCCCGCCGCCGCGAGCGGTGCGAGCCGCCTGCTCCGGTCGAACGCGAGCGCGCAGAGCGCGCAGGCGAGCATGAACACGAGCTGGAGGTGCTCGGGGTGCGCGATCCGCGACAGCCGCACGCTCGTGAACGACACCGCGAGGATCCCCGCCGCGCCGAGCCCGGTGGCCGTGCGGTGCTCGGGCGTGTCTGCCAGCCGCGCGCCCAGCACGCCGGTCAGCGCGACCGCCACGAGCGCGACGAGCAGGAAGACGATCCGCCCGAGCAGGTACCGGGTGCCTGGATCGACGGTGACGTCCGGGACGGCGAGCCGGACTCCCGCCACGACGGCGGCGTAGACGTACGCGGAGGCGGGCGGCCAGTCGAACTGGGGCGGGGTGAGCCGGCCGTCGAGCGCCGCGAGCCCCCGCTCGACGACGGTCGGCTCGTCGGGGTGGATCAGCGCGGGCAGGTGCCCGGCGAGGTGGGGCGCCCGCAGCCCCGCGGCCAGCAGCACGATCGCGGCGAGCCCCAGGGCGAACCGGACATCGACGCGCGCACGCCACGCGATGCTGGTGCGTGAGCCAACGGAGGAGGCAGGCATGGGGATCAGGGTGAGGCAGCTCGCCGCTGCGGGGTTCGTGGCGCTGGTCGCGACCGGCATCGTGGCGAGCAGAGCCCGAACGCGCAACTCGACCGCCGCCGCGGGGCCGGGGCCACTGCCGGGGTTCGCCGGGGTCGTGTTCCTCAGCCACGTCAACGACCCGAAGACCACGCCGCTGTACCCCGGCGATCCACAGTTCAGGGTCGAGCCCGCCTTCACGATCGAGCGGGACGGCTTCTTCCTGAACCTCGTCACCGAGGGTGAGCACACCGGCACCCACTACGGCGCGCCCTGCCACTTCAACCGAGGGGAGCGGTGCGCCGACGAGCTCGACGCGCGCGACTTCTTCCGGCCGGCGGTGGTCATCGACGTGCGCCGGCAGGCGGCCGCCGACGCCGACTACGAGGTCACCGTCGCCGACCTCCAACGGTTCGAGCGGCAGCACGGCCGCATCCCGGACGGCGCGGCGGTGATCGCCTGGACCGGCTGGGCCGACAAGTGGGGCACGCCCGCCTACCCCAACCTTGACGACCATGGCCACCTGCACCAGCCAGGCTTCGGCCTGGCGGCGGCACAGTGGCTGCTCGCCAACCGCGCGCTGGGCGCGCTGGGCACCGACACCTTCGGCCCCGACGCCTCGGCGGACACCGAGTTCCGCGTCAGCTCGCTCGTCCTCCACGGCCACCGGCTGACCCTCGAGAACCTCGCCGGCCTCGACCAGATGCCCCCGACCGGCGGCTGGCTGGTCGTCGGCGGCACCCGCAACCGGCACGGCTCGGGCTCCCCCGCCACGATCTTCGGGCTCGTTCCCTAGATCGCGGTTGTGGCCAGGGTCAGGCGACGGCGGCGGAGGCGGCCATGCACTCCAGCTCGTTGACGGTGCGGTGGAGCTCGTCGGCCATGGGACTCTTCGAGTGGACGGAGAACATTTCAGCGAGGGCGTGCAGGTAGCCCAGGTACTCCCGGCCGGCGCTGAACCGGCGCCAGACCTGCTCACCGATCTGCCGGTAGTCCGCGAGCAGGTCACGAGCGTTGTCGAGCTTGTCCGCGAGGCAGACGCGCAGCACGCGCTCGTCGGCGGTCGCGAGCGCGGCGACGTACCGCCGTTTGCGGACGTGCCAGGAGGGGCGGTCTTTCGCCGGGTCATGGTCGGTGCAGCCCTCGACGGTCTGGGCGACACCGGCGCCGAAACGGCGGCGGATCTCGTTGAGCACCGGGACGCCGCCCTGATCCTCGACGGCGTCGTGGAGCAGCGCGGCGATTGCGTCGTCCTCGTCGCCGCCGTCCTCGAGGACGAGCGCGGCGACGCCCATGAGGTGTCCGAGGTAGGGGACGTGCTTGCCTTTACGGAGCTGTAGGCGGTGCAGGGCGCTCGCGTACGCGAACGCCTCGTCGAACCGCGGTCCGAGTATCGAGTCGGCAGCCTCCTCAGTCATGCGGATGCTCCCTTCGCAGTCCGGGTTTAGCGGGGGGACGGTCGACGACGGCGCGCACAGATCAGGTGGGAGAGGGGAAGAGGCGGCTGGGCCGATCTCACCCGCGACGTCTCCCCGCGCGGGGCGCAGGCCAGGAGACCATCCGCGACTAAACCACCAATCGAGTCGCTCATCGACCTACCAGCCATGCTAGACCCGGAGCGCTCCGGGCGGTACCCCCGTCGCGGCAAGGTCGCGTGTGGACCGCTCGCGGCGGGCGAGCAGCCGTCTGTCGGCCCGGGTCCGCAGCCGGGGGTGCGGTCGATTCCTTCTTTCGTCGGCAGGGACACCCATCTGCGGGTGTAGCATCTTGTTGATCATTGTCAGTCAAAAGATCAAGAGCAGAAGTGACTTGAATGAAAGGATCATCAATGCGCTGGCGATCTCTTTCCGTCATGCTGGTTGCCGTGCTGGCGGGCGTGCCGATCCTCACCGCCTGCGACACGGTCGGAGGCGCGCTCGGACCCACGGTTCGAGGATCTGGTCAGGTCGTGTCCGAGGCGCGTGACGTCCGTGATTTCACCGGCGTGGCGGTCGCGGGATCCGGCACGCTGACGATCGAGCAGACCGGCACCGAAGCGCTGACGATCCAGGCCGAGGACAATATCCTGCCCCTGCTGACCAGCGACGTGTCGAACGGCACCCTCCGACTGGGGACAAGAAGCAATACCAGAATCATTTCGACGCAGCCAATTAGGTATCGCCTGACGGTGAAGGATCTCGACAGCATCATGGTCGCCGGCTCCGCGGACACGAGCGCCCCGAACCTCAAGGCCGCCGCGCTCACGGTCGTCATCAGCGGATCGGGGAACGTCACCGTCGGCGGCGCGGCCGACACCCAGGACGTTCAGATCTCCGGCTCTGGTGCGTACTCGGCCCAAGACCTGGAGAGCAAAGCGGTCAGGGCACGAGTGTCCGGCAGTGGCGACATCGTCGTCACGGCCAGCGACACACTCGACGCGACGGTCAGCGGCAGCGGCTCGATCACGTACAGCGGCGATCCCACGGTCCAAAGCCGCGTCAGCGGCTCCGGGACGATCACGAAACGCTGACGTTCGCCGAACCCGGCGCTTCGTGCTCCGTGGCAGAAATACGGTCCGCACCGAGGGCGCGACTGCGCCACGCTCGCAAGGCGCGCCGAGCGCGCATACCCGGCCGGGCGACAAATGTGTAAGCGAGGCGCAACGCCGCGAGCGGGGATGCAGGCGCGTCCGAAGCGATGCGTATTTATGACGCGGTGCACTTAGTTGAGCTGGGCATACATAACGTTGCTGTTTTCCCGCTGTGCAGTGACGCGGCGCGCCGGTGCCGCACGCCTCAAGCGCGTGCCGGTCGCTGGTCGCAGTGACCCCCGCCGCGTCCGCCTGCAGCTGACCCAGCGTCATCGTGAGCAGCCCATTTCGACCGTGCGTGACGCATGCCAGCGCTGCGGCCAGGAACCGTCATA
>JBOGEB010000051.1:0-24536 GCA_050743125.1 Egibacteraceae bacterium
GTGTCCGGCGCTCCAGCTCTTCCCGGTCGCTGTCTGATACTTTTATGGTGCGTATCCGTTTGTCCATACTTTAGTATGGCATATCGGATATGGAGGTTCAAATCACTTCAGCGACTGAACACTAGGCCGCGTCCGGTGAGTTGTTGATGTATTTTCTGGAAGGGCTCTCGGCAGGCAACTCTGTGTCACCATTACCTATCAGGGCGTCTTGTATTCTGGTGGAGAACTGCCCGCCGATGCTGAATACTGAACAAGAACAGTGATATCGCCGCAGTATGGGAAGCACAACGATCGCCGATGTATGTGGCTACTATCGTGTGCGGATGTGACGGGTTGTTCTCCGCCAACACGTACGCCACTGCTGTGGGCCTCAGCGAAAACTTTAAACAGATGGACCACTAGCTGCTCGTCGCCGAGCTGGGCGCCGGAGACATTGAGGTCTACCGAACCGTCTATGACGGCTCGATCACTGATGAGAAGGGGTATGTCCCAATCGGTGGCACCGTCGATGCGATCAGCGAGCACCTCGGTCGCGAATTTCTCCGAAGGCATGAACCCGCAGCACTGGGACCGCTGCATGTTTTCCGTATCGACAAGGCGGCCGTCGCTGCGGCGCTCCAATTCCGCAGAAAATTGAACGCCATAGGAGTTCGCGAAGAGAGAGGGACGTAGCCGCGTAGTTTGAAGCTGCACCCTCGACCGGGGCGGTCATGCCGTTTACGCGGCTACTTCGGTCTAGTGGTCCAAGCGGAAGTTCCGTTGGCTGTGAGGGGGTTCGGAACCCCAGAGGGGACCCTGGGAACGCCCCCGATGGCGCCGAGGGTGCATCTGCGCCCGCCTCGCAAGGCGAAGCGCTCCGCGCGGGTCGCGCCGTGTACTGGTTGTCCTCAAGCGATCCGCAACGCCGCGAGGTGCGGATGCTTTACGCACGAATGCCACGGGTTTTTCCGCGCGGACCACTAATCTGCACGGTGACATCTACGGGGGACGGAGAGGGTGTATGGGGACTGGCATCACACGGCCGCTCGGGATCCCCGGTTTGCTCGATGTCGTCCCGATCGGCGGCAGCCACTTGCTCTATCGTGCTCACCAGTTATCTATGAACCGCATGGTGGCGTTGCGTCTCCTCGACGGGGAACTGGATGACGATGACGCTGCACGCAGCAACTATGTGTTGTGCGCGCTGCGCGCCCTCTCGGGGCATCCACACGTCGTCACGGTCTGTGGATCAGGTCACACGCCGGATGGACGCGCCTATGTGTTGCTCGAGTTGCTGGAAGAAGGCTCTCTCGCTCAGTGGGTGGCGGATGACGGCCGTCTGCCGTACGGCGAGGTTCTCAACGTTGCGTTGAAGATCGTCGGCGCGTTAGATACTGCTCACCGCGCTGGCGTTGTCCATGGTCATCTGCGGCCGGAGAGCATCCTTGTGTCCCCGTCGGGCGAACCACGGCTCGCCGGTTTGGACCGCGCCGTGTTTCGGCACGTCCGAGCCGCCTTCACGGAGGGGGCTGGGATGCCATCTGTCGCCGACGACGTCTCCGCGCTGGCCTCGACGATGTTCACGCTCCTCACGGCGGCCAAGCCCGGTGATCCATGGGTGGAAAATGCCCTTGAGCGCTGTGAGGTTCCGGTCCCCGTCCGCGGCTTGGTCGAGCGCTTTCTCGCCAGCGGTGGCGCCTTTCGCCCGACCTCGATCCGCGACCTGGCTGCGGCGATTCAGTATGTTCAGCAGGTCCTCGGCCTCGCTGTGACGGACGCCGTGGTCGATGAGTCCGCCGCCGAAGAAGCTCGCCAGGCGTTGTCTAAGGCCACCGCGCCGCCGGCTGAGCCGGAACTCGAACTCGAATGGGAACGATGGAGCGAGTTTGCGCTGAGCGAACCGGAAGCAGGGCCGGAACCGGAGCCCGAGGTCGATCTAGCCGAATCGGATCCATGGCCCCAACTCGTGGGATTGGCGCCGGAGCCGCTGGCAGAGCCCGGGATCGCATACACGGATTCACCACGCCCGGCTCGCCGACGTCGGCGAAACTTGGTCATGCTCTTCGGGCTGGTGCTCCTCACAGCGGCTGCCCTGGCTGGCGTTCACCTGCTCGGCGCGCGGCGGACTCCACGACCGGAAGCCGACCAACAGCCACTACCGGTCGTGGTGGAGCAGCCTGTGGGCAACCGGGACGTGGCCTACACCGGATTCCGCACCATTAGCGATCAGTCCGGCAAGCTTTCGGTAATCGTTCCGGAGGAGTGGTCGGTGATCCGGTCGTCGCCGTGGATGGTGGACGGCGAGGCCGTTGGGGCGCAGTTGGAGGCCACCCTGGCCGGGTCGACCGGTGAAGCGTGGAGCCGCCCCGGTGTAGTGCTCGCCACTTCGGAGACGCTTGGGAGTCACCGCACGGCGAGCCAGGTGCTCGACCAGTTGCAGCAGTTACGGATGGATCAGCGTCAGTGCGACTACCAGGATCGCCAACCGTTCAACGATAGCCTTTATCGTGGAGTTATCGATTCGTATACCCACTGTGGCCAAACTGACGCGAACATCGAACTCCTCGTTGCGACCTCCAAGAAGCACCTCTCACACCTCGTATTGGTGGCGGTCATCCGCCTGGGGCCGAGGGACGAGGGCGCGAGCGATCGCGTCATGGAGACGTTCCAGGTCAAGTGACAGGCGGCAGGTAGTGAACGCTAGGATCACCTTCGGTCAACTGGGATTTGGCGGGTGACAGCGGGAATTGCGGGAGGCGCCGTAACTCTCCGCTGTCGCGGGTTTGGGGTGTCTGGGAGCCGGCAGCACGGTGGCAGGCACGATGGTGTGAGTTCGCTGCGTCAGTCACCGAGCTCATCCGTCAGACCGGACAGCACACGGTGTCCCGGCATGCTGACAGGTCCTGCCCGCTCCGTCCCGCCTCGCGGCGTTGCGGATCGTTTGAGGACAACCAGCACACGGCGGACCCGCGCCTTGCGAGACGGGTCCAGCCGCACCCTCGGCGCCAACGGGGGCGTTCCCAGGGTCCCCTCTGGGGTTCCGAACCCCCTCACAGTCAACGGAACTTTCCGCTTGGACCACTAAGACAGGGTCGGCGTGACGCATTACGGTCGTGACGAGACGGTATTCCTGGCCGTGATCCGCTGCCTGTGGTACGGCGTGTTCGGTTCACCGGCGGTCCGGTCGGGCTGGTACGCGAGGCGAGGCACCACCACAGGTATGACCTGACGTTGATCACGTCGATCTGGATAGCCCTGCCACGCAGATCGTGGCCCGTCACGCCGCGAGAGGGGCCGAGCGAGGGCCGCGATTTTCGACGCGAAGCAGACTGCTCTCCGGGGCCGGCAGTAATGCAGCCGCACCCCTAAAAGTCGAGCGGACCGCGCGGTTCGGACTGGTCTGTCTGAGTCTGGTCGTTATGTGGTACGCACTCGCCGGGTACGTCCCGAAGTGATCGCCGAGCGCCGTCGGCGGGTCTCCGGTAGGGCTTCCAGACCAACCCGTCGGTCGCGGATGCTCGTCACCCTCCGAGGGCTGCTCATCGCCGCCGAACTTCGGCCAAGAGCCTGAACCGCCAACGTGCGGAGATTGCCGCTGTGCGCTTGGCGTGAGTACAGCAGCCGCATAACCACGACGTAAGCTCTCGGCGCGGCGCACCTATCGGTGTCCTCGGGGCCGAGCAGAGTCTGGCCACCGCTCGCCGGAGCCCCTGCGGGCGGGTAACAGTCGAGCCCCGACCCGGTCGGATCGAGGCTCGGCGGTCGGTTCCGGAGTGGCTACCCGACGACGCGTACCTTGGCGGCTTGCTCGCCTTTCGCTCCATTAGTGATGTCGAACTCGACCTTCGCCCCCTCCTGGAGGGTGCGGAAGCCGTTCATCTCGATTGCCGTGAAGTGGACGAACACGTCCTCCTGTCCGTCGTCTCGCGAGATAAAGCCGTAGCCCTTGTCATCGGAGAACCACTTGACGGTACCAGTCGCCATTGCGTTGCCTCGTTTCGTTCGGTTCGGAGTTGCGGGCTGGCTGGGGGTGGCCAACCTGAGGGGCCGCAAGAGCGATCTGAGCGGGTCAGTATCCACGTGCACCGTGCCCTCGACCTAGTACGGTAGCAGGCTGGGCGCCGCGAGGGGAGAGACTCCGCGCACCTGGATGGTGCTCGGGCTTTCAGCGCCTCGCATCATGGACCTATCCGGCCATTGTTCACGCGTTCACGCAACCGATGGCCGGCGAGCGAGGTCTGTCGTGGTGGTCTTGCTCGGTGTCGGCGAGTCGTGCGGATCGGGCAGACCCAGACACGGGCAAGGGCGAGGACCTGATCTTGACCTGAGAGGGTAGCGGGCTTGCGCGCAGTCGTGCCGTAGCTGTCCACAGCTCGGCGGTTCTGCGGGAGATATCCACAGGCCGAGCGATGCCCGTACCAAAACGGCATTGTTCGGCATACCGTCCTCATCATGCCCAACCTCACGGACCTGGCAGAGCCCCCTACGCCGGGTGGCGCTGCGCTGGTGCGGTTGCGCCAAGTGGTGGCTGGGCTGGGCTGCACGCCGGTGGAGTGCGTCGCGCTCTCGGTGCTCGTTGCCGGGGCGCTTGCGGCGCTCGGGATCCTCTGGATGACGGCTCGGCCGGGTCCGCCGCCCCAACGTCCACCGGCTGTGGGCGGTGTTCAGGTCGAGGCCGAGGAGGTCGTGGTCCATGTAGCCGGCGCGGTGACCGTGCCGGGGCTGTACCGGTTGCCGGGCGGGTCGCGGGTCGATGACGCGCTTGCGGCCGCAGGCGGGCCGCTGCCTGGCGCGGTTCTTGACGGGCTGAACCTCGCGCGACCGCTGACCGACGGGGAGCAGGTGCTGGCTCCGGCCGCTGGGGTGCCGACGCCGGCGTCTGCGCCGGGCGCCAACTTGCCACCGTCGGCCACGCGGTCGGACGGCAAGGTCGACCTCAACCGCGCCACCGTCCAGGACCTCGACGCGCTCCCGGGCGTCGGACCGGTGCTCGCCCAGCGCATCATCGGCTATCGGGGAGAGCACGGCCCGTTCAAGACGGTTGGGAAGCTGCGGGACGTGCCGGGCATCGGCGAGCGGACGTTTCAGCAGTTGGCGCCGCTGGTGGCGGTGGGCTGAGGGCACTGCCTGGGGAGGGGGCGATTGATGAGCGTGGCGACGGCGTGGCTGCTCGCCGGGGCGCTGTGGGTCAGCTGTCTGCTGCCCGGTCCGTGGTGGCTCGCGGCGGTTGCGCTCGCCGCGCTCGGCCTCGCCGGATTGGGCGCAGTACGCGCAGCAGCCGTGCGGCCTGGCCATCGACGGCGCGGACTCGTCGTCCTTGCCGCGGTGGCACTCGCGGCCGTCGGCTCGGGCCTCGCCGGTGGGCGTGATGCGCTCGCCGACAGTGGGGTCTTGCCGGCGTTGGCGGATCGTGGCGGTGTCGTTGCGGTCGAAGGCGTGATCGTCACGGAGCCGCAGGAGAGCATCGGCGGCGTCTGGACGGTCGTGCGCATCCGAAGCGTGGACAGGCGGCGGACCCGGGAGCGCGCGCTGCTCCGCATTCACGGCACGAGCGAACCACCTGCGTTCGGGGAATTGGTGGCCTTCCGTGCTTCGGCCCGCCCGCTCGGTCGTGACGGGTTCGACGCCTATGCCCGCAGGCTCCACGCGCGGGTCGAACTCTACCCGGTGGGTTCGGTGAGGGTCACGGGTCCTGCGCCGCTCGTCATCCGCGGGACCACGCTCGTTCGGGAGCGCGCCCGCGCCGCAGCGGCGCGTCACCTGGACCCGGACCGCGCGGGGCTGTTGACCGGTCTCGTTACCGGCGACACGCAAGGCTTGGCTCCCGCGCGCGAGGATCAGCTCGCTGACGCTGGGCTGTCGCATCTTGTGGCGGTATCGGGGTCGAACGTCGCGCTCGTCCTCGCGGGTGTCCTGGGGCTGGCTCGGGCGGTCGGAGTGGGCGCTCGGAGCCGGCGGTGGATCGGGCTAGGCACGCTGTGCTGGTTCACGCTGCTCGTCCGTGCGGAGCCCTCTGTCCTGCGTGCGAGCGTCATGGCGGCGCTCGTGCTGCTCGCCCGGGCGCTCGGGCGAGGACCAGACCCGCCGTACACGCTCGCGACCGCAGTGCTGCTTCTGCTGCTCGCCGACCCCGCGATCGCCGGGCAGATCGGCTTCGGGCTGTCGGTGCTCGCCACCGCAGGGGTGCTCATCCTCGCTCCGCCGCTCGCGCAGCGTCTGCCTGGCCCGCGTCCGCTGCGTCTGCTCGCTGCCGCCAGCCTCGGCGCGCAGCTCGGCGTCGCTCCCCTCCTGCTGCGTGTCGAGGGCGCCTTGCCCCTCGCCTCGATCCCCGCGAACCTTGTCGCTGTGCCGGCTGCCACGGTCGCGTCGGCCATTGGCGGGGTCGCCGCCCTCGGGGCGCAGCTGTCGATTGCCGTCGGCGGCGCCATCGCATGGCTCGCGAGTCCTCCTCTCAGCCTGACCCTCTGGGCCGGCCAGCGGTTCGCCGACGGCCCCCGCCTCGCGCCCGTCGACCTGCTCAGACATTCTCAGGGCCTCCTGTTCGTGGGGCTGGTCCTCGCTGTGGCGTTCGTGATCTGGCGGCGCGCCCCCCGGCTCGCTGTTGTCGGGGTCGTGATCGCAGTCGTGCTGTCCGTCCTGCCGGCCGTGCGGCAGGACCGCGGTCAAGCCGGCCTGACGCTCACTGCCTTCGACGTGGGCCAAGGCGACGCGCTGCTCGTCGAGGCCCCGCCTGGCGCGCAGATGCTGGTCGACGGGGGTCCCGATCCTCATCTCGTATTGCGCGAGCTGCGCGCGCGGGGCATCCGGCGGCTCGACGCTGTGGCCCTCACCCATCCGCATGCGGATCACAGCGGCGGTCTGCCCGCAGTCCTCGCCGCGGTCGAGGTCGGCGTGCTTCTCGTCGGGCCGATGCCGCTCGACTTCTTTCACGATGTCGACCCTTCCGTCGTCGCCACGTATCAGACGGCCGCCGCGCGGGGGGTCCCGGTGGAGGCCGTGGCGGCCGGGCAGCGCTTCGCGCTGGGCTCGGCGCGGGTTGAGGTGGTCAGCCCGCCTGCGGACGGTTTGCTGAGCGACGAGCCGAACGAGGGCTCGCTCGTCCTCCGCCTCCTTGGACCCGAAGGCGCGATGCTGCTCGCTGGCGACGTCGAGGTCGCCGCCCAGACCCGCATGCTCGCCAGGCCAGACCGTCTGCGCGCTTCGGTGCTCAAGGTGCCGCATCATGGCGGGGACACGAACGCGCCGGGGTTTTTCGACGCTGTGGGCGCCAACGTCGTGGTGGTCAGCGTCGGCGCCGGGAACGACTACGGGCATCCGACCAGGGCGGTGCTCGACGCGCTGCGGGGTGTCGACCTGCGTCGCACGGACACTGACGGAACGGTCACCGTCACCCTGGGCGCCGCAGGCGTGCGCGTGGCCGCTGCGAAGGGGATCGCTGGTTATCATCGCGTCCATGCCCGCCCGCCCGCCCATGTACCTGCTGACCGGTCCCGAGGAGCTGCTGCTGCGCCGGGCCGCCGAGCGGATCCTCGACGAGCTGCGGGGCGACGGCGACCTGGAGGTCGTCGATGTGCGGGCCGCGGAGCTTCCCGACGGGCGGCTGCCGGATCTGCGCACGGCCTCGTTGTTCGGGACCCGCCGGGCGGTGCTCGTCCGCGGCGCGCAGGAGCTGCCCGCGCCGGTGCGCGCGGCCCTCCAGGCCGAGCTCGACGGCCCGCCGCTGGAGACGACCGTGCTTCTGCTCGCGACGGCGACAGGCCCGATCGTGGGGCTCGCGAAGCGGATCAAGGCGCTCGGCGGGCGCATCGACGTCGTGCCGCCGCGGGACTGGGAGGAGGCCGCTTGGGCGCGGCTGGTCGCGGACGAGTTCCGTGCGCACGGCCGCACGCCCGACCGCGGGGCGGTGCAGGCGATCCTCGGCCACGCCGGCCTGGACGTGTCTGCGGTCGCGGAGAAGGTCGCTCAGGTCGCGGTGACGGCGCAGGGTGGCACGGTGACGGCCGCGCACGTCGAGAGCGTCGTGGTCGGGCACGGCAGCCGTGGCTCGTTCGCGGTCGCGGACGCGATGTGCGAGCGCGACGCCGCCCGGGCGCTGCAGCTGCTGCGCGGGGTGCTGTCCAGCGGCGACCATCCGGTGATGGTGCTCGGCGCGCTCGCGTACCGGCTCCGGTCGATCGTGGCGGTCGCCGCGCGGTTGGACGCCAAGTCCGTGGGGTTGTCGATCAGCCCCGGCCAGGCCCGGCGGCTCGCCGCGTTGCGACGTAACTTCGGGCCCGGCGAGCTGACCCGCGCCTACCGCATCCTCGCGACCGCCGACGTCAGACTGAAGAGTGGCGACCTTCCCGGCGAGCTCGTCCTGGAGCGTGCAGTCCTGGAGATCGCCACCTCCTCTGCTTGACCCTCTCGTCACGGCGGCTGCCCTGCCAGCACGGTTCGGGACCCGCGCTCGAGGGGGACTTGGAGTTCTCTGCATACCAGCGCGCCGCCCGTGAGACGAGCCAGCTTCGGTTGGGCGGCCCGCAGAGCGCGCCATCGCTTTCATGCTTGGCCTGGCCAGCGAGACCGGCTCGATCCTCAACCTGTACAAGAGGTACCTGGGCGACGGCATCCACCTGGCACTTGGTGCACGAGTGACTTCGACTTTCGCCTGACCTGGCTGTCGAGCCGCACTCTCGTCATATGCGAGCTGTATCCTGGCCGTAACGCCTACAATGCGTGGCTCGCCTACGGCCAAGGCCAGACGCGAGGATGACACCCTGAATCCGAGGAGGCGTCATAGCCGTTCCCACGGCTCATCCCCTGGACCCGGCCCAATCAGGGTTAGATGATGCGGCGCTTGAGCTGTTGGGCTGGCGGCTTATCGCGTCCCTGGCGACCCTCAACAAGGACGGCTCCATCCATCTGGTCCCCGTCTGGTACCTGTTCGAGGACGGGCGGTTCTTCATGGAGACGTCTTCGGCGACCCGCAAGGCCCGGAACGTCCAGGCGCGACCGCAGGCGACGGTCACTGTGGAGGCGCGCAACCACGGGTCGTGGGTCTCGGCTTCGGGCGTCGCCGAAATCATTCGTGGCGAGCAGGCCAGCAAGATCAACGCTCGGCTCCGCGACCGTTACCTGACAGCGGCGGGCAGCCAGACCGTTGGGCCGGTCTTCGCTGACCTCGATGACGTGACAATCGCTGTCACCCCGCAGTCTTGGCGCTCGTGGAACGGCGCCTCACTGATGGACGCCATCACCCAACGGGGCATCGCCCCCCAAGACCCCAACGAGTGGTTCCTCCCGCTGGATTGACCCACCTGCCTGGATTGACCCACCTGCGAGGGCCAGACCCTCTGATCAGAGGGGGTGGTCTGCGGTGTCCGTACACGAAAAGAATCTCGGCGACGCTCCGCTTAGCTCACACACAAATTCTGATGACCGCTTAATAGGCGGTAAGGCCCTCGGAACCCCCGGGGAGACCGCCAACCACACCGACGGGGGTAAGACTCCCGTCCGACCCGATCCGGAAACCCTCGACAGTACCGGGACCCTCTACAAGGGTATACAGGAACTGGCCCGCAGCCACAGCCATGTCGACGGGGAAAGCGCCTGTGGTAGCTGTGCGGCCGTCCGCGTCCAATAAGCTCAGCGTCCCGTTGTCACCGATTGCATAGCCGGAGATTGCGGCACTTCCGCTGTTCGACACATATGTGTAGCTCGGGTCGACTTTGTCGTTGACTACTGCCCAGCAAGCCCCTATCTGATTTGTCGAGACAGATTCGCTGATTACGTCGAGCTTGCCATTTTCGTTAATGCGATACGAGGAGGTTGCGCCGGCCGGAGTGCTGAACATGGCCTCAGAGACGATCAGCAGGTCGTTGCGCGCAATGACGAAGCCGAACGGGCTCTCGCCGTTGGAGGAGTTTGGCATTGGCGGGCCAGCGAGCCCCCCTTCGTCAACGGCGAAGGTAGCGATCGTCGCGGTGACCTTCTCCGTCACCACGAGCAGGTTGCCGTCGGGAGTGAACCCCACCTGGGCGGAGGCTCCGCTGATACCACCGCTCAGCGTCTGGGTGGAGCCGTCCAGTGGGGTCAGCTTCCCCTCCGTGTCGAGGGTGAACCCGGTGATGGTCCCCGCTCCGGAGTTCAGCACGTAGAGCAGGTTCGAATGGAGGGCCAGGCTGACCGGCTGCCGGCCGCCCGACGCCACGATGTCGACGAGGGTCAGCCGATCCTGATCGACGGCCAGGACAGAGATCTCATCGCTCAGCGCGTTGACGGCGAACAGGAACCGGTTGTCCGCGCTCAAGATCAGGGAGTCCTGCGAACCCAACGGGTCCACAAGGCCCGGCCTGCCGTTGCCGAATCCTCCGGTGAGAAACGTCCCGGCCATGGTGAGGGTGCCATCGGCGGCACGGTTGAAGGCGGTCACGGCGTTACCCGTGACCTGGTTGGTCAGCGCGTAGACCGCGCCCGCTCCGCTCTCCGCGTACGACGAGGAGGCACTCATCCGCTGCTCCTTTGATCGTGGTGATGTCTCGTCAGTGAGGATGAGCAGGCACGGTGCTTCGCTGATACGTGTGATGTCTGGAGCGAGCGGTGTGGGGGCGTGTTGGGCGGGCCCAGGGTGAGCGGGTTGTGCCCGACGCAGACCTCAGATCCGGCACTCTGCTGAGCGCATCGCCGTCGGCGACCGACACCGGCATACCACCCACACCGCCTAATCTGACGGTGCAGGACTAGTCCTCAACGAAGGACATCAGGGAAATCCCTGAGTACGTGTACCGCGATACGAATCCTCTACCTATGAGTAGCTGATGGGCTGAGGGTGCAGCACAGCCATAGAGCGAGGACTGGCGAGTATCTGATGCAAAAAGTTTATGACTCCACGAGCCTCATGGACTTCCGGATACTCGGTCCGCTGGAGGTCTGGGACAGAGAGCGGCTGGTGTTGATCACCGCCGCTAAACAGCGTGCTGTCCTGGCGGCGCTCTTGCTCCGTGCCAACCAGGTCCTTCCCACCGAGTCGGTCATCGACCAAGTTTGGGGCTCAGAACCGCCGAGCACCGCCAGAGTCACCGTGCAGAACTATATTCGGAGGTTACGGCTTCTGCTCACCCCGTCTCCGGCCGGTCTCCATGCATCCGACCATGGGATCATCACTCGACCCCCCGGTTACCTACTCCGCGTCCCGGAGGACGGACTTGATCTGCTGCGTTTCGAGCGCATCGTCGCCGAGGCGCGCGCTCTGCTTGACCAGGACGCGCGCAGCGCAGCCAACCGGTTGCGCGACGGGCTCGCCCTGTGGCGCGGGCCGGCCCTGTCGGACGTCGATTCCGAGCCGCTGCGGCAAACTGAAGCGCCCCGGCTGGAGGAGCTGTGGTTGGCGGCGCAAGAGGATCTGATCGAGGCCGAGTTGCGCAGCGGACGGCATGCCGAGACTATTGGCGCCCTTCGGACGCTCGTCACCCAATATCCGTTGCGGGAGCGGCTGTGGGGTCAGCTCATGCTGGCGCTCTACCGCTGCGACCGCCAGGCCGAAGCGCTCGCCTGCTACCAGGACGGACGGCGGATTCTCATCGAGCAAGCAGGTGTGGAGCCGGGCGCCGCGCTGCAGCGCCTCCAGCACGCCATCCTCGCCGGTGACGCTTCGCTCACACCACCGAGTCCGCAGCCGTCGATCGTCGTGTCCACCGAGTCGCGGCCAGGCGCACCGACCAACTCCCATGCCGAGGGGCACTGCCTGCCTCCTCATGACTCCGAGGCGGTTGTCGCCACCGGCAACCTGCCTGCCGAGATGACGAGCTTCGTCGGCCGGAGCCGCGAGGTAGCCGAGGTCGAGCGGCTGTTGTCCGTGTCTCGAGTGGTGACGTTGACTGGAGTGGCCGGGGTCGGCAAGACGCGGCTGGCGCTGCGGGTCGCCGCCAAGGTGCAGCCGGCGTTTGACGGCTGCGTGTGGCAGGTGGACCTGGGCACCTTGCGGCATCCGGAGGCGGTTGTCCACGCAGTCGCGAGCGCATTGGGCGTTCCCGAGCATGCGGGGCGGTCTGGAGTCGATGTCCTTTCCGAGCATCTGGCAGACCGACGGCTGCTGCTCGTGCTGGACAATTGTGAGCACATGATTGACGCCTGCGCCGACCTGACCAAGACGCTGTTGCGTGCCGCTCCTGGACTGTGGGTCCTGGCCACCAGCCGGCAGCCGCTCGATGTGCCTGGGGAGCACACCCTCGTGGTGCCCCCGCTGTCGGTCCCCGATCCGCAGCGCCCGCTGGCGGCCTGCGATGTCATCCGTGACGAAGCCGTGGTTCTGTTCGCCGAGCGGGCGTCTGCCGCCGTGCCTGGGTTCACGATCACGCCGCAAAACCAGGCGGCGGTGGCCCGGCTGTGCCACCGGCTGGACGGCATCCCGCTCGCCATCGAGTTCGCAGCGGTCCGCCTGGGTTGCCTCTCGGTCGACCAGATCACCGAGCGGCTGGCCGACCGCTATCGGCTGCTCCGTGCTCGCGGCCGTACGGCGCCGCCCCGCCACCAGACGTTGCGCGCCGCCGTCGCCTGGAGCTATGAGCTGTGCTCGCCGGCGGAGCAGCTTGCATGGGCGCGGGCTTCGATCTTCGCCGGAGCGTTCGACCTGGAGGCGGCCGAGAACGTCTGCTCCGGGGACGGCCTCGACCAGGAGGCGATCCTCGAGGTCGTGGCCGGGCTGGTCGACAGGTCCATCCTTCTGCGGGAGGAGGAAGCCGGCATGGTGCGGTACCGCCTGCTGGAGACGCTTCGCGATTACGGAGCCGAACGGCTGGCTGAGCTCGGCCAGACCGAGACGTTACGTCAGCGGCACCGGGACTGGTACCTGCACATCGCTGAGCAAGCGGAGGTGACGCCCTGCGCTGATCAGATCGACCGTTTCGTGCGTCTACAACGCGAGCATCTCAACCTGCGGGCCGCGCTGGACTGCTCGCTCACCGCTTCTGGCCAGGCGCGGGACGGGCTGCGGATAGCCTCCACCCTATGGACGTTGTGGATCCCCCGTGGACTCCTCAGCGAAGGGCGGTCTTGGCTGGACCGAGCACTCACGCTCGACCAGCGGCCCAGCACGGATCGGGCCAAAGCGTTGTGGGTCAACGCCGCCCTTACCGTACTTCAAGGTGACCTCGCCGCAGCGGCCCCGCTGCTGGAGCAGGGGTTCGCGGTGGCACGTCAGCTCGGCGACGCCAGCGCCCTCGCCTATCTCACCCAGGTGGCAGGTGTCGCCGCGTTGTCGGCGGGTGACCCGCCGTGCGCCCGCGTCCTTCTTCAGGAGGCCGCCGCCCGACACCGCGACGCAGGCGACCTGGACTCCATGTCGATCATGAACCTTGCGCACCTGGGCCTTACGTACTGCATGCTTGGCGACCCCGACCGCGCCATCGCCTTGTGCGAGGAAGCTCGCAAGCTGAGCAAAGTCCACGCGGAACGTTGGGCGCTGTCCGACACCCTGTGGGTGCTTGGCCTTGCCTTGTGGCTCCACGGCGACACACCCAGCGCCATTGCCGAGACACGACAGTGCCTGCGCGTCAAGCACGCCTTCAACGACCGCCTCGGCAGCGCTACGGCTGTCGAATTGCTCGCCTGGTTCACCGGTCGAGAAGACAGGCCTGAACGCGCGGCACGGCTGCTCGGAGCAGCCCAGACGATGTGGCGAGCTCTCGGCAGGCCGCCGCTGTTGACCTCGACGCGGTTCGCCGCGCTCCACCGAGAGTGCACGGCACGAACCCGCCAGAAACTCGGTGAGGGCTCGTACACCGCCGCCCTCAGCAAAGGCGCGCAACTCGATCTCGACCAGGTGATCCGCTACGCCCTGGACGAGCAGGCTCAGCAGGCGCCAGCTTTGAAGGCTCCGCTGGGACGAGTGCATCCCGCCGCCGTCCTTCGAAGACGATCGGGGCTTCGAGCATCTGGGGCTGTGGCGGGTTGGGAGCGGGAGCGAACCAGGGGACGCCGCCCTGTCTGTCGGGCTTGACTTTCCAGCGCTTGGGCAGCTGCTCGAGCCCTGGGATGTACCGGGCATGTACCCGCAGAAGATCGTCGGGATCGATGCGGAGCCCCTCTGGAGAGGGGAAATTCTTGTAACGCGCCGTGAGCCGTACTGAGGAAAACACCTCGGCGCGGTGCGTCTCGCAGCCCGGGAAGGATCAGCTACAGCGTCAGCTGCATGCCTATGACGACCGCTCCGGCCATAACCTCGCAGTTCCGGCGGATGACGTGGACGGGACGCGCTTCTTGCGGGTCTGCGCCAAAGGAGAAACAGCGGGTGAGGGTTCCGCCTCCAGCGGCGCCGCCACCTCTTCTGCGACAGCCTGTAGCCGTGCGGTCCCCTGGCCACAAGGGGGGCCGGCGTGCCGCTGAGCCACGATCGTGTCGCGCTCGCGAGCGGGCGGTCCGGTCCATCGCTGGGCTTGTGGCAGCTCCAAGCCGAACTGATCGAGGACGCGCGCAGCGATATGTGTGACGATGTCGTCGATCGTCTCCGGGCGGTTGTAGAAGGCCGGCACGGGAGGGGCGATCACCGTCCCCATACGGCACAGCGTCAGCATGTTCTCCAGGTGGATCTCGGAGAACGGCGTCTCGCGCGGGACGAGCACGAGTCGACGTCGCTCCTTCAGCGTGACGTCTGCCGCCCGAGGGATGAGGCCCTCGCCAAAGCCGATGCGGATGGCGGCCAGCGTTTTCATGCTGCACGGCGCGACGATCATGCCGTCGGTCGGGAACGAGCCACTGGAGATGGGCGCGGCCTGGTCGCCGTGCCCGTACACCCGGTCGGCGAGGGCACACACCTCGGCCGCTGACAGATCGGTCTCCATCTCCAACGTCGCCCGTCCCCAACGGCTGAGCACCAGATGGGTTTCCACCCCCTGGACGCGCAGGGCTTGCAGGATCCTCACCCCGATGATCGAGCCGGTAGCGCCAGTGATGCCGAGGATCAATCTCACGTCGCATCCCTCCGATCGTTCGGATACCCAAACCTCGCACCGGGCGATGCGTGCCAGCGGCCTGCGTCGCCTAAGTCATTAGCCTCGCGATCAATCCGACTCCCTGCTGCTCATGCAAGGATGACGCTAACGGGACGCTAATGTCGTACTAGTAGCTCTCATCAATCGCGCTAGTGCTCTGCGCTAGAGTTTTTCACATGAATGCTGTCCCGCGACGCACTGTTGACTCTCTAGACCTCGAAGGAGCCGCGATGCCACCTCGGTCCTTGCTGGACTGCTTCCTTGAGCAATCGCGTCGGCAACCGACCGCACCGGCGCTGCTCTGGAATCGGGAACGGATCACCTATGGGCAGCTGTATGGGATGGCGTGCGAGGCGTATGCGCAACTCGCGCAGCTCGAGCTTCCCGACCAAGGTTCGTTCGGCATTCTCGCCAAAAAGTCGCCACAGTCAATCGCGCTGATAATCGCCTGCCTGATGGCGCGGGGTAAATTCTTGCTTCCCTCGGTCGACTTGGGCCAGATTACGCTACAAAAACTGTTCGAGCAGGCTGGCTGCAGCCACGTGCTCTCACCGGAAGGAGATCCGAAGGCAGCTCTCACCGGGTTAGTCAGCAACGTCATTAGCTGGGATGGCACAGTAGTCCCGAGGGACCCAGTGGGATCGATCCGGCCTCGTCCGGATGACATTTCGTTCATGCTGACGACCTCCGGTTCGACCGGACTGCCAAAGATCGTACCTCTCTCCGTAGCCGCGATCGACCGCTTCACGGACTGGGCCGGCGAACGATTCGACATCCGAGCCGGCAAGACCGTGCTGAATTATGCTCCTCTGAATTTCGACCTATGCCTACTCGACATCTGGTCAACGCTCAAATCCGGGGCCTGTGTCGCGTTGGTCGACCAGGACCAAGCAACCAATGCCAACTACCTTCTCGACATGCTTACAACGAATGACGTCCACGTTATCCAGGCGGTCCCGATGCTGTACCGCTTGCTACTGGATGCGACGCGAAACGGCCACCAGGGTTTTGGAAAAGCTGAGCACGTGATCTTCACCGGTGACAGCATGCCTTTGAACGTCCTCAAGGCGCTGCCCGCTCTCTTCGCAAATGCCCGCTTCTACAACGTCTACGGTTGCACCGAAACCAACGACAGCTTCATTCACGAGGTGGATTTCTCTCTCGCGCCCTTGCGTGGACCAATACCTCTTGGTCAGCCAATTCCCGACGTAAGCGCGCTCGTCATGGCGGATGAGGGCCGGATCGTCGAAGGCTCGGGAACAGGTGAGCTGTTCGTCTCGACACCATTCCAGACACCCGGCTATCTCAACGAAGGACTGAACGACGACAAATTCCTTTCGTGCCCCGGCAGCCATTGTCAGCGTACATACTTTCGCACCGGCGATCTGGTGCGTCTCCACGACGACGGCTCGATCACTCTGGAGGGCCGAAAGGACTTCCAGGTAAAGGTCCGTGGAGTACGCATAAATACGCAAGAAGTTGAGCAGGTCCTTCTCGAGCACAAACAGGTCCTTGAGGTCGCCGTCGTCGCCGTCCCCGATGACACGGCCGGAAATCGCCTTCATGCCGTGGTTCGACGAGACCATGGGGGTTATTTGAACAGCCTAGCGCTTCGTCAGCACTGTGCTCGGAGATTGCCCCGGACCGCCATTCCATCGACGATCACCATCGTAGAGGCAGCTTTGCCCAAAACATCTACAGGCAAGGTCGATCGTAGTCTCATCAGACGTACTCAAATGAAAGGGGATCAAAATGGATCTCACCCAAACGATTAAGCAGTTCGTTGTCGAAGCGTTCCTGCCCGACGTCTCGGTCGATCAGCTTGGCTCTGACTACGACCTTCTCTCTAACGGTGTCATTGACAGCCTCGGGCTGTTGGAGGTCATCGCTTGGCTCGAGGATCGTTTTCAGATCGCCATCGACGGTTTTGAGATCTCCCCGGACAACTTTCGTTCGGTCGACGCAATATGCTCGTTTATCGAGGAAGCGGCGGAACCGGTAGAGGCAGAGTAGCCATGCATGACGTCGTGACCGCCCTCGTAAATCGGGGCCATCCGATCGGTGTGGAGATGTGGCGGTCCTTCTGGGACCGGCTCCACACTGGCAAACCTCCCCGAGGTGAGGCAGTAGCGCTTGTTTCGTCTCTGTCCACCCAGATGCCCGACGAAACCTCCTTGAGCGCACTCTTGACCTCTCTCGAGGAGCGGAGGAAGCAGCCGAAACCGCCAACCCGTGAGACCGTGAATATCGTCGGAACGGGAGGCGGACCGAGCACATTCAACATCTCCACGGCGTCGGCTTTTGTCGCCGCGACGCTGGGCGCCCGGGTCGTCAAGACCGGCTCACGTGCCTATTCGAGCCGCTGCGGGTCCTTCGACCTGCTCGACCGGATTGGTATTCCTTTGACCACCTCATACGCGCAGACCGAGGAGATGTTGGAACGCTTCGGAATCGCCTGCGCGGGAAGCTTTGTGTATCCTGACGAGTTGGCGCTCCTCGCCAAGAGCATTTTTCCTCTTGACATGAGAGTGCTGGGACGATTCTTCAATCGTATTGGACCGTTCCTCGCGGCAGTGCCGGTATCGGCTCAAATTACGGGCGTATCTGACCCGGCGCTGCTGCCCCTGTTTAGGCACCTTGCGGCCCAGGACCCCCGGAAGCGGGTTTGGATATGTTCTAACGAAGCCGGTGTGGACGAACTCATCAGTTTTGAGGCAAACGTCATTTATCGAGGTGCCGGGCACGCCGACGTTCTCTTGACGCCCGGCGCCCTTGGGCTCGGTCCTGGATCGTTGAGGGACTTGAGCCCAGCCGCAGAGGACGATTCGATCGTCGACCACTTCATGACGCTGTTGGCCGGTGACGGTCCTCCCGCGGCAATCCAGAGCATCTGTCTGAATGCTGCGGCGCTCGGAATGGCCTGCGGTGTTGCCGACGACTGGTCGGAAGCGCTGCGGTTGGCCACCGACGCGATCGAGCACGGTCGTCCACTGCGCCTGATCGAGCAGGTCCGTGAGCATGCGGAACGCCACTGCGCTGTTGCTCCACGGCAGAGGTGCGGTGTCGCACCGAGCACGGGTTCGGGGGGACACCT
This sequence comes from Egibacteraceae bacterium, assembly GCA_050743125.1. Lineage (GTDB taxonomy): Bacteria > Actinomycetota > Nitriliruptoria > Euzebyales > Egibacteraceae > JBOGEB01. The sequence continues at coordinate 18,040 of JBOGEB010000051.1, forward strand.
GCGAGGATCGAGAGCCTCCAGAGCGAAGGAGGTCACAGGGCTCGACGAGCGCACATCCCCGCAAGGCTCCAAGCCTCATTCGCTTGAGCGGGCCGGGGACGCAGCGGATGACCGCACGCAGTTCCACTCACCAAGCGAGCCGCGGAAGCATCGTAGTCAGGGAGCAAGATCTGAGTTCTTCACGCAACGACGTGGAGGAGAGCCCGGCCTGGCGTTATTCCTGAACGCTGGCGACCCGCCCTTCGACGTACTGAACGATCTCGTCCTGTTGATGGATTCATGTCGAGTGGATTGCCTGGAGCTTGCCGTCCCGTTCCCGAACTCGCCCAGCGACGGACCCGTCATCAGGCGATCTGCTGTCCGTGCGCTGAAAAATGGGGTGGACCTGGACGCCGTTTTGGCCTTTGTCCAGACCGTGCGCCCGCGGATCGCACACCTGAAGATCGCGCTGCTGGCGGACTGGAGCCATACGGTAAAGGCATTGCCTCTTGAAGAGTTTTTGAGCCGGGTCCAGGAAGCCGGATCCGACGCGCTCCTGATCCACGGCTTGCCGCCGAGGCTACGGCATCACTATTACGAGATCGCTCATCGTACGGGCCAGCCGATCGTGACCACCTGCTACGCCAGCTCCAGAATGGACATCATGGAAGAGGCGGGGCGTCACGCGTCCGCCTACCTCTACTTGGCGGCTTATTACGGCAGGACGGGAACCGCTCTGCCGCCGGATTACCGCGCGCTGTCGCCAGTGATGAGCGCGTTACGTGAGGTCACCGATGCCCCCATTGCTGTCGGCTTCGGAGTGAAGAGTAGGTCCCACATCCAGGCGCTGTCAGAGGTTGGTGCGGACGCCGCGATCGTCGGCAGCTCGTGCGTCGCCTGCATTGAGCAGGCACTGGCCAACGGCAGTGACGTGGTCGATGACTTCCACGCCTTGCTGCTCGCGCTGAAGGATCAAAAGCAGTCAATGGCGACCGAGGTCCGAAAAGTACCAGAGTTAACTGCCTTGACTCGAAGTACATGATAACGCCAATTGATCGTGCCCGTAAATTGACACCAACACCGAGGAGGAAGAGATGATCGTTCGTCGACTCGCGGAGGTTAAGACCGTCGAATGGGGAAACGGCTTGAGCCGGCGTTTCCTGTTAGAAGCTGATGGCATGGGTTACTCGTTGACGGACACCATCGTTCGAGCCGGTACGAGTTCTCAGCTCGAGTACAAGAATCACCTTGAGGCGTGCTACTGCATTACGGGTAAAGGTGAGGTCATCGACGCTGACGGCAAGTCCTATGTGATCGAACCGGGTGTGATGTACGCCCTGGACAAGCATGACGCTCATTATCTCATCGCCGCGCCGGACGAGGATCTGCGGCTGGTGTGCCTGTTTGCACCAGCCCTGCAGGGGGACGAAAGCCATAATTTGAACTCAGAGGACTTCTCTGCCTACTAGCAGGATGGCATCCGAAACCCACACGACGTCGGTGAGGAGCAGGCGAGAGCCGGGAAGGGCTCCGCCTACGGATCAGGAGTGAGAGCATGATCGAGTGGAACGATGATCAACGTGCGTTGAGAGAAGCCTTCAGTAGATGGCACGAGGCGCTCAGCGCGGGCCACATTGAGCACGACAGGGATGGTAACTTTTCCGAAGAGAAATGGAAGCTGATCCGTGAGTCCGGGATCCTGCGCTTACCCTTTGATGAGCAATGGGGGGGCCTGGGTCAGGACCTGCTGACCACGATGTACGTCCTCGAAGATCTAGGATACGGCTGCCGAGACGGGGGGTTGAACTTCTCGGTTTCAACACACCTCGTCAGTACGGGAGTCGCGGTACAGCGATTCGGGTCCGCGGACCTGAAGAAGCGCTACATGGCGGCAATCTGCGATGGCACCTCGATAGGCGCCCATGCTATTACTGAACCGCACGGCGGCTCGGACGCCATGGGCATGCGTACCATGGCCACGGCCGAAGGCGACGTTTTCAGCCTTAACGGCAGCAAGTGTTTCGTCAGCAATGGCCCGGTCGCGGATCTGTTCGTGGTGTATGCGAAAACCGAGCCCGGGCATGGACCCTGGGGAGTTACCGCCTTCCTCGTCGAGCGGGACACTCGCGGATTCACCATCGGCGAGCCGATCGAGAAGATGGGACTGAGGACCTCACCGCTCTGCGAGTTGTTCTTCGACGACTGCAAGGTCCCGGCAGAGAACATGATCGGAAAAAGCGGCTCGGGATTTTTTGTGTTAGACGTTATTATGAAGTGGGAGATACTCTGCTCCTTCATCATCAGCGTCGGAGAGATGCAGCACCGCCTTGAGCGCTGCCTCGAGTACGCGAAGAAGCGTACTCAGTTCGGGCAGCCGATCGGTTCGTTCCAGTCGGTCGCGGGCAAAATTGTCGACATGAAGATCGGAGTAGAAACCGCACGGAGATGGCTTTATGAGACAGCGAGTCGATTTGCGAATGGTGAAAATGTCACGATCGATATCGCGATCAGTAAGCTTCTGGCAAGCGAGAGCAACGTGGCCTCCGCGATGGCAGCAGTACAGATCTTCGGTGGCAACGGTTACATGACCGAGTACGGTCTTGAAAAGGACCTACGGAATGCGGTCGCGGGAACGATCTATTCCGGCACGTCTGAGATCCAAAGAAACCGAATCGCCGCGATGCTGGGCCTGTCCTCTAGGCGCGCTGCGACGTAGTCAGCACAATACGGCATAGGGAGTGAATGGCTATGGCAATGAACTTGTACGAGGTATGTCGGGAAACCGAATTTCTGGACCACGGCTCTCCGGCTGTTCAGAGATTCATACGGCAAGTAGCACTCGACGGTACTGAGGAGCCCACAGAAAAAGCAGTAAGGCTTTATTATGCCGTACGCGACGGCATTCGCTATGATGTTTACAGCGCCGACCTGTCCCGAAGGGGGTTGCGGGCGAGCGAAATCGTCCGCAAGGGAAGAGGATTTTGTATTCATAAGTCGATCCTCTACGCGGCTGCCGTCCGAGCTGTCGGGATTCCTAGCCGCCTCGTCCTGACCGATGTGCGCAATCATATTGCTTCGGACAGGTTGAAGGAGCTCGTGGGTGGGGAGGTGTTTCATTACCATTGCCTCACATCGATTTACCTGAATGGTCGATGGCTCAAGGCGACGCCGGTCTTCAACAAGGTGTTGTGCCGGCTCTATGGCATCGCTCCTTTGGAGTTCGACGGCCGGACGGACAGCCTTCAGCACCCGTACGATGAGCACGGCCAAAAATATATGGAATTTATTCGTATGCACGGGGAATTCGACGATTTTCCCTACGAGACAGTCATTCACGGGCTGCGTAAGGCACACCCCCGGCTGTTCGAGGGTTCATGCATGTTTACGAGTGGCTCGCTGGTGACTGAAGCGAATGCAGCGAAACGCAACGCGGCGGCCTAGTGGCAGCTCCTGCGAGGCCGTGTATCTCTGCCGTGTTTCGTCAGTGTTGCTCATGGCCGTGATACCGGCCGAGCAGGGAAGGTTGGCTGGCGGAGCCTCCGTGCTCGGAGGGCGAAAATGCGTATCAAGGTGTGCGGAGTGACACAGCTGAGTGACGTCGATCTCCTCGGCGCCCTTCCCGTCGATTTCGTCGGCCTATGGTATGGGGTTCAGGGTGGCCATGCTGACGTACCGTTGGCCGAGTTTGTGCGGTTGGCAGGAGCGGTTCACGTCACCCAGCGGCTTCAGCCTGTCCTCGTGACGCTCCTGAACGACGTTGAAGCCCTACGTGAAGCCGTCTTGAGCGCACAGGTGGGTTGGATCCAGCTGCATGGGTACCAGCTGCCCCCCTCGGTCCGCGCACTGAAGAACGCTCTACCCGATGGGGTCAAGATTATCAAGGCCCTGCATTTGCGCGGGCGCTCTTGCGTGGAGCGGCCCTTGATCCATGCCTATGAGCGGGCGGGCGTCGATGTCTTCCTTTTCGACACCGCGAGCGAGGACGGCAGAGTGGGGAGCACCGGTCGATCGCTGGACGCCGGGGTCGTGTCAGCGCTCGCCGAACGACTTACGCGCCCGTTCCTTCTGGCCGGAGGCATCTCTTCGCAGAACTGCGGCGAGCACAGACCGTTGATCCGCCACCGCCACTTTCTCGGTATCGACTTCGACACGAACGCACGCGGGTTGGACGGGAAGCTTCGGTCGCAGAACATCGAAGCCATCATCCAGGCTTGGAAGGCTTGCCGAATGGAGGGACAAAAGCATGTCGAGCAGCTTCATTGATGCGTTACTGCACGCCTCTACGCCCGTGATCATGGAGATGAAGAGGCGGAATGCTCACGGGGAGAACCTTCTCGGAGGTCGTTCGCTGTCGGAGATCGTGGATGATTACCATGCCGTTGGCGCCCCATGTCTCTCGGTGGTCACTGGCCGCTGGTTTGGAGGCAGCGACGAGCTGTTGCGCGACATCGCCTGTCTCACCACACTGCCCATCCTCAAAAAGGACTTCATCACGAAGGAGAGCCAGATCATCCAGGCGAAGGCTCTTGGCGCGTCCGCAGTTCTGCTGACGGCCCAGATTTTGCCGAGATCCCTGTTGCAGCGCTTGATCGAGACCAGCCTGCGTCATGCGCTGACCCCCTTCGTGGAGGTGGTCAGCGAGGAAGAAATCGACGCTGTCGTCCACGGCGAGGACTGCGTCGTCGCGATCAACAACAAAGATATTCGGCAAGGGGAACGTGGCCGGGGGGACGTCAACCGAAGCCTCTGCCTGCTTCCGTCTACACATCGAACCGAGACTCGCTGCCCGGTGAGCGCCAGCGGCATCGACAATCCCGAGATTGCCGCTCAACTGGTCACTGCCGGGTTTAAAGGACTGCTGATCGCCACAAGCCTGTTGCGCGCGCAGAGCCTAGAGACATGGGTGAGGAACTTCGAGCAGCACCGACATGCGCTGGGAGGCGCTCAATGAGCCCGATCCCTGCCTTGTCGTTTCGCAGTGCGCTGTCAGCAACGCGGGAATGCGCTCCGCAGAGCTGTCATATCTGTGACGAAGCCCTTTCCCGAATCGTGGTCGCAACCGATTTCGCGGTCCGGTATGGTGGCGTTCCGGCGAATGGCCTACCGCGGAATGAGGACGTTGTGCTCTATACACGTGTGGAGGACGCAACGGTGCCGGTGCTGCTGGGGCTGTACGGCGACCGAAACCGTGTGCGGAGCTGGCTCCCGGGACTCCCCCGGCGCACGAACCGCGAGTCCGTCGAACGGCTGCTCGCGAGCACCAAAGGCCCGGTGCAGATCGTGCGGCCTCCGTGCCAGGAACAAACGAAAACCGCGAATGTCGATCTCATGAGCTTGCCTGTTCTGCAGGCGACACCACGGGATGCCGGACCGTATCTGACGGCAGGAGTGGTCTATGCTCGTGACCCACAGAACGACGAAATCGCGCTCTCGGTCCATCGAATGCTCGTTCTGGACGGTACACACCTTACTATGTGGATGGTGCCGGGCAGACGACTTCGCGCGCTGTGCCACGAGGCGGTCATGCGGGGCGAACGATTGCCCGTATCGATCAACATCGGTGCTCCGCCTGCGGCCATGATCGCTTCTGCCCTGAACACCGAATTTCTTCCGGAAGGGATCACCAAGCTCGACATTGCGGGTGCGCTGGCTGGCGGACCGGTCACACTGGCACCGGCGATCAGCCAACCCACGTCGGTACTCGCCGAATCAGAAATCGTCCTAGAGGGTTACCTGGACGGCGCCATGGCCGACGAATGCGTCGGGCGACGTGCCCCGGACGTCTCGCTGCCAGAGTTCCTTGGATATGACGGGACCGCCAAGACCAACCTGCCAGTGGTAACCGTGACCGCGATGTCGACGCGGCAATCTGCCCTCTACCAAGCGATCATCGGCCCCGGCCGCGAACAGTCTACGATCCTGGGGCTGGCCGGTGCGTTATCTGTGGTGCTTTCCGAAGCCCGCTACGAGGGTTGCGTGATAGGTGATCTGTACTTCTCGCCGGCCGGCGGTGGAATGTTGCTCCTCATCGTGCAGGTCCGGAAGGACTCGCCGGAAGCAGATGCTCTGCTCACTCGCATCGCACGACGGATCTTCGAGCACCACCCCTTTGTAGAGCTGATTATCTTCACTGACGAAGATGTCAACATCACCTCAGAGGAAGACGTGTTCTGGGCAGTGACGACCCGCGCCAATCTCGGCACCGACTGCGTGACCTTTTCCGACTTTCCTCGACTCGCGATGGATCCATCCCAACGTGAGGACTGGACTGTCGCTCGTGGGGGCAACGGCCTGGTGGGCAGAACGTTCATCGACGCGACAATCCCTTACCGCCTGCGGAAGAGCGTCTCTCGAAGCTTTCCTTCCATGGTGGAGGACTGAGGGGCCTTGAGAGCAGGGGGCCGGACGGCAGCCGCGCGGCGGCGGTGCGGTAGAGGGCGGGCTCGGGTTTGCCGGCGATCTCGGGGTGGCGGCCGGTGGCGGCGGTCAGCGCGGCGAGGACGGCGCCGTTGCCTGGC
>JBOGEB010000052.1:0-24180 GCA_050743125.1 Egibacteraceae bacterium
TCGGGTGCTCCGACACATATTGTCAGGCTGGGGTTGATCCGCAGGGGTAGGTGCGGCTTGATCTCCGGCCAACGCGCCAGCGTGCGGCGCAGGTGCTTGGCGATCTGCGCGGCCAGCTCGACCGCGCTGCGTCGGGTCCAGGACCTGGCGCAGCGCACCGGCGGGCCGGCGAGCGCCCAGCGACCTTCGGCGAGGCTGGTGAAGGTGCTGTACGGGCTGGTCTTTGCGGCCGCTCGGGACAGATACTTCACGAGGCTGGCCTCGAGCTGAGCGTCCGGCCTGGCGGCAGGGCCAGCGCGCAGCCACTTGACGAGCTCGGTGTACAGGTCCTGGCTGGCCAGGGCTAAGCCTTGCTGGAACCACTCGTCGCTCGCGGCGTCGGCGAGCGCACGGCGCGTGTCAACCGACTCCGCCTCGAGGGTGGCTTCGGCGCGCGCCCTGAGCGCGTCTCGTTGGGCGATGCGCCGGCTCCACGCGGCGATCCTGGCGGCCAGCTCGGCCGGGATCACCGCCCACAGGTCGTCGTCGAGGACGCCGCGTCGCGGCGGTCGCCCCTGGTAGGTCGAGCGTCGCAGCGCGATCAGGCGGCCGCGCAGCGCAGGGTTGTCCACCGCGCCGATGACGTCGTAAAGCGCTTGCGAAAGCTCCTCGCCTTCGACGTGAAGCTGGTCCTGGCGGTCCAGCAGCTCGTCGACCAGCCGCATGGTCCGCTCGAAGCGCAGCCGAGTGAGCACCTCCATCGGGAGTCCCGCGACCCGCACGACGAAGCTCGGTAGAACCGGAAGGGGCGCTTGGAGGGTTCGCGTGGACAACCGGTCACCCACGCCGGGCTCCTGGAGCGCCCTCACGTCTTGCCCACCGCCGTCCGGCTCACGTCTTGCCCACCGCCGTCCGGCTCATGGGAACGGATGAGGGTGCGGGTTCAGATCGGCGTCGGTCAACGGGCGCGGGTGATAGCCCAGCTCGTACGGAACGCGGTAGAGCCGGTCGATGCCGTGCACGCGCTGGGAGTGATACCCGAAGGTCATGGCCAAGGTGCCGGGGACGATCACCTTGGCGCAGCTGAACTGCTCGGCGGCATGCTCTGCGGTGGTGTGATCGATGACGATGACGTCCAGCCCGGTGTCGAGGTAGGCCGCGATCGCGTGGCGCAGGTCCGTGGACAAGTCTTGGCTGGGTGGACGGCGGCAGTGATCGAACGCGTCGGCGAACGTCTGCTTCCGGGGGGAGTCGAGCAGAAACGAGAGCCGCTCGAATGCCTCCGGCGCAGAGTAGAGCAGCCCGTGGTCCTCCATGTAGCGGACCTTGAACGGGTCGGCGACCATCGCCAGGATGCGGTCACGGTTGTCCTGATAGACCTGGGCGGAGCGCTGCGTGTGCCGGGCCAACTCGAGCAAGGCGCCCACCAGCGCCCGCTCCGGGTCCAGGTGCGCGCCCGCGGCGCACAGCGCCTTGGGCTGGTCAGCCCGATTCTGCTCATCGACCGCCATCACCCACACGCATGGGATCCCCTGCTCCACCATGGTGTTGAAGAGGTGCACGGTGTACCCCGTGACGTGCTCGATGCGCTCGATCATCAGCACCGTCACGCGGTCGGTGAGGGATGCCGGGTCGATCCGGGGTACCCCCAGCATGGCGTACCAGGTCAGCAGGAAGGCGTCGCGCTCAGCCACCTCCAGCAGGCCGTACAGGATCGCCTCCTCCATGCAGCCGCCGAGGGCGCAACCGTTGGAGGTCTCGTACACGAACCCCTGGCCAGGCGCTTGCCGGTGGCCCAGCCCGTAGTAGGCGTAGCGCTCCGGAACGAGCACCGGGCGCTGCGTGGTGAACGAATAGCCCCATACCCAGTCGAGGATCAGATCGTGGTGATAGCGCTGGAAGTGGGAGCCAGGCAATGCGTACTGCTCGTCCGACGGCAGGCCCAACGTGGTGGGGTCCAGCGCCTGTTGTCCGAGCTGGCGGTAGCTGGCCTGGACCACCGTGCGTCTGCTGCCAGGCTCCAGCCCGCCGTACCGCTCGAGCGCTTCGGTCACCGCGGTCAGCTCGGCTGCCTGGAAGTCCAGCGAGCGCCCAGAGCCGGTCGCCCGGTGGAAGGACCGACGCGACCCGACCGGCGCCAAGGCGTTCGGGAACAGGGAGTCGGCGGCCTTGGTGAGGCTGGGGACGATCCCCACCTCGGCGTCAACGTAACGAGCCAGCAGCCGGTCCCGGTCCTTCTGGTGCGACAGCGGCCGGACCCGATACCCCCTCGGCGAGGCCTTGGGTCGCGGCCTCACCATGATGCGGGCGGCCTCCTCGGTATCGTCTGGCGGGTCCCCGCACACGGGGCAAAGCGGGTCCGCAAGGAACCGGTGCACGCTGGTCCGCAGTCCGGCCAGATCCAGGCACACCAGGGTGTTCCGCGTCCGTGCCTTGCCCGGCACGGTGGCGATGCGATCCACCTCCTCAGCGACCAGCGCGGCGATCAGCTCGGCGGTGGACGTGGTCAACCAGGATCGGGACGGGACGGCAAGCTCGCCGGCACAGCGTTCGGCCAGCTGTGAGAACTCCTCGGCGTCCTGGCGCGCGGCGCGCTGGCGCATCTGGGCGCACGCGACGCAGCCGCGCTGCCCAGGCAGCGCACACGGGCCGATCACCGCACGACCCGGTTCGATGTAGGCAGGCAGCCACGGGATCCCCCTTGTCAGGCACTCGGCGTTGAGGCAGGCGTGCAGGCCGGGGTCCCAGCCGTCGGCGGCGAGCACAACCACGGAGCAGGCGTCCAGGTCGGCGTGGTACGCCCCGACGTCCAGCGGCATGACCTGGCAGGCGCTCGCCAACCGCCGCCGCAGCGCCGTGTGCACCAGTCCCTGACCGGCCAGCCCGAGGGTGGTCGTCTGCCCGGGTGCGATGGCTGCGGTGGTCATGCGGCTGGCCCACACGGCTCGACGACCAGGTTGACGATGTAGGGAAGGATGTCGGTGACGGCAGGGTCGTGGTCGAGGGGGACGGCCACGACCCGCTGCCCGTGCCGCGCGAGGGCGTCAGTCAACCAGCGCTGCCGGTCGCTCCAGCCAGCCGAGCCGTTGATCGCAGGGTTGACCTGAGGTGCAGTCACCTGTGAGCCGCGCGACCGTTGCGGCAGGTCGAAGACCTTGCCGGGTGCGTATGCGGGCTGGTTGTTGGCACGCGCCTGCTCGTACGCCAGTGTCTGCTCGAGGCCCACGCGCAGCGCGTCCCGCGCGTCGACCTCGGTGCTCCATGCGACCGTGTGGTCACCGACGCAGAACGCGAAGCTCGGAACCTCGAGCGCCCCGGTCACCTCGTACGCGGCCACCGGGACTCCGGTGGCCTGCAGGATCCGCCAGTAGCGCGCTCCCTGCTCGTCAAGGGGCACGGCCTCGAGGTCGACCCGCGGGAACGGCCCGCCACCTGAGTCCAGCTCTGCCACGGTCAGCGTCTGACACACCGACACCAGCGCCTTGGCGAGCGCCTCGGCCCAACTGAACCCGGACGCGATCCAAGGGGCAGTGGCCGCCGATGGCACCAGCCCGCGCAGCGTGGGAAACACCGACGCCGCCGGAACCAGCCTGGGCTGGTTTCGGGTCAGCTCATAGCCCCACACCAGGGGGCCGGGGGGAGTCCCCCACACCCGGGCACCCTCGCCGTTGGCGTGCACGAACCGTCGCTCGTCGACGATGCTGGCCGCGTAGATCTCGCACGCTCGCTGCATCGCGCGTCGGCGCGCCATGCCCAGGTAGGTCCCGACGCCGACCGCCGTGATCGGATCACCAGGGTCGGGCAGCAGCGCCGGGTTCGAGATCGCGATACGAGACAGGTGCAACGGGAGCTGGTGCCAATCTCCCTCGTCTACAGAGGTGAACAGCCCCAGCGCATCGTCGAAGCAGGCGGGCACCTGCTGGGAGAACGCCTCCTCGTCCAACGGCGCGCCCCGCTCCAGCAAGCGGATGCTGTCCACGAACGCCTCCGCGCTCGGCTCCGCCGCCCGGCGCAGGGCAAGGCCGGACGGATGCGGCACGAACCGGTGGCTTTGGGTCTGCAATGCCTCCAGGTCGACGTCGAGCATCCGCGACCGCGTCTCCACGCTTGGAATACCGGTCAGGTGCTTGAAAACCTCAAAGCTGCATTGGTTGGCCACGAGCGCCGCCGTCGGCGCCGTCAAGAGCTCGCTGACCGGCGCTGCGGGATCGTCCACAAACGCAACCGCTCGGCGCTGCGCCGCCGACCCGGTCCGGGTCGCCTGCAAGCGACGCCAAGCGCTCTCCCAGCCCACCGACTTCGCGGGCTCGTCAGGGCTGGCCAGCGGACCAACCCACGCATGATCCCCCACCACCACCGCCTGGATGAACACCTTGCCCTCCGCCAGGCAGACGCGGTCAAGCATCCTGGCGCGCGCCAGCATCGGCCGATCAGACACATGCAGGACGGCATCGAACGGCTCGAGCGCCGCCCGGACGGCCTCCTCATCGCCGTCCCAGCCCGTCACGGTCTCCTCGGTCAGGCACTGGTCGGGGTCACGGCGCCGGGCAACCTCGAGGTACTCCCAGTGCCTGCCCTGCTCGGTGGCGCACTCAGGCGTAATCAGCACGTGGACGTTGCGGACCCCCACGTGCAGGTTGGCCTGGACCAACGCCGTCAACGTCAAGCCCGACCCCACCGCGACGATCCGGCGCTCGCGGAACGACTGGAACCGATGCGCGGCGGAGTCGCAGAAGTAATCGATAAAGGCGATCTCGGAGGCGTAGGCATGCAACTCGGCCGGGCTCAGCGTATGCGGCCGATCGTCACTCACATCCTTGATGAACTCCTTTTCAGCCAACAGCTCGACCAGCTGGTGCACCATCTGCTGCCTGTCGGCCGACAGCCCATCCGTCAACTCAATCAGCGTATGGCTGCCGTCCAGGTATGGCGCCAACCGCTCGACCCATTGGTACACCTGCTTGCCCGGGATGGTCAGCACGCTCCGATTGTTTCGCAGATACACGCCTTCGGAGGTCGGAACATAAAGCGTATCGCCGCGCAGCTTTGGTCTCATGACTCCCTTAACCCCCATCCAGCCACACGCAGACGCTCGGCCGAAGGTCCGCGACCCACAACCAAATCGACGACAAAAATCAGAAGGCACGGCGACAATGCAGCTTGCAGCCTCATTTCCCCCTTCAGTGCTGTACCTTCAAAAGCAGCACTTCAGTTTTCTACTAACGGAGATCCAGGCTCTGCGGCGTCTTCACTCCTGAACGCTCCAGTTATGTTCCGACCCCCTAGTAGCAGCTCTCGTAGCGGTCAGGGTCACTACCGCAGGAGTCGCAGGATGCGCCGAATTCGGTCGATCCGTGGCCCATGCCCATGTGCTCCAGACCGCTGACCAAGCCAGTCGCACCAGCATCGAGGCGCTCGACCTCTAACGCCTCCAAATCAAAACGAAGCTTGTCCACCGGTACTCACCTGAGCCTCTCCACCGGTATTCAGCTCTCACAACGCCGGCATTGTTCTTTATTCCATCCTGGTCAGGCTACACCATCCCTTATTGCAGGCCATCCCCCTTACCATACCGACTTGAACCATTTTTGAATGGGCCGATCCAGTACCTGAGGTACCGCCCCGAGCGCACGGCTTGGCCCCAGACCCCTGGCCTGGCGCGGACACAGGCGAGCCCCCGTTCACGGCCGAACAGGGTCATCCTCCAAGCCACAGCGGGATTACGGTCACGTATAGGGTGCTTTGGAAGAACACCACAATCTGGGCCTGGCCGAGGCTTCGAGCCCTGACTTCCACCACTGCCCGTCAGCCGATCTCGAGCGCTGACCACTGGCCACGACCGCCACGCCAAATCACGACAAGGAGGGAGCAAAGCGACAACGTGAGCCTGCCGCTTCGCTCCCTCTCCCGAGCCTCACACTTGAAGGAAACCACTCAGCTCCCCATAGGGAGATCAAGGCCATGCGGCGCCTTCAACACCTTGGCGTCCGCGAAACTCCTCCGTGCTTGCGCTCCTAGCCGGACTGTGCGCCGAGCTGACCGCCACCAAAACCGTCTACCCGGCGCCGACCTGACCCTCGTTTACACCGTCAAGACCACTGACCCCTGCACGCATAAAGTTTCTGCATCACGAGCTTTGAGGTCAATCCGCCACGGCGCATCCTCGGCCAGCTCGCCGACTCAGTCGATCATGTCTATGACGGCATCGACTTGGGCGGCGATGTCGACGAGGGTGGCGGCGGCGATGTCGGTGACGCCTTCGCTACTGCTGCCGTCTTGGGCGTGTGCCGCTGGGGTGAGCCCAATAACCATTGCCGCAGCAATCATGAACACGAGCAGGATGCGCAGGCTGCGCCCGCGCGAGCGTCGAGTAGTGGTCACGGTCAACTCCTTGTACTGATGGTGAATCGTCGATGGGTGCCCCCGCAGTCAAGTCAAGACGCAGTTTGTCCACCGGTACTCACCTCAACCTCTCCACCGGGTGTCAGCTCCTCACAACACCGGCATGGTTCCCGGCATCATGCTTTACCCCGGCTCCGTGAGGCTACCTCATTCATTTTGGCAGGCCATCACCCTTGCCATACCGACTTGGACCATTTTTGAATGGGCCGATCCAGTACCCGAGGCACCGCCCCCAGCGCCGAGCGCGCTGCCGTCAACCGATCCCGAGCGCTGACCACTGGCCACGACCACCACACCAGAACGACAACAAGGAGGGAGCAAAGCAACGTGCGCCTGCAGCTTCGCTCCCTCCCGGGCCTCACACTTCAAAGGAAACCACTCAGCTCCCTATAGGGAGATCAAGGCCATGCGGCGCCTTCAAACACATTGGCGTCCGCGAAACTCCTCCGTGCTTGCGCTCCTAGTAGCAACTGCCGGCACAGTCATTGCCATTGCACTGGTAGAAGCAGTCGACGGAGCAGGATGCGGCCAATTCGGTCGCTCCGTGGCCCATGCCTATGTGCTCAAGACCGCCGCTCAGGCCAGTAGCGCCACCGTCGAGGCGCTCGACCTCTAATGCCTCCAAGTCAAGACGCAGTTTGTCCACCGGTACTCACCTCAACCTCTCCACCGGGTGTCAGCTCCTCACAACACCGGCATGATTACCGGCATCGTGCTTTGTCCCGGCTTCGTGAGGCTACCTCATTCCTTTTGGCAGGCCATCACCCTTGCCATACCGACTTGGACCATTTTTGAATAGAGCGATCCAGTACCCGAGGTACCGCCCCGAGCGCCGAGCGCGCTGCCGTCAACCGATCCCGAGCGCTGACCACTGGCCACGATTCCCACGCCAGAAACGACAACAAAGGGGGGGAGCAAAGCGACAACTTCAGCTTGCGGCCTCGCTCCCCCCTTCCGAGCCTCGCGCTCCAAGGGAAACCACTCAGCTCCCCGGACGGAGGTCAAAACCTTTCGCGTCACCACGTGAGCTTCGGGGGAGCTCCTCGGTGCCCCAGCTCCTAGTGTTCAGTCGCTGAAGTTTTTTTAACGCACAAACGACACAAACTACGCCCTGACCAGGGATAACGCTGACATCCTGCCCGGCCTAGACATTCAAACGATTACAGCGACTGGACACTAGCTAGTAGCAACTGGTGTCGCAGTAGCACGCGCAGGGGGCGGCGCAGTTGCATTCGCAGGATGCGCCGAATTCGGTCGCTCCGTGGCCCATGCCCATGTGCTCAAGACCGCCGCTCAGGCCTGGCGCGCCACCGTCGAGGCGCTCGACCTCTAATGCCTCCAAGTCAAGACGCAGTTTGTCCACCGGTGCTCACCTCAACCTCTCCACCGGGTGTCAGCTCCTCACAACACCGGCATGATTACCGGCATCATGCTTTGTCCCGGCTCCGTGAGGCTACCTCATTCCTTTTGGCAGGCCATCACCCATGCCATACCGACTTGAACCATTTTTGAATGGGCCGATCCAGTACTTGAGGTACCGCTCGGAGAGCGCACGGGGTTCGATCCCAGACCCCGGTCGGGAGGGAACAGCCGACAGCCAAGGCGCAGACCGCCTTTGGGCACAGGCGAATTGGCCCAGCCACAGCTCGCGTTCGTTACACGTACTCGGCGATCCTGGGAAAGCGTTCCTTCAGGAGCAGGCGGGTGTTGTTCACGATTGGAAGAATGCTGTCTTCGACGTCGGGCGGCAACGTGAGCGCCCCAGAATCCGCGCGAGGGGACAAGTGGAGCGCTCCGGATTCATCAACGCTGCCGATTGTGGGGCGTTGTTCCGTTGGGTCAGTGGCCCAGCTCTTTGCGAACACCCCAGTGTCCAGGGATTCTGGCGGCACGCCGAAATAGCCAAGCCTCTCCTGAAGCTCACTTATTGTCTCTGCGGGAGACGCGCACAGCTTGTCATAGCTGACCGCAACTGTCCTGTCTGTTGGCAGCAGAGGGACGTTCTCGTAGAACACAGTCCATTTGTGGGCACGATCAGACCAGGTCCGTCCCGCCCACATTTCACCCTTGGCGAAGGCCCGAGCCAAACTCTGCATAACGCCTCTGTAATGACGGACCATAACAACGTAAAGAGCATTAGGAAATTGTTCCGCAAGATCCTTTACGATGGTCAGGTTCATCGGCGCCGAATCGCACCAGAAACGAAACGTACCCGGTGGGGCAAGCGTTTGAGGGAAACTAATGGCATGCTGGCGCAATTCCTCATAATAGCGCTGTACGTAGGGTGACTGAGGTGCTTGCGAGAGCTTGTTCGCCATCCACATCTGGGGGGCGATGTGGAGGCTTAAGTACAGACCTCCATACTCGCCCAAGTGCAAGACGACGTTGCTCGTCCCGAGGTAGTGGCCCATCAAGGTAGTGCCAGAACGTGGTGAGCCGCAGACAAACAGTGGGACGAGTTCATCGACGGACTGATCCCTCGACGTCTGGTGTTCCACCTCTTCCACCTCTTATCTCCACCGGTGACCGACGACCAGACTGTCCACGACCGCCACGCCAGACGCGACAGCAAAAGGAAGGAAGCAAAGCGACAACTCAAGCTGCAGCTTTGCTTCCCCCTTCTGAGCCTCGTACTCCAAAGGAAACCACTCAGCTCCCATGCGGAGATCAAGGCCCTGCAGCGCCTTCAAGACATTAGCGTCTGGAAAGCTTCCGTGCTCCAGCTCCTAGTAGTAGCAACTCTGGCAAGAGTAGCAGTAGCACGGGCAGCAGTCGCAGGATGCGCCAAACTCGGTCGATCCGTGGCCCATGCCGATGTGCTCGACACCATTGGCCAGTCCTGGCGCGCCAACGTCGAGGCTTTCAACCTCCAATGCCTCCAAGTCAAGACGCAGCTTGTCCACCGGTAATCACCTCAGCCTCTCCACCGGTATCAGCTCCTTGCGATGCCGGCATTGTTACCGACATCATTTTTTTATCCCGGCTCTGTGAGGCTACACCATCCCTTTTGGCAAGCCATCCCCCTTGCCATACCAATTTGGACCATTCTGCAATGGGCCGATCTAGTACTTCAGGTACTGCTTGAGCGCGCACAGACCGGAATCCTTGAAGTCCCTTGTGTGAAGAAGCCACGCACTATTCTCCGCGGATCCTTCACCGAACCGCCCTGCCTCACAGGGAACTCCCAGGCCGGTTTCGGCCGCCGCCCAAGTACCGGCCCCAGACTAAAGCGACAGGACGTACAAAACGCCACCGTCCCGAGGAGTGACCATGACACGAACGACGACGAGTCAGCGGCGGTGTCAGGCACCGCCGTCCCGAGCAGCCCCGTCTGACACCGCCGGTGACGCTTTCCCTCGTATCTGAGGGAAAGCGTCACCCAGGCGCTCCGGCAAGCTGCTGACCGGTCAGTTTCCTCCGTGGACAAAGGAAACTGCCAAAGGCGGGGAATCTGCGGTCAAGAGGCGACGGGTAGGGATTCCAGGCCGCGCAGTACTGGGTTGGGTCGCCACTGGACGGTATCCGTGTCCAGACGAAGCGTGGGCAGGCGTTGCACGAGCGCGCCAATGGCGACCTGCCCCTCGAGGCGGGCCAGTGGTGCGCCGAGGCAGAAATGGGGCCCGGCTCCCAAGCTCAAGTGCCGCGGGTCGGGGCGGGACACATCCAGCCGGTCGGGAGCCACAAAACGCTCCGGATCGCGGTTGGCCGCGCCGATCACGGGGAACACCGCGTCACCCTCGTCAAGGGTGACTCCGCCGAGCTCGACCGCTTCGGCGGCGATGCGCACCGACGTCCGCTGGACCGGGCTGTCATAGCGCAGCAGCTCTTCGACCGCGGAGCGGATCAACGTCGGGTGCTCCTGCAGCCGACGCCACTGGGCGGGATGGCGCAACAGCGCCAGCGTGCCGTTGCCGATCAGGTTGGTGGTCGTCTCGTGACCGGCGACGAGCAACAGGAAACAGGTGCGGAGCAGCTCATCCTCGGTGAGCTGGTCGCCACCCTCCTTCGCTGCCACGAGCCCGCTGAGCAGGTCGTCGCCTGGCTCAGCCCGTCGGCGCCGGATGAGATCCCGTAGGTACCCCATAAGCTCACCCGTCGCCTGCTCCATGCGCTCAAGGTCCGCTGCCGTGGGCTGGGATCGCTGTTGGCCAGGTTGAGCAAAAGGCACTTGGGTCCCTTGCCGGATACGGTCGCGCTCGGCGACAGGAACGCCGAGCAGCTCACAGATGACGGTGATCGGCAGTGGGTAGGCGAGCGCCCCGATCAGGTCGAAGCTGGGCCCTGACGCCGTCGCAGCGTCGAGCAGGTCCGCCACGATCGCCTCGATCCGCGGGCGCAGGGCCTCCACCCGCCGCGGGAGGAACGCCTTGTTGACCAGCTTGCGCAGGCGGGTGTGGTCAGGCGGGTCGGTGCTCAGCATCGAGCTGCCCAACCGCTTCCCCTGGCCGCTCAACCGTTCGCTGATCTGGACGTTCGCATGCCGCCGGAACCACCGCTGTCGGCGTTCAGCGTCGCTCGACAGACGCGGGTCACGCAGAGCGGCCTCCACGTCGGTGTAGCGCGTGAGGTACCAGGTCCCCTGCGCGCCACGGTAGACGGGCTGCTCGCGGCGCATCCGCTCGTACAGCGTGTACGGGTCCTGCACGAACTCCGGTGTCGTCATCATTCGTGAGATCTCGTCAGACCCGGCGTCGATTCGCGTCTGCTGCGTCCCGCTCGACATTCCTGCTCCTCCCCGTGACGATTCCCGGATATCGCTTAGTACTTTTGGTACTAGAGGTTCAAGATGGTAAGAACCGCCTCGAAGATAGCCCTTGATTACGCGGTTCGCTACAGGTGATCGTCAACGTCGCGTGCTGAGCCTGAGAAGGGGTTGGATGGCAGCACCACCGATACCCCGGCCCCCCCGGGGTATCGGTGGTGCGGTTCGTCGATACCGTGGCAGTGACGGAGAGGTGGTCACCACCAGGTCGACGCGGTGGCCTGCGGCGCCCGAGCGGAGGCACAGCGAGCCGGGTGGCTGTGCCTCCAACCCCTCCCACAGGGCAGGTCCTCGATGAGCGCCGTGATCCTCGTCATGGGACTGTTCTAGACCGCGACCCTGCAGCCCCGCTCAACGCACGCTGTGAGTTGGCTGGGAACCGGCGCTAGGGGTCCAAGCGGGACGTCCGTGTGGCCAGGATTCGTCACGCATGCGTGACGAATCCTGGCCACAAGCTCGACAGGCAGCTGTCAGCGGGTCCGGCTTGCTCCGTGCAGCGGCAGGAGGACGCGGAACGTCGCGCCGTGCCCCGGGGCGGTGTCGAGCCGCACCTCGCCGCCGTGCGCCGAGACGATGGCGGACACGATGGACAGCCCGAGGCCAGCGCCGCCACCGCTGCTCCGCTTGCGTGAGGAGTCGGCGCGGTAGAAGCGCTCGAACACGCGTCGTGCCTGCTCCGCGTCGAGGCCGGGACCCTGGTCGCTCACCTCGAGCACGGCCTGCCCGTCACGTGCCCCGACGCGGACGGTCACCGGCGTGCGCGGTGGTGTGTGCTGTACGGCGTTCACCACCAGGTTGCCGGCCACCTGCCGGAGACGGGCCTCGTCCCCGAGCAGCCACACCGGCTGGGCCAGACCGTTCGCGAGCGGTCCAGCCCAGCCGTTGCCGCCCTCCCCAAGCGGCTCGAGCACGATGCGGCGGCGGGCGCTCAGCGCCGATGCGTCGTGGACGGCATCGAATGCGATGGCCGCGAGGTTCACCCGCTCCTGCTTCAACGGCCGCTGTTGGTCGAGACGCGCGAGCAGCAGCAGGTCGTCGACCAGCCCGCCCATGCGCACCGCCTCGTGCTCGATCCGCCGCATGAGACGCGCCACCTCGCCGGGTCCGTTCACCGCGCCCTGCCGGTACAGCTCGGCGAAGCCACGGATCGACGTCAGCGGCGTCCGCAGCTCATGGCTGGCGTCCGCGACGAAGCGCCGCATCCGCGCCTCGGAGTCGGCCCGCGCCCGAAACGCTGACTCGATCTGGGCGAGCATGCCGTTCAGCGCCCGGGACAGTCGCCCTACCTCGGTCGACGGCGCGGTGACCGGCACGCGCCGGGACAGGTCACCGGCGGCAATCGCCTCCGCGGTCTCCTCGATCCGTGCCAAGGGGCGCAAGCTGGTCCGTACCGCGACCAGCCCGAGGACCGCGAAGACGGTGAGAACCGCGGCCCCCACGGCCAGCTGCACGATGAGCAGGCGCGCGATCGTCGCCTGGACGTCGGCTAGGGGCGCGGCCACCACGAGAGTGAGCGCGCCGAGGGGCCGGACCACCACTCGCCAGTCGGACGCGTCTCCCCCCACGGTGAACGGCGGCCCCGCGCGGAGGGCAGCCTCGGCCACCGGCAGGCGGGGCAGGCGGGGCGAGTCCTCCTCCTGGCGCAGCGGGTTGCGCAGTAGCTGGACCGTGGCGCCGTTGGCGTCGAGGTACTCGACGTAGAACGCGCTCGGCAGCGCTGGCCCTCCCCGTAACCGCCCGGGCGGTGGCGCGTTCGGGAAGGCCATCTCGCCAACGGGGCGGGCAAACATGACCGCCGCTGTCTCCAGCCGCTGGTCGACGCGGTCGAGCAGGTAGCCGCGCAGCCTCTGCGTGGCGGCCAGACTCGTGCCGGCCAGCGCGGCCGCCAGCAGGACCAGTAAAGACGCGACCAGCCGGGCACGCAGCGAGAGCCGCTCGCCCAGCCGTGGAGGGCGACCCTGTGGGCCTGGGGCGGTCCCGGACATCGCGTCCATGCCGTCCCGCTAGTCCGGCGGTAGACGCAGCACGTACCCGAACCCGCGGACCGTGTGGATCAGCCGCGGCTCGACGACGTCGACCTTACGCCGCAGATAGCTGATATAGGACTCGACGATCGCTGACTCCCCGTTGAAGTCGTAGTTCCAGACGTGATCGAGGATCTGCGTCCTGGACACCACTCGGCCGGCATTGAGCATGAGGTAACGCAGCAGCTTGAACTCCGTCGGCGACAGGTCGATCAGCTGACCCCCGCGCCGCACCTCGTGGCTGTCCTCGTCCAACTCGAGCTCGGCAACCCTCAGGCGACCGTTGTCGTCAGCTGTCCGGCTTGTACGGCGCAGCACCGCCCGGATCCGCGCTACGACCTCCTCGAGACTGAACGGCTTGGTCACGTAGTCGTCGCCACCCAGGGTGAGGCCAGTGATCTTGTCTTCCGTGGCGTCACGCGCGGTGAGGAACACGACCGGCAGCTCGCGGCCCTCGGCACGCAACCGGCGGACGATGGCGAAGCCATCGACGTCCGGCAGCATCACGTCGAGCACCACCAGGTCGGGCAAAAACTCCCGGGCCACCGCAACGGCCTCCAACCCGGTGGCCGCGGCCCGCACCTCGAAGCCCGCGAAACGCAGGCTCGCAGACAGCAGCTCGAGGATGTTCGGATCGTCCTCCACGACGAGCAGCCGCGCTTCGGCGGCACTGCTCAAGCGGTCGGCCACAGCGCCTCCTGACGGGGTCGGTCGGGCCACGATTCGCCTCCCCAGTATGGCGGCCGAACCTGGGAAGACGCTGGGAGGCGTCTGGACGCCACCTGCACGCACAATGCGGGGTGAATCTCCAGGCTGTCCCAGCCTGGAGGCCGAACAGACGGCGGCGATCCTCGCTCGCTACGACCGTGACGATGCGCCGGGGTCGTCACTGTTCATCTAAGCCTGGAGCCAAGCGCAGATACGCCATCTGCACGATGCCAGCAAACGGGGCTTACCTCTATCGTCTTGGATAGCGATTGCTCGGTCTAGACAAAAGAGACGGAGTAGAAGTGACTAGTGAAGACACAACCTGATGGTGCAGAGCAGGGGAGAGGGAGCAGGCGATGGAAAGGATGAAGGTTCTTGTGGTGGACCAGCATCCGGTGATGCGTCTGGGCATTGTAACCCTTCTTCGTCCCGAGAACGACATGCGGACCATTGGCGTGGCAGAAAGCATTGACGGTGCGCTCCTACTTATGGCTAAGGAGCAGCCCGACATCGTGGTACTTGATTTTATTTTAAGAGGGCCGCAGAGCGGAACAGAGCTCTGTCGACAGATCAAGTCGCGGCCCAACCCGCCTGGCGTCGTGGTCTACACCGTAAACCATGCGGAAGAGGAGCTGTTCTTGTGTCAGTTGTCAGGTGCGGACAGCTATGTGCACAAGGACGAGGAGCCTGACAGGCTGCTCGAAGCGATACGAGCGACCCACGCAGGAAAGCGGGTATGGTTCATCGGCGGCGAGGGAACGTCCGACGCCAATCGGCGGGCTGTCTACGAGCAGGCTTGCTTGACGCCTAGGGAACGGCAGATATTTGCGCTCATACTGAAACGCCACACCAACGCGCACATTGCAAGGGAGCTGGGAATCAGTCTGCAGACGGTGAAGAACCACTCCTCCAATGTTCTGCGCAAGCTCGGCGTCAGCCGTCGCACGGACTTGCCCTGGGAGCAGCTGTCGAGCCATTATGGCGATCCGGTCCGCCGTTGAGGAGCTGATGTGACCTGAAGTTGTGACGTCACGGTCGATCAGGTTTATGAGATAAGCCTCCCTGTGTCACAATCGCATCGCTGACGAGGGTTGTGTCATGGACACAACACAGAAGGGTCGCGCTCCGCGGACGATGGGCCGCGTCGTCGAGTCGTTCCGGCCGTATTGGGGCCGGCTGGTGGCGGTGGGGCTGGTGGTGATCGTGGCGGCGGGTTTGGGGGTAGCGAGCCCGCTGCTGATCAAGCAGGTGTTCGACCGGGCGCTGTTCTGCCCCAAAGGCTGCCCGAACCTCCAGCTGCTCGGCTGGCTGGTCGGCGCGATGATCGTGATCCCGGTCGCGGCCGGGGTGCTCAGCATCGGACAGACCTACCTGACGAACGTGCTCGGCCAGCGGGTGATGCAGGACCTCCGCAACGACCTCTACGCGCACCTCCAACGGATGTCGCTGCGGTTCTTCACCGAGACGAAGACCGGCGAGATCCAGTCCCGCCTCGCCAACGACGTCGGCGGCGTCCAGACAGTGGTGACGCAGACGGCGTCGTCGATCCTGTCCAACATCGCGATCCTCGTGAGCACCATCATCGCGATGCTCGTGCTCTCCCTGCCGCTGACCGTGCTGTCGCTCGCGCTCCTGCCCGTGTTCGTCTGGCTGTCCCAGCGGGTGGGACGCGCCCGGCGCGAGGTGTCCTCCTCGACCCAGCAGACGATGGCCGAGCTGTCCGCGCTGTCGGAGGAGACGCTGTCGGTCTCGGGCATCCTGCTGTCGAAGTCGTTCGGCCGGCAGCCCGAGGAGATCGCCCGCTTCCGCGAGCGCAACGCGCGCCTGGCCGACCTGCAGATCCGCCAGCAGATGATCGGACGAAGCTTCTTCGCCCTGGTACAGATCTTCTTCTCGGCGACCCCGGCGCTCGTCTACCTGGCTGCGGGCCTGTTCGGGACGAGCGGCGGCCTGACGGCGGGCACGCTGGTGGCGTTCACGGCTCTCCAGAGCCGGCTGTTCTTCCCGATCGGGACGCTGCTCGAGATGTCGACCCAGGTGCAGTCGTCGCTCGCGTTGTTCGAGCGGATCTTCGCCTATCTGGACCTGCCGCACGAGATCATCGACGCGCCCCACGCGCTCGACCTGACCCCCGCCCTGGTCCGCGGCCACATCAGCCTGCGCAACGTCTCGTTCCGCTACCCCGCAACAGACGGGACCCCGTCCCGCCGCTGGGCGCTGCAGGACTTGACCCTGGACATCGAGCCTGGCCAGCTCGCCGCCGTGGTCGGCTCCAGCGGATCAGGAAAAACCACCCTGTCCTACCTCCTGCCCCGCCTGTACGACGTCACCAGCGGCGCAGTCCTCATCGACGGCCACGACGTGCGCCGCCTGTCCCTGGACTCGCTCGCCCGCACGATCGGGATGGTCACGCAAGAGACCTACCTGTTCCACGCCTCGGTCCGCGAGAACCTGCGCTACGGCGACCCCCACGCCACCGACGCCCAACTCGAGGCCGCCGCCCGCGCCGCCGCGATCCACGACCGCATCACCGAGCTCGACGACCGCTACGACACGCTCGTCGGCGAGCGCGGCTACCGCATGTCCGGCGGAGAGAAGCAACGGCTCGCGATCGCCCGGGTCATCCTCAAAAACCCGAAGATTCTGGTCTTGGACGAGGCCACCTCCGCGCTCGACACCGTCAACGAGCGGCTCGTCCAACAGGCGCTGGCACCGCTCACGGCCGGGCGGACCACGGTGGCGATCGCGCACCGGCTGTCCACGATCCTCGCCGCCGACGTGATCTTCGTCCTCGACCGCGGCCGGCTCGTCGAGCAGGGCACCCACGCCGAGCTGATCGACCGCGCCGGAGCCTACGCCCAGCTGTACATCCAACAGTTCGGCGCCGGCACCGTCGAGGCCCACTGCGCCGACGGCGTCCTCCTCCGCACCGGCGACATCCTCCCCGCGAAGCCGAGAACGGGGTAGACCCGCGCTTTCGGTCAGATCTTGCTGAACGTGCGCATCGTCAGCAGTCGAGGCATTGCTCAGCGGAGGAGAATCTCGACAGGGCAGGACACTCCGGGAGTGTTGGCGAGCCGTTGGTCGACGGTCACCAGCGGACATTCCAGCCGAGCTGGCCGATCGCCGTCTGCCGACGCAGCACGGACAGCACCTCAAGATCCACGAGGTGCGGAGCGTGCAGGCTGCCCTCCGCGAGGCGCCGTCTTGCCATGTCGCCGTCGTCCGTCAGCGCGTTCGCCAGGACCGAGGCATCAACGACGATCATCGAGCGTCGCGCTCAGCGCGCAGGTGAGCTGCGGCGGCAGCAAATCCCACCTGACCTCCGGCGCGCCCGCCGGCCCTCGCCAGCACCTCGCGCACCGTCGGGCGGGCGGCAATCTCGTCGAGCAGCGAGCGCAGGTACTCCTGCAGCGACATGCCGGCTTCGGCCGCGCGTCGCCGAAGGACCGCGTGTGTCTCCCCTGACACCGCCCGGATCTGTATGGATTTCATGCTCCCATCATACCGGTACAGCATGCAAAATGGATGCAGCATCGTTCGTCGCCGCTCTTTAGTGAGCACGCGGCGGCGCTCAGGCCCCGCCGGGTCGTGGTCGGTCACGGCTGGCCCTCTGCCTCTACCACGCGCGGGAAGTGGCGTGGATCAACTGCGCTCCCGCAGCGCCGTGCCCCGCACGGCGGTCAAGAGTTCTGGTGTTCGCCGGAAAGCCGGCGCGCGGCGTGGGCGACCATGCGGTAGTCGGGCCGGACCGCGAGCCCGTCGGCGTGCCAGTCGCGCACGAGCGTCTCGCAGGTATGCGCCAGGCCCCACCGCTGGTCGGCGTCCCAGAACTTGGGCAGGACCTACGGCGGGTGTAGCTGGAGGTCGCGGGTCTTCTGTTGGCACGGCGAGCAGCGCGTGTCAGGGTTGTCGCGGGCCAGGCGTGCCCGCGAGCGCAGTAGCGGACCGGGCGGTTGCTGCTCATCGTCGTGACGGTGCGTTCTCCCCCAGTCAGGGCAGCCTACGCCCGCCTGCGTCCCGGCCCGTATGTACCCGGCGTGTACCACCAACACTGAGCCGGCATAGCTGCCCGAGGCCCGTGTTGTTACAGCGACCCTGAGTCCTCCAGGCGGTGGTAGTCGTCGGCGACACGGCCGAGGACCACGCGCGCCTCGTCGTCAAACACCGCAGACTCCTCCAACGTCGCGAATAGCTTCAGGTAGACGGCGACATCGTGCGGATCCCTGAGCGCGATTCCTTCTCGAGCAACGGCACGGATATGGCCTGCTGTACGGTCGAAGCCTCACCCGACCCGCAAACGGCCGTGATGGCTTGATCCGATCTTGTACGTAGTCGAGCACGAACCGTACGGCCAGGACATGATCGGCTGGCGGGATTCGATGGTGTGGTATCGCAAGATCGGTGAGCACTGTCGTGACGGCTTGGTCAGCCAGCGTCCGGAATCGAAGGTCGGCATCACGCGGTTTGCCGTCCCCGGATGGGATCGTCGAGATCAAGCTCGGTCTTAAAGATCAAGTCGTACGTTGCCGCATGGTCTCGAGCGAGCCGAGTAAGGTAAGCACGCCAGACCGGGGACGGTCGCTCATCACGGTAGATCAACGCGGCCGGTAATAGCCGAGGGCATCGGGCGCCGACCGGTCCACAAGCACGACATCGGCTCGATGTGCGGCTTCGAGTTTGAGGCTGATCCGCCGTGCCATGATCCATAACGTGCTGTGTGCAGTGTGGCGGTACAGGATCGGAAACCCGTGCTCGGCTGCTGTAACTATTCAGGTCTGAGTGGGGTGAGGGCTGCCGGGTGCGATGGTCAAGCGGCGGCGGCCAGCGTGCCGGCGCTGTGGGAGGTATCCACGGGTTGCCTTGGAAGGCTTGGACCAGCACGTCGAGGACGCTCTGGTGCTGTTTGCGTGCGGTGGCCACGTAGCTGCGGCTGGCGCGCAAGCGTTCGCGGCCACCCGCAGCTACATCGCCACCGCCGGAAACACGGCCTGGACCCGCTCGAAGCGCTGCGCCGAGCGTTCGCCGGCGACTTTGTGGATCCCCACAGCCACTGGCCCACCCCGCTGACCTGGCCGCCGCCTGACCCACAACCAACCTGCCCCAGTCACCTCAACCGCGTCAGCCTGCCCACCCGCCTTAATAGTTATGAAGGATCCTTCATTCCCCCTCCTCTGATAAGTAAAGATCGTGTCGAGGGTCGCGGAACTATCAAGCTTTTCTCGACTCGCGCGGCATGGCTTACTGGGAAGCGCTGACCCAGTACCTAAGGTACTAGGTTAGCCCATGGAAAGATGATAAAAATTGGTACGGTAAGGGTGATGACTGCCGGAAGGGATAACGGTAGTATCCGAATCGTCGCTGGCAGTTGGGCTTCGACCCACACAGCTACAAAGCGAACTGTCGGGATCAGGGACAGCAGCGAGGGTCAGCTAAGGCTTGAGTCATAATACAAAAGGCGTCAGAATGTGGCGCGATCGATCAGAGAGGACACCACAGGTCCCGGTCTCTGTCATAGCGAAAAGGACGATACATTTAAGTTGGATCAGCGGTACGGTAGGTGTGCTGCATAAGTTAAATGGATGCAATACCGAACCTGACGAGTGAACCTCACTTTGGAAGAACAAGTGGGGTCGCATTCGGTTTTTCGTGGCGGACCTGAGGATGTGACCAATGATGCAATGATAAAGGTCGGCTGCGATCTGATTTGATGAACAAGCGGAAAATGCAAAGCCTTGGTTCGTTAGATGAAATCATGGAACGCAATTCGCGAACGGGCGATCATTGAGTAGAGATCATATATGGGTCTTCGTCAGCGCCCAGCGTGATCCCAAGGTCTTCCCCGACCCGGACCGGTTCGGTATCCGCCGGGACCTCCGTGGCAGCTTGCTCTGGAGTCAAGGGCTGCATAACTGCTCGGGCCATCCTCTTGCCCAGCTGATAGTCGAGGTGGCGGTCGGCACCCTCCTCAGCCGGTTCCCCTCGGCGGTGCTGCGTGGTGGGCCTGTCTACACACGTGACACGTTCTTCCGCAAGATGGTGTCGCTGCCCGTCAACCTGGCGGGGTAGGTGGATGGGATGGCCTCGAATACGCCCCACCAGATGGCGAGCCCACAGGCCAAGCCCAGGGCGGTTGTGGTAGGCGGCGGACCGGTCGGTTGCCTCGCCGCCCGGATGCTGAGCCAACAGGGTTACTCGGTCGACGTCTATGAGAAGCGTCCGCACTTCTTGGACCACGGCATAGCAGACGAGGGGCGCACGATCAACCTGTCCGTGTCACCCCGAGGACTGCACGCGCTGGCGGCACACGGCGACCGTGAGGAGTTCCTTGACCTCGCCGTTGCCATGGGCAGCCGCGCACTGCACACGAGGGACGGCCGGCTACTCACGATGAAGTACGGCGAAACGGACTGGTGTAACTACTCGATTAGCCGGAATGAACTTAATTGCATGCTGATGCGGAAGACGCTACGCGATCAGGCTGTCCAGTTCCATTTTAACGCAAAATGCACGGCGATCGACTTTATCGCACGGAAGGCTTTCCTCGACATCGGAGAAGGCAGCCAAGTTCGGGTCAGCTACGACCTGCTCATCGGCGCGGACGGTGCCTTCTCGGCGGTTCGGGAGCAGATGTCCACCCATGGGTTGTTGAGCTTCTACCGGCGGGAGCTCAACTCGATGTACCAGGAGTTTACCCTTTGGCCGGCACCGAATGACAGGCGACTCACGTCATCCGCGATACATGTGTGGCCCCGCCGTGGTTTCTTCATGGTAGCTCTGCCCAGCCGTGAAGGCTCTCTCCGATGCACGCTCGTGCTACCCGACAAAGGCACTAACAGCTTTGCGCAGATGGGAGGTGCCCAGGATGTCGACCAGTTTTTCATGCGTCATTTTCCCGACGCCGCGGGAAGCCTCCGCCGGACTGAGAGTGCTCGGCAGCATCCGGTTTCCAGTATCTCAGTGATCTCCTGTGACACCCTGGCCTACGAGGACTCCGTCCTGCTCATGGGAGACGCCGCGCACACCATCGCACCTTTTCTCGGCCAGGGCATCAATCTGGGCCTCGAGGACTGCATGATTCTTGAAGCTCTGCTGAAGAAGTATCCGGGTGATCAGGCGGCGGCGCTGTCGGAATACGAGAGAAATCGAAGAGTTGAGGGGGACGCGGCCGCAGCGTTGTCACTCGCCAACTACGTAGAGCTCAGCGGTACGGAGGGTAGTGCGGCGGTTCTGCGGCGCCGCTTGACGGACGTATTGCACCGGCTCCTAAGGCGCCAGGCGGAACCGCCTCTTGCCGTTACGGTCAACTTTCTCGGCTTGCGATATCAGGAGGTCCTCGATAGATACCGCCACAGGTCACCACGCCGGCGACCCCGACGATGGACACATTCGATCGAGGGGGCAGACACGTGAATGTGAACCGGCTTCCAGCTCAGATCATGCGGTGGCGTGACGACCAGACCGAAGCGCGGGGTTGGCTTGTCATTGATAGCCTGATCAACGGTGTTTCCGGTGGCGGGCTGTTCATGCACCTCGATGCCACCCTGGAGGAAGTGGTCGATGTCGCGGCCACCATGTCGCTGAAGAACACTCTCCAAGAGCCGCAGTTCGGCGGCGGCAAGGGGGGCATCCAGTTTGATCCACACTCGCCGGCGGCCGTCGGCGTCCTGCGGCGCTTCATGATGGCGCACCGCGCCGTGATCGAGCATCAGTGGAGTACCGGGGGTGATCTGTACACCAGCAACGAGGTGATCGAGAGGATCGCGCAGGAGGATCTGCGGCTACCGTCAGCGTTCGTCGCCCTAGCCAATATGCTCAGTCGCCGGTATAACATTCCCTCGCAGGCGGCGACGGTATCCGAGCGGATCGCCAAGCCGTGGAACGAACACTTCTCCCTCGGCCAGGCCGCGACCGGACACTCCGTGGCCGAGTCGATCCGTCTGGTCGCCCTGGGCCGTCCGCGCGTCGCCATACAGGGCTTCGGCACCGTCGGCTCAAGCCTGGCCCATTTCCTCACCGCCTCCGATATCGGCACCGTCGCGGGAATCTGCGAGAAGGATGGCTGGCTCAGCAGCCCAGGCGGCATCGATGTCGAAGTGCTGCTCCAGTGCCGGAAGTCGCTCTGCCACCGACCGGCGGCGCTCAGGAGCTTCGCCCAGGCGGGCCTCCCCAAGGGATGGCGGTGGACACCTCGAAAAGACGGACAACCCGACGAGGAACTGTTAGCTGAGTTCATCACTGCCGTCCAACCGGATGTCATCAGTCCGTGTGCGACGCGGTATGCATTGACTGAGATGGTCATGCAAGCCTTCACGAGCAGCTATGGCCGGTATGTCGTCTGCGGTGCGAACAATGCCTTCTCGTCGACTGAACTCAGTGAGGAATACCGCCGCCGTGGTCTCACCATACTGCCCGAATGGGTGTCCAACGCGGGAACCGCCATCCTCTTCGTCGAGATCCTGAAGACCGTCCGATGGGAGAATCAGGCCGCCGAACGGATCTTCGCTGCGATAACGGAACGCATCGCACGCTTTCTCGCAAAAAACGTAACGGCCTATAGCTCCGACGTACCGACCATGACCGATTTTCGTGGCGCTTCCACCCAACGATCGAGAGTGGGGTGAAGATCTTGATTCGCAAGAACAAGACGCTCGAATTGCTCAGACGCGGCGAGCCCGCGGTCGGCATGTGGCTTCAGCTGCACAGCGTGCACGTGACGAGGCTACTGGTCGCGCAGGGCTTCTACCGGTGGATGCTCGTGGACTTCGAGCACACTCCGGTCGACCACACCACTGCCGCGCACATCTTCTCCACCATCTCCGACCTCAGCATGGGAGAGATCACGCCGTTGGCGCGGGTTGCCAGCGGCTCCGTCGATCAGATAAAGCAGGCATTGGACGCCGGCAGCCAAGGCATCATCGTACCCATGGTCAACACACCGGAGGAGGCCGAGGCGGCGGTTCGATACTCCCGATTCCCCCCGGGTGGGGTCAGGGGAGCCGGTGGGCTGGCTCCGCACCTCGGTTTCGGCGTCAATCGGCCAAACTACCTCGCCGAGGTGAATCGGGAGATCCTGGTCGGTGTCCAAATCGAAACCGCCGAAGGTCTGGCGAATGTATGCGACATCGTTGCGGTCGAAGGAATCGACTTGGTCTTCGTAGGTCCCTTCGACCTGCATATGGCGCTTGGTCTACCTTCCAAAATCTGGAGCGCGAATCCAGTCTTCCTGCAAGCGTTGCACAAAATCATCGATGCGTGCAAGGAGACGGAGAAGCCTCTGGGAACCCTGTGCGCGGATGCAAAGGGGACCCGGGGACGCCTTGCGGAAGGCTTCGCCTTTGTCGGGTTGGGAAGCGATGCGCACGCCATACTGACGCATGCTGGACAGCAGTACGGAGAACTTTACGGGATCGAGGAACCGGACGAGACCTGGTGCAACGTGGCAAACCTTGACCGGCTGCCGGACTCCTTGCGCGGCCTCCCGCGATAAGCAACTCCACTAGGCCTCGATGTTTCATGTGATTAGGCGGGACGGGTCTTAGAATGTGTTTGAGAATGGTCATTTGGGGTGGTGAGCTGCCAGGGACGCCGGCCGGGAGTCGGCGCCAGCCGTCGGGTCATGATGCCGATCATGGCCCACTTGACCATCGCCTCGGGCAGCCGCTTGTAGTCGTGGTCGAGCCGGGGGCAACGCACGATCCACGCGAGGGTCCGCTCTACGACCCACCGGCGGGGCAGCGCCTCGAAGCCGCGCTGGCCCTCCTTCATAGCCGGCTCAGCCTGCCAGGTCCGAGCGTTTGGCCGTCTGCCGGCTGGCTGCGCAGGGCAGGGGGGTGGAGCCGGCCAGCCGCGTCCCCGTCGTGCCCGGACGGGGACGCCGAGGCCGGACGGCGGATCGTCTCGGCGAGCGGCGGCGCTGCCTTGCGCAGCCGCTTGTTGCACCCGGGCGCTTGGGGCAGGTAGGGGAGCAGGCGGCCCAGCCGCGTGTCGGCGGACCGGACCCAGCGGCGTTCGCGGTCGAACCCGGGCGGCGGCTGGGCGGATCGGCTCGGGGCCGGTCGGCTGTGGGGGGCGTTTCATGCGCGGTCGGTCGGCGGGCAGGTCGTCGACTGTGACGCAGCCTGCGGTGGCGGGGTCGTCGAGGCAGGCGTCCACGCGGCTCCAGAGTCGGCGTTGGTTGACAACGTCCGCTCTCGACGGTCTCGTCTCGAAAGCCTCGTGTCCACCGCCGGCCACATCAGCCGCTTTGGAAGCCATCATCCAGGGCGCGTACTCGCCGAAGGGCACGAGCTTGCGTTGACGCAG
>JBOGEB010000053.1:0-23623 GCA_050743125.1 Egibacteraceae bacterium
CCGGTCGACACTGAAATTCCCTCAGTTCGAGCCCAGGAGAACGCACGACGAGAACCTCGATATGGCTGGGTTATCGCGTGGCGGTATCAGGGTTACCAGATTTCGATAACAGCCAGGTCAGACGCTTGATTGGTCGTGGGGTAGGCGTATGGTGCCCGAGACGCTTTGGGAGTAATGCGCCACGCGTCTGTCCTTGGGGCAGCGAGCGTGACTGCGAGGAGGAAACCGGGATGGCTTCGAGACAGGATCTTGCGCAGATCGCCGAGCTGCGGGCTGACGGGTTGGCGAAGGTCTGGTCGATCCCGCGGATCGTCGAGGCGATCGTCGACCGGTTCGACGTGTCGCGGTTGGAGGCGCACCGGCTGGCGCGCGGCTGGACCCGCGCGAAGGCGGTCGAGGAGATCTTGGCGACCTACGACGCCGACGGATGGCCGCGTGCGAGGCTGACCACCCAGCGGCTGTGCGCGTGGGAGCGCGACCCGAGGGTGCGTCCGGGCGAGGACTATTTGGATCGCCTGTGCCGCGTGTACGAGACCCGAGCAGATCAGCTGGGCTACGGCCACGACTACACGCCGCAAGAGGAGCCGGCCGAGCCCGCCGCATACGCTGGCATCGAGGTGCAGTCGGACGGCGAGGAGACGGCCACGGACCGAGTCGAGTTCTTCCGCGCGGTCGGGGCGGCCGGCTTGGCCGCGCTGTTGGAGCGTGCGGGCAAGGGGTCGGTGCGGCTGGGCCGCAAGCTGGGGGCGTCCAACCTCGGCCCGGCCACGCTGGAGCAGTTGGAGCTGCGGGTCGCCGGCTTCGCTCAGAGTTGGGATCACACGCCGATGGACGAGTTGTTCGGCGCAATTCTCGCTGAGCAGGAGGAGGTCGAGGCGCTGCTCGACGGTGGGCAGCCGCTTCGTCAGCGACGCGGGCTGTACCGGATCGCCGGGCAGCTGTCGTATCTGCTGGGAGACCTGTCCCGCGACCTTGGTGACCCCGCCGCCGCGCGCACCCATTTGCTCGCCGCCGAGCAACTCGCCCGGGAGGTCGGTGACCATGCGTTGCTCCACCGGGTCCGGGTGGAGCAAAGCACCGTGGCCTTGTGGGCTGGAGATTTCCGCGCAGCGCTCGACTGTGCGCAAGACGGCCAGCGGTACGCGACCGGAGCCATGGTCGCCCGGTTGGCTGCCCGGTGCGAGGCGCGCGCTTGCGCGCGGATGAGTGACCAGATTGGCGTGAAGAGCGCGTTACAGCGGGCTCGACGGGCGATGCCGAGCCAACTGAACAGCGGGGAGCCCGAGGGCTGGTGCTGGGTGTTCCTCGCGGCGGATCTGGAGCTGTACACGGCGATGTCATTGCTGTGGCTCGGTGATCCCAAGCAGGCCGAACCGCACGCGCGGGAGGCGATCGCCTCTTATCAGGCTGCGCCGCTGGCGCTGCAGTCGCCTCCGGATCAGGCGCAGGCGCAGATCAACCTGGCGATCTGCCTGGTGGGCCAAGATGAGCCCGACGAGGGCATCCGGCTGGCCGCCGAGGCTCTTGGGGTCGACCGCGCGCGCACGGAGTGGAACCTCCAGCAGGCCGGTGAGTTCCTCGCCGCGTTGCAACCGGCGCATCGCGACCTGCCGGCAGCCCGCGACCTCGCCGAGCAGCTCCGTTCTCTCCGCGCCGCCCGCCCCGCGCCCAGCCTCGGGTAGCTCCGGGCGTGGCCAGCGATGGCCAATGGACTGACCGAGTCTCCCACGAGGTAGTCAGCAGGATCGCCGACGATCCACTCGTGAGCACAACACCCATACTGCTGGCCAGTTTTTCCGCTGGTGAGCGGCCTGAGCGCGCCGTTTCAACCGCGTCTGAAAGAGTAACTGCATGACGACAGCCCGAGAGATGAACATCCACGAGACCACGCAGGCTGACGCGCTGCGCGAGGCGATGGTGGCCGAACTGCGTGAGTTGAAGGCGATCCGCAGTGACCAGATCGCCGAAGCCTTCCGCGCCGTGCCGCGGCACCTGTTCGCGCCGGGGGAGCCGTTGGAGAGGGCCTACGCTGCCAAGACCATCCTGCAAACCAAGCGGGACGAGCGCGGCGTGGCCGTCAGCATGGTGTCCGCGCCGGACATTCAAGCCATGATGCTGGAACAGGCCCAGCTCGGACCCGGTATGCGGGTTCTGGAGATTGGATCGGGCGGTTACAACGCCGCGTTGATCGCCGAGCTGGTCGGCGAGACTGGGGAGGTCACCACGGTCGACATCGACCCGGACGTGGTCGACCGTGCCCAGCGCTGCCTGACGGCAGCGGGGTACGAGAAGGTCAACGTGGTGTTGGCGGACGCTGACAGCGGTGTGCCGGACCATGCGCCCTACGATCGCGTGATCGTCACCGCCAGCGCGTGGGACATCCCGCCTGCCTGGTCCGATCAACTTGCCGAGGGCGGCCGGATTGTCGTCCCGCTCCGGATGCGCGGCCTGACCCGCTCGGTGGTGTTCGCGCTCGACGGGGATCACCTTGTGAGCCAGGGGTACGAACTGTGCAGTTTCGTGCCGATGCAGGGCGTTGGCGCCCCCATCGAGCGTCTGGTCTCGCTCGACGGGGATGAGGTCGGCCTTCGGGTCGACGGGGACCAACCGGTTGACGCCGATGGCCTGCGTGAGGCGTTGTCACAGCCAAGGGTGGAGGCATGGTCCGGGGTCACGTCCGGTGGAGACGAGCGGTTTGATGGCCTTCACCTGTGGCTGGCCATGGTTCTGCCGACCTTCGGTGTCCTGATGGCGCGGAAGGAAGCCGTCGATCGTGGCGTTGTCGCCCATGCCTGGCCTTTGGGTATGCCGACCGCCGTCAACGGGGGAAGCTTCGCCTACCTCGGCCTGCGCCCAGTCACCCCCGACAGGAAGACGTGTGAGTTCGGGGTATACGGACACGGGCCGGATGCCGAGGAGCTCGTTAACCGGGTTGCCCGGCATATCCAGTCCTGGGACGGCAGCAGCCTCAGTGCGCGTATCGAGGCGCATCCGGTAGGTGCGCCGGATGATCAGCTTCCCGCGGGGGCTCTTGTCCTCGACAAGAGGCACACGCGAGTCGTCGTTTCCTGGCCCTGACGGCGGGCGTCCTGACCGAGTGCATGCGCTCTCGGAAGTAGCACCATCACGAAGGAGGAGCGTTGACAATTCAGATCCGGCCCGGTGATCGCCGAGCTGATGCGGCTCACCGACGATAACTGCGGCACCACCTGTGAAAGCGCCTGCACCAGTTGCCCGTAGCGCATCGGCTCAATCATCTGATTCCGACGACGTACAGCCCGGTGGCGGAGTAACTCCGCCACCGGGCCGACCATCCTAGGTTGAGGGGCGTTGCCGTTTGTACAGGTTCGTCGATGCCGCGCTCGTACGGGCAGCCACCCAAACGTCCTCATTAGACATTCCGCCCTGGCCAGACTTGACCGGCAGCGCCGATGAACATGTGGCGCAATGGCGCAGTTGGCTGCAACAGGTCTGGGCGTCCGATGCGATCGCGGCGGCCATCGAGGGTGGCCAGTCCGGTTCTGGCTCGCCGTGTCCGGGAGGTGTGCGAAGGCCGTCACCTGCCGGAGCGCCAGGTACACCGCGCGGCGGTGTCGGTCGTCCGGTACCTGTTGCGAGCAACGAGCCGGGCGACGCCCTTCGGTCTGTTCGCCGGTGTGGCACCGACTCGCTTTGGTCCCGAGCTCCGAGTGCGCTACGGCGAGCAGCACCACGCCACCGCGCTCAGCGAGCGCCTGGCGCTCGTCGATGACGCAGCACACGAGTTCGCCGCCAATGATGGTCACACCGAACTGGTCACCACCTTCGACGAGCGGATGGCAGCTCTCGAATGACGTCAGGCCGCGTAGGCCGCAGCGATGGCCAGCGATGGCCAATGGACTGACCGAGTCTCCCACGAGGTAGTCAGCAGGATCGCCGATGATCCACTCGTGAGCACAACACCCATACTGCTGGCCAGTGTTTCCGCTGGTGAGCGGCCTGAGCCCGCCGTTTAAGCCACGTCTGTAAAGAGTAACTGCATGACTACAGCCCGAAAGATGAACACCCACGAGGCCACGCAGGCTGACGCGCTGCGCGAGGCAATGGTCGGTGAACTGCGCGAGCTGGGGGCGATCCGTAGCGACCGGGTCGCCGCCGCCGTCGGCACCGTGCCGCGGCACCTGTTCGCGCCGGGGGAGCCGCTGGAGACGGTTTACGCGCCCACCCGTGCCATTGTCACCAAGAGGAACGAACACGGCGCGGCAATCAGTTCGCTCTCGGAGTCGCACATCCAAGCCACCATGCTGGAACAGGCCCAGCTCGAACCTGGCATGCGGGTTCTGGAGATCGGAACGGGCGGCTACAACGCCGCGTTGATCGCCGAGCTGGTCGGCGAGTCCGGGACGGTCACTTCTGTTGACATCGATCCAGACATTGTCGATCGTGCCCGGGACTGCCTCGCGACCGCGGGATACGACCAGGTCAACGTGGTGTTGGCCGACGCCGAGGACGGCGTGCCGGACCACGCTCCCTACGACCGCGTGATCGTCACCGCCGGTGCGTGGGACATCCCCCCTGCTTGGTCTGACCAACTTGCCGACGGCGGTCGGATTGTCGTCCCGCTCCGGATGCGCGGCCTGACGCGCTCGGTGACGTTTGAGCGCGACGGGAATCACCTGGTCAGCCGCGACTATCGTCTGTGCGGGTTCGTGCCGATGCAGGGCATCGGCGCCTACACCGAGCGGGTGGTCGCGCTCGACGGGGACAAGGTCGGCCTGCGGATCGACGGAGAGCAGCCCGTTGACGCTGACCGCTTACGGGACGCCTTGTTCAGCCCGAGGGTCGAGCACTGGTCGGGCATGGAGTTCGGCGAGGGCGAGCCTCTTCACGACCTGGACTTGTGGATTGCTACTGTCGTGGACGATTTCGGTCTGCTCAAAGCGACGAAAGAAGCGATCGACAGCGGACTAGTCAGCAAATCCACACTCTTCGGTGGCAAGACGATGGTAGCGGGCGGGAGTTTCGCCTACCGGGCCTCAGCACGCCCGGTCGACGCGGACCGCACCAGGTTCGAGTTCGGCGCGTACGCACACGGCCCCGACGCCGCACGCTTCGCGGAGGAATACGTCGACCTGATCCAGACGTGGGAGCGGGACCATCGTGGGGGTCCCGGCGCGCGTATCGAAGTGTATTCCGCAGCGACCCCGGATGTGGAACTTCCTGTTGGGCGGGTCATCGACAAGAAGCACACGCGAGTCGTCATCTCCTGGCCCTGACAGGGGCAATACCAGACCGAAAGCCATAGCTCTCGGAGAACAACACCATGAAGGAGGAGCACGTGACAGTTCAGATGAATCAGATGACGGTCGTACCAGGCAACCCGGCAGCGGACACGGAGTTCGATCTCGACGTCAGCATCGTCGAATCCGGTCCTGTCATCGACGACCTGATGCGGCTCACCGATGACGGCTGCGGGAGCACCTGCGAGAGCGCCTGCCCCGCCGAAAGCGGTTGTTAGCCGGTTCGGCCTGACGCGCGTCCGTGTTCGCGGTGGCAGGGCCTGTCACTTCCCCGCCACCGCGACGGTCTGAGTTCTCTGGGAGCGGTGTTGTACGGATTCGTTGATGGAGCCGTGATGCGGGCAGCGGCCCGCCAGGCCGGTGCCGACGTTCCACCGTGGCCGGACTTGACCGGCAACACGGACGAGCATGTAGCGCGGTGGCGTCGCTGGCTGCGACAGGTCTGGGCATCCGACGAGTTCGCGACGAGTGTTGAGTTGGCCAGCCCGGCGCTGGCTCGCCACGTCTGGGAGGTGTGCGAAGGCCGTCGGGTGCAGGAGCGCGAGGTCCGCCGCGCCGTCTTGCCGGTCATCCGGTACTTGCAGCGGGCGACCAGCCGGGCAACACCGTTCGGCTTGTTCGCCGGAGTGGCGCCCGCCCGGATCGGTTCCCCACCGGTGGCGCACTATGGCGAACACCACCACGCCGTCGCGCGGGTCGACACCGAATGGCTCGGCGGGGTGATCACGCGCCTGGAGACCTGCCAAGAGCTGCGGCACCGGTTGCTGGTGGTGCGGAACAACCTCGCGTTCGTCCGCGACGGGAGGCTGGTGGTGGGCTGCCAGCAGCAACCCGGCGCATCGAGCAGGACCGCGCCAGCGGAGGTGTCGGTCCGCCACACCGGGGCGGTCCGGACCATCATGCACGCTGCAGAGGCGCCGATCCGTCTCGGCGACCTGGCCGGCAAGCTGGCGACGGATTTCCCCAGGACGCCCGAAATCGTGATTGACGGGATGCTGGCGGAGCTGGTGGCACAGCGGATCCTGATCACCAGCCTGCGCCCACCCATGACGGCGACCGATCCTCTGGCCCATGCGGTCGTGACACTGGACGCGATGCGCGCCGACGCGGTACCCGAGGTCAAGGAATTGCTCGGCGAGCTGCGCGGGATTCACGCCGACCTGGCCCGGCACCGCGATGCGACCTCGCCCGCGCAGGGACGTGACCTCAGGGCCTCCGCGTCCCGGAAGATGACGGTCATCTCCAGCGCCGAGCGACCCCTCACCGTGGACCTCCGACTCGACTGCGACCTTGTCCTGCCGCTCGCGGTGGCGCGGGAAGCAGAAACCGTCGCGGCGGCGCTGGTCAAGCTGACGCCGCACCCCTTCGGCTCGTCGGCCTGGCAGGACTACCACGGCAGGTTTCTCGAACGGTACGGACTCGGTGCCCTCGTCCCCGTCGACGAGCTTCTCAACGTCGATAGCGGGCTCGGGTTTCCCGCCGGGTACCGGGACTCGCGCCTGAAACCCCCGGCCAGGCCGGGCCTGTCCGAGCGTGATGTGGCCCTGTTGGCATTGGCGCAGAACGCCGCGATGCAGCAGAACATCGAGATCGTGCTCGACGAGAAGATGGTTGCGGACCTGGCGGTCGGTGATGTCACCACCGCGCGGGCGCAGCCGCACACCGAGCTCCGGTGCCGTGTTCACGCGCCGACACTCGACGCGCTCGATCGGGGCGAGTTCGAACTCGCGATCACCGGGGTGTCCCGCGCGGCTGGGACCACGACCGGGCGGTTCCTCGACCTCTTCGACACCGACGATCGTGAGCGGGTGTTCAGCGCGTACGCCGGGTTGCCAACGGTGAGCGAGAATGCGTTAGCCGTTCAAGTGTCGTGTCCTCCTGTCTACGCGCGTACCGAGAACGTCACCCGCAGCCCTGCGGTGCTGCCGCACCTGCTGTCCGTAGCCGAACACCACACCCGCAGCGACGGTGTCATACCGCTGGGCGACCTGGCGGTGAGCGCCGATGCCGAGCGGCTGTACCTGCTCTCAGTGTCCCGGCAGCGCCCGGTGGAACCCGTGGCGTTCAGCGCCGTGGAGTTCACCAACCACGCCCATCCGCTCCTGCGCTTCCTCTGCGAGATCAGCACGGCGCGTGCCGCCGCGTGCGTCCCGTTCTCGTGGGGAGCCGCCAGCCGATTGCCGTTCCTGCCCAGGGTTCGCTACCGGCGCTCGATCCTGTCCCCGGCCCGCTGGATTCTGGCCGCCGCCGACCTTCCAGGCCCCACGTCCCCGTGGCCGGAATGGGCGGACAGCCTGGCGGCATGGCGCCGCCGGCACTTCGTCCCCGGCGCGGTCTACCTGGGGGAGGACGATCGCCGTCTCCGGCTGGACCTGGACGAACCCGCGCACCTGCACCTGCTGCGGTCCGACCTGGACCGTACCGGGCACGCCACCCTGCGCGAGGCGCCGGAGAACAGCGCGTTCGGATGGTTCGACGGGCGCGCCCACGAGATCACCATCCCCCTGGCGGCCACGGGCCGGCCTGTTCCCCGACGCGCATGGCCCGGCCGCACTATCGGTCGCGAACACGGGCACCTGCCCGCGGCCAATGGCTGGTTGTACCTCAAGCTCTACGGACATCCGGACCGGCAGACCGCCACCCTCACCAGCCATCTGCCCAATCTCCTGTCCACATGGGACAACGAGCCAGAGTGGTGGTTCCTGCGCTACCACGACCCTGAACAGCATCTGCGCCTGCGGATTCGGCTGCGCGGCACTGACGACTTCGGCCAGACCGCACAACGTGTCAGCGCCTGGACGAACGACCTTCGACGTCTCGGCCTCGTGGGGCAGGTGCAGTGGGACACCTACTAT
Organism: Egibacteraceae bacterium; assembly: GCA_050743125.1. Classification (GTDB taxonomy): domain Bacteria; phylum Actinomycetota; class Nitriliruptoria; order Euzebyales; family Egibacteraceae; genus JBOGEB01. The sequence continues at coordinate 8,135 of JBOGEB010000053.1, forward strand.
CCGGAGACCGGACGCTTCGGCGAGGGCGCGGCGATGGCTGCCGCGGAGTCGGTGTTCGCCGCCGACTCGGCTGCGGCGATCGCCCAGTTGACGCTGACCGGTCGCCGCGGCGCCCCGCACCAGCACGCCGTCATTGCCGCGAGCCTGGTCGACCTCGCCATCTCCGTCACCGGAGGCGTCGGCGACGGGATGCGCTGGCTGATCGACCACGTCAGCACACCCTCGGTCCCAGCCCCCGCCAGGGACCTGCACGACCACGCGATCCGCCTGGCCAACCCGCACGACGACTGGGCCGCCCTGCGCGGGATACCCGGCGGCGACGACATCGCGGCCACGTGGGCACGCCGACGCGCGGCGCTGGCCGCATATCGCGACACGCTCATCGTCTCGGGTGAGATCGCCCTGGACTCGGTGCTGCCCGATCTGCTGCACCTGCACCACGTCCGCATGGCCGGGATCTCCCCGGACACCGAACGGGTATGCGGTCGCCTTGCGCGTGCCGCCGCCCTGAGCTGGACCACTCGAACCCAAGGAGCCTCGTGAGCCGCCCCGACGTGCCCGCGCTCGCCGCGGCCACCGCCATCGCCAACCGGCTGGCCGACCCGCAGGTCATCCGCGCAGCGGACGGTAGCGCAGGCACTGGTCGTCGCCGGCCGCAGTCGCTGGCTGGCGGAGCCGCGGGCATCGCCCTGCTGCACATAGAACGCGCTCGCGCCGGCCACGGCGACTGGGCCATCGCGCACGCCTGGCTGTCCGCCGCCGCGCGCGACGATCTCAGTGCCGGCCCCAACGCCAACCTGTTCTTCGGCGCCCCGACCCTGGCCTTCGTCACCCTCGCCGCGGCCGACCGGCCGGGAAAACTCGCACGGGCGCTCGCCGACCTCGACACGAGCACCGCTGCCGTGACCCAGAGACGCCTCGACGAGGCCCACGCGCGCATCGACCGCAGCGAGCGCCCCGCGCTGGCCGAGTTCGACCTCATCCGCGGCCTGGCCGGCCTCGGCGCCTATCACCTGCGCCGCCACCCGCACTACGACATCACGCGGACCGTCCTGTCCTACCTCGTCCGGCTCACGGAACCGCTGCCGAGCGGCACCGACGGCCTGCCCGGCTGGTGGACCGATGTCTCTCCGAACGGCGACCCTTCGCCGGACTTCCCAGGCGGCCACGGCAACTTCGGCATCTCTCACGGCATCGCCGCCCCGCTGGCATTGCTGTCCCTCGCGCTGCAGCGCGGTGTCGTCGTGGAGGGGCACACCGACGCCATCGGCCGGATCTGCGCCTGGCTGGACGCCTGGCAACAGGAGCACCCCTCCGGCCCGTGGTGGCCAGGATTCATCACCCTGGAACAAGTCCACAAAGGAGACATCGAGCAATCCAGCCCCCAACGGCCGTCGTGGTGCTACGGCACCCCCGGCCTGGCCCGTGCCCAACAACTCGCGGGCATGGCGACTGGCGACCTCGCACGGCAACGGACGGCTGAGACCGCGATGCTGGGCTGTCTGCGCGATCCCGAACAGCTCGACCGAATCACCGACAGCGGTCTGTGCCATGGAATGGCCGGTGTGCTCCAAACCGCGTGGCGCATGGCCTCCGACGCGCACACACCGGACATCGCGACCGAACTGCCCCGCCTGTCCGCCCGGCTGCTCACCCAACTTCGCTCGGCACCCGAGGACACCGAATTCCTCGACGGCACAACCGGCGCCGCGCTTGCGCTGCACACCATCGGAACCGACACCGCCCCGCTCGCAGGCTGGGATGCCTGCCTGCTCCTGGCCTGACCGCACCGGAAGGGAGACCACCGTGAACCCGTCGTGGCGCCAGGTGTCCATCCACTTCGATGCCTGGGACGCCGCCGAACACACGGGCGTCGCCGATCTCGGCCCCCTGGTGACCGACGCCGAGGCAACCGGACTGATCGCGTCGTGGTTCTTCATCCGGAAATCGCCTTGCTGGCGCCTTCGCTTCCTGCCCTCCGACGAGGGCACCGCGCAGGACGCGACGACGTTCGTCCACAAGCGACTGGACACCCTCCACGAGGCTGGCCGGATCGCGCGGTGGGTGGAAACCGTCTACGAACCCGAGACGTACGCCTTCGGCGGACCCGCCGCGATGGACACCGCCCACCACCTGTTCCACCAGGACAGCCGCCACATCCTGACCTACCTCGGCAGTGACCGCGCCACGGCGTCGGCAGGCGGGCGCGACCAGCGACGCGAGCTGTCGATCCTGCTGTGCGCCATCCTCATCCGCGGCGCTGGACAGGATTGGCACGAGCAAGGAGACATCTGGGCTCGCGTGAGCAAGCACCGGTCCCTGCCACCCGAAGTGCCGCTCGACCGGCTGCGCGACAAGGAGTCCGGTCTGCGGCGACTGATGACCGTGGACACCACAAGCCTGGTGCGGGACAACGGGTCGCTGGCCTTCGCCTCCGACTGGGCCGCTGCCTTCAACAGCGCGGGCACGGAACTGGGTGAGCTCGCCCGCAACGGAACCCTCAGCAGGGGCCTGCGAGCTGTTCTCGCCCACCACGTGATTTTCGCCTGGAACCGAATCGGCCTGTCCTACACGACACAAAGCGTGCTCGCGAGCGTCGCCGAAGCAGTCGTCTTCGGCGAGTAACCCGATGGCGCGAGTTCAAGCAGAGCTCACACGATCATCGAGAAGGGAGCACGGTGGACAGCACCGGCCACGAGCTTCTTCGCGGCAGGGTAGCCGACTGGTTTCCGCTCCTGCCTCGCACACGGCCACCCTGCCGAGCGCTCCCACTCCGCATCGACGAGATCCGCGAACTCGCGCGCTCGGCAGCCCAAGGCACCGACGAGCCCCGAATATCGTCGGCCGCCGAGACGCACAACAAGGCAGCACTGATCCTGAGCGATTGCGGACTCGCCGATCTCGCACAGCAGTTGTGCTGGCGGCAATTCGACATGTTCCACGCCGCTACGCCTTTGACAGCGAAAACAGCGGAACTCGCCCTTCAGCCCGTCGTCAACCTCGGCAGGTTACTGACCCGCGGCGGCCACGGTGGCCGCGCGTACCAGATCTTCCAGAATGCCTACGACGCGGTGAGAACCCAGGCAGCGACGACGATCGACGGCAGGTACATCGACTTCAGCCACCTCGTCGACCAGGTTGAAGGACGCTGGGAGCTTCGTAAATTCCTGTGGACCGTGCTGCTCGCCGATGGCACCCGTGCACTCACAAGTGCCGGCCGATGGGGCGATGCGGTCAGGCACGTCGAACAGCACAAGGGCATCGGGAAACGGATGCTCGACGGCCGACAGGTCGCAATTCTCGCACGCTGCACCGCCGGCGATTGCGATGGCGCCATCGTCATGCTGGACGACAGCTCCACGCCCGACCCCTGGGAGGAAGCCGTCGCCGCGTGCCTGCGAACGCTATGTCTCAGTGTCAGTGATCGGCCGACCGGATCGTCCGTCGCCGCGATGGTGAACCAGTATCTCCAGCTCGATCCGACACCCGGGCACCCCGTGTTCCGCACCCGCCTGGGGCTGTGCGTGCTCGACCTCGCCAGTGGTCAGGGTGGAGTTGGTGAGCCGGAGGTCGCCGCCAGAATTGCCCGGGAGGCAGTGACAGCCGCCGACGCCTATGTCGCGTGGGACGTGCTGTCCCATACCTCATACCACTTGAGCATGACCGAAGCCGACAAGCAGGCGCTGGCCGCGGTCATCGAGGCGTCTGGACTTCGCCGCGGAACGATGCCAGCGGACCTCCTGGACGATCTCATGGTGTCGGTGAGGACCAGCGAGGCGCAGTTGGCACAGCTACTCGGCCAGGACGTTCGCACCCGGTGAACATGAGATATTAGACTGCGACACGACTCATGTCAGGACCGCGACATCCTTCCCGTCCCCGCGCCGACAGCAAACCGTCCGTCACCCTGCGTAGAGGACAACAACCACGACCGAATCAGCCCTCTACAGCGTCAAAAATCCCGGCGCGTAACAATCCGCACCGTGAACGGGGCTGGCCATTCAAGGGAAGGGTCGCGTATTCAACGCAAGAGTCAGCGAGATCGACCCCACATCCACCCGGCGGTTGCTCGGCCTTGGTCTCCCCGAATACCCCATCCACCAGCACTCTTGCCATGCCGGAAATGCCAACGTGACTCGGTCGACGCGTGGCGAATCTTCATCAGGCTCCAGCGCGAAAATCGCCCTTGTGGCCAGGGTTCGTCACGCATGCGTGACGAACCCTGGCCACAGCGCTGACACGCATCACGCACAGTTAAGCGGACGGTTCGGGGTCCAGCTGTCCCGTCCACGGGTTGCCCCGCTCCGGCTGGTAGAAGTGCGCGTGTATGACGAACGGCCGCATCACGGCCAGTATCTCTATGTCTGCGTCGTTGTGCTTTCGACGAGCAGCGCCGCGCAGCGGGGCGGGATCTGGGCGGCGCCTTCGACGACGTCGATCTGGGTCGAGCCCTCGCCTGCGTACCGGCGCTCGTCGGTCGACAGCGCGAGCGTCCACTGGCCTGGGGGAGCGGCGGTCCGCGCGGTCTCGGCGCCGAGGTTCGCCACGACGAGCACCGCCGGTGCGCGCGGGTCGCGCCGGACCAGCGCGAGCGTGACCTGCGTGGCGGTGACGACCTCGACGAGGTCGCGCCGCCCGTTCGCGAGCGCGGGGTGGGTGCGGCGGGCGTGGAGGAGGTCGGTCCACAGCCGGCTGCGGGCACGGCCGGGCGCGGTTTTGGCCGCGGAGCGGTCGAGGACGCTGCGGTCCCGCGTGGCGGGATCCTGAGGGTCGGGGACCTTGCCCTCGAACGATTCGAAGTCCGAGAACTCCTCGCGCCGGCCTTCGCGCACGGCTTTTGCGAGCTCCGGCTCCGGGTGGCTCGTGAAGAACTGGAACGGCCTTGTCTCGCCGTACTCCTCGCCCATGAGCAGCATCGGCACGTGCGGGGCTGCGCAGAGCAGGAGGATCGCGCAGCGGACGAGCGCCGGGTCGGCGAGGGTGGTCAGCCGGGAGCCGCGCGCGCGGTTGCCGACCTGGTCGTGGTTCTGGACGCAGGCGACGAGCCGGTGGCCCGACACGTCGTCGGGGACCCGGGCGCCTACGGTCCGCTCGCGGCATGCCGAGTAGCGGCCGTCGTAGACGAACCCGCGCCGGTAGGCCCGCGCGACGTCGGGCAGCCCGGCGTAGTCGGCGTAGTAGCCGTCCTGCTCGCCGGTCACCGCGACGTGGAGCCCGTGGTGGAGGCCGTCCGCCCACTGAGCGTCCAGGCCGAGCCCGCCGACCTGGCGCGGGCGGACGGTCTGGGGGTCGTTGCGGTCGGACTCCGCGACGAGCTCGAGCAGGCGGCCCAGGCGGGCGGACAGCGTCGCGGTGGCCTCGGCGAGCTCGGCGAGGATGTGCGTGGCCGACGTGTCGATCAGCTCGTGGACCGCGTCGAGGCGGAGCGCGTCGATGTGGAAGTCGGTGAACCAGCCGAGCGCGTTCTCGATGATGAACGCCCGGACCGGGTCGCTGCCAGGACCGTCGAGGTTGACCGCCCCGCCCCACGGCGTCGTGTACCGGTCGGTGAGGTAGGGGCCGAACTCCGGCAGGTAGTTCCCGCTGGGCCCGAGGTGGTTGTAGACGACGTCGAGGACCACCGCGAGACCGAGGCGGTGGCACGCGTCGATGAAGCGGGCGAACTCCTCGGGCCCGCCGTACGGCTCGTGGACGGCGTACCAGCCGACCCCGGCGTATCCCCAGCCGCGCTCGCCGTTGAACGCGTTGACGGGCATGACCTCGACGTGCGTGACGCCGAGCGCCGCGAGGTCGTCGAGCTGGGTGGCCGCCGCCTCGAACGTGCCCTGCGGCGTGAACGTGCCGACGTGCAGCTCGTATACGACGCCGGCCGCGAGGCGCGGCGCGCGCCACCGGGCCTCGGTCGCCGACCACTCCGAGCGTGCCGGGTCGAACAGCTGGGACGGGCCGTGTACCCCTTGGGGCTGCCACCGGGACGCCGGGTCCGGGCGCGCTGGCCCCTCGTCCAGGTGGTAGGCGTACTCCTGCCCATGCCCTGCCTCGATCCTGGTGGTGAACCAGCCGCCGCCAGCCGGCTCCATCCGCCACAGGCGCCCACGGTCGAGCTCGAGCGCCACCGTCTCCGCGTTCGGCGCCCAAAGCCGAAACGTCGTGGTCCCGTCAGCGTGCAAGAGGGGTCCATGCGCGTTCACACGCCAAGGGTTCCCGGAACGTGGACGCCGTAGTCACCGTGGCGACTTCGCCCCAGCAGGTGGGGCAAAGTCGCCACGCGCGCTCCGACGGCGCGGCCTGTCAGTCGTGTGGGGTGAGCCAGAGGGTGGCCAGTGGTGGGAGGGTGAGCTGGGCGGAGGCGGGCTGGCCGTGCCATGGGACCGGTTCGGCGGTGACCGCTCCGCAGTTGCCGACGTTGGAGCCGCCGTAGATTTGGGCGTCGGTGTTGAGCAGCTCTTTCCACACGCCGGGGGTGGGCAGGCCGATGCGGACTCCCGGGCGTGGGACGGGAGACAGGTTGGCGATGCACGCGACCGGCGGCGCGTCGTGCTCGGCGTGGCGGAGGAAGGCGAGGACGTTGTCGTCGGCGTTGTTCGCGTCGATCCAGGCGAAGCCCGACGGGTCGGCGTCGCGCTCCCACAGGGCGGGCAGCGTCTTGTAGGTGCGGTTGAGGTCGGCGACCAGGCGCATCAGCCCGGCGTGGTCGGCGTGCTCCAGCAGGTGCCAGTCGAGCTCGGCGCCCTCGTGCCATTCGCTCCACTGGCCGAGCTCGCCGCCCATGAACAGCAGCTGTTTGCCGGGGTGGGCCCACATCCACCCGTAGAGCGCGCGGAGGTTGGCGAACTTCTGCCAGCGGTCGCCTGGCATCTTGTCGAGCAGGCTGCGTTTGCCGTGGACGACCTCGTCGTGGGACAGCGGGAGGATGAAGTTCTCGGTCCACGCGTACAGCAGCCCGAACGTGAGGTCGTTGTGGTGGTAGCGCCGGTGGATCGGGTCTTTCGAGAAGTACAGCAGGGTGTCGTGCATCCAGCCCATGTTCCACTTGAACCCGAAGCCGAGGCCGCCCAGGTGCGTGGGGCGGCTCACCGCCGGCCAGGCGGTCGACTCCTCGGCGACCGTCGTCACGCCGGGGTTGTGCCCGTAGGCGAGGGCGTTGAGCTCCTTGAGGAACGCGACGGCCTCGAGGTTCTCCCGCCCGCCGTAGCTGTTCGGCACCCACTCGCCCTCGTCTCGCGAGTAGTCGAGGTAGAGCATCGACGCGACCGCGTCGACCCGCAGCCCGTCGATGTGGAGCTCGGACAGCCAGTACAGCGCGTTCGCGATGAGGAAGTTGCGCACCTCGTGGCGCCCGAAGTTGAACACGAGCGTGCCCCACTCGGCGTGCTCGCCCTTGCGTGGGTCGGCGTGCTCGTACAGCGCGGTCCCGTCGAAGCGTGCGAGCGCCCAGTCGTCGCGCGGGAAGTGGGCGGGGACCCAGTCGATGATCACGCCGACGCCGTGCTGGTGGAGGTGGTCGACGAGGAAGCGGAAGTCGTCGGGGTCCCCGTAGCGGGCGGTGGGGGCGAAGTAGCCGGTGACCTGGTAGCCCCAGGATCCGCTGAACGGGTGCTCGGCGGGCGGCATGAGCTCGACGTGGGTGAACCCGAGCGCGGCCACGTGCTCTGCCAACAGCGGAGCGAGCTCCCGGTAGCTCAAGGGCCGCCCGTCGCGGCGCCGCCACGAGCCGAGGTGGACCTCGTAGATCGACACCGGCGAGGCGATCAGCGCGCGGGCTTCCCGCTGCGCGAACCAGGCGGCGTCGCCCCAGGAGTACGTCGAGACGAACACGCGGCTCGCGGTGTCCGGCGGGGCCTGGGTCCAGAACGCGTACGGGTCGGCCCGTGCCCTCAGGCGCCCGTCAGCGCCGACGACCTCGTACTTGTAGCAGGCGCCGGCTCCCACGTCGGGGACGAACAGCTCCCAGATCCCCGACCCGCCGAGCGACCGCATCGGGTGCAGCCGTCCGTCCCAGCTGTTGAAGTCGCCGACCACCCGCACCGCCTGCGCGTTCGGCGCCCAGACCGCGAACGCGGTGCCGGTCGTCCCCTCGATCTGGAGGACGTGGGCGCCCATCCGCTGCCACAGCTGCTCGTGGCGGCCCTCGCCGATCAGGTGCAGGTCCACCTCGCCCAGCGTCGGCCAGAACGCGTACGGGTCAGACAGCTCGAACGTGGCCCCGCCCGGGTACCTCACCCGCAGCCGGTACTCTCCCGGTCGCGGCAGCGCGTCCAGCCGCGCCTCGAAGAACCCAGGTGCGGTCTGCTCGGCATCGACGGTCCCGGCCGCGGTCACGACCTCGACCCGCTCCGCGTCCGGCCGGTACGCCCGCACCACCGCCCCGCCAGACACCGGATGGGCGCCGAGCAGCCGGTGCGGGTCGGTGTGCGCACCCTGGACCAGGGCTTTCACCTCATCCGGATCAGCGCGCCACTGCGGCAAGGGGGCTGGGGGGAGATCCCCCGCTGGCGTGGTCTGTGAAGTCATCTCTGGTGACCTACCCGATCCAGTCGCGTCTAGCATCCGGAGTATGCCCGCGACCGGGATGCTGGCCCAGTCGGGGCGGAGCCGCAGCTCGTAGCCCAGCTCGTAGATGGCCTTGTCAAACTCGAAGGCGGCGAGCACCGGCTCCGGGCTCTTCGGCAGCAGTAGCCCGGCCGCGTCGGCGCCAGCGAGGTACGCGTCGAGGAACCGCTCGCGAGCGCGGGCGCGCCACTCCAGCGCGCGGGGGTCAGGCTGGGCGTCCGCGACATAATCGAACGACCGCAGTATCCCCGCGACGTCCCGCAATGGCGACGAGCGAGCCCGCCGCTGCGCCAGCGGGCGTGCCGGCTCGCCCTCGAAGTCGAGCAGCTTCCAGGCGTCGCTGCCGACGAGCAGCACCTGACCCAGATGGAGGTCGCCGTGCACCCGCACGAGCGGACCGAGGTCGGGCGCGACCGCGAGCGCGTCGAACCCGCGCATGACTTCCTCCCGGCGCTCCAGCAGTGCCGCAGCCACATCCGGCGCCCGCTCGGCTGCGAGCGCGAGCAGCTCCCGGGCGCGTGCCCGCATCGTCGCCACTCGCAGGGCTGCCTCGCGCTCCGACGCTTCTTCCTCGCCGAATATCTCCCGCAGCGCGACGTGCAGCTCGGCGACCACCGCGCCCAGGCCACCGACCACGGCGAGCACCGGGGCGTCGTCCAACGCGAGCCGGCCCGGCGCGACCTCGGCGACCTCGGCGGTCGCGGCGACGAACCCGTCCTGGCCAGCGACGAACTCTGACAGCACCGCGAGCGCAGTCGGGACGCCGTCCTCGATCAGCTCCAGCGCACCGTGCTGGGCGGGCACATGCCTGAAGCCGGCCGCGGTGAGCGCTCGGGTGACCTCGACATCGGGGTTGACGCCCTCCTCCAGGCGGCGGAACAGCTTGAGGATCGTCCGTTCGCCGAAGACCACCGACGTGTTCGACTGCTCACCGGCCATGCAGCGGGGCTCGTCTCCGGCACCCGGCGCCTCGCCGGTCACGGATCGGCCGACGACCCTCGCCCCGCCGGTGGCGACCCCCGCCTGCGGACCGAGGGTCAGCCCGGCGAGCAGCCGGCAGGCGTCGGGGTCGGTGGTCGCGTCGGTGATCTCCTCGCCGTCCACCACCGGCACCTGGTAGCGCTCGCCAGGTCCGAAGGCGTACTCGACGTCGATGAAGAGGTCGATGAGGCGCTCGCCGAGCCGCACGGCGTCCGCCATCTCGACGCCGCAGACCGTCCGAGCCTTCCCCTGGAACCACCGCTGCTGCGGCAGCCAGTCCGACAGCGCGCTGGCCAGATCCCGCATCACCCCTCCGGCTCCGGCTGGACGAGCTGGAACCAGTAGAAGCCGTGGGCGCCCAGGGTGAGCAGGTACGGCAACTCGCCGATCGGTGGGAAGTGGGTGCCACCGAGCAGCTCGACCGGCACCCGGCCGCCCAGATCGGGGGCGGACAGGTTCAGCTCCACCGGCTGTGCGGTCCCGGACAGGTTCGCGACGACGAGAATCGTCACGCCCCCGTCCTGGCGGAGAAACGCGAGCACCTTCGGGTTGGTCGGCTCCAGCGCGACGAAGCGGCCGCACCCAAACACCGGGTACTGCTTGCGGGCGTGGATGAGGTTGTGGACCCAGTGGAGGGGCGAGTGCGGGTGCCGCCGCTGAGCCTCCACGTTGATCGCGTTGAACCCGTAGACCGGATCCATGATCGGTGGGAGGTAGAGCTGAGCGAAGTCCGCCCGGGAGAAGCCGCCGTTGCGGTCGTTCGACCACTGCATCGGCGTGCGCACCCCCTCTCGGTCACCGAGGTAGATGTTGTCGCCCATCCCGATCTCGTCGCCGTAGTAGATGATTGGGCTGCCGGGCAGGGACAGCAGCAGCGCGTGGAACAGCTCCCACAGCCGCCGGTTGTTGTCGAGCAGCGGCGCGAGCCGGCGGCGGATGCCGAGGTTCATCTTCATGCGCGGGTCGCGCGCGTACTCGGTGTACATGTAGTCGCGTTCCTCGTCGGTCACCATCTCGAGCGTCAGCTCGTCGTGGTTGCGCAGGAAGATGCCCCACTGGCAGCTGTCGGGGATCTCTGGGGTCCTTGCAAGGATCTCGACGATCGGCCTGGACTCCTCGCGGCGCGCGGCCATGAACATCCGCGGCATCACGGGGAAGTGGAAGGCCATGTGGCACTCGTCGCCGCTGCCGAAGTAATGGACGACGTCCTCGGGCCACTGGTTCGCCTCGGCGAGGAGAATCTTGTTTTCGAACTCCGAGTCGACGACCTTTCGAAGGCGCTTGAGGTACTCATGCGTCTCGGGCAGGTTCTCGCAGTTCGTACCCTCGCGCTCGTAGAGGTACGGGACCGCGTCGAGGCGAAGCCCGTCCAGCCCTAGGCCGAGCCAGAAGCGGACAACGTCGAGCATCGCCTCACGGACCTCGGGGTTGTCGTAGTTGAGGTCCGGCTGGTGGCTGAAGAACCGGTGCCAGTAGTAGGCGCCCGCCTCAGGGTCGTGGGTCCAGTTGGAGATCTCGGTGTCGCAGAAGATGACGCGCGCGTCCGTATACCGCTGATCCGTGTCGCTCCAGACGTACCAGTCGTGTTTCGGGGAGCTCGGCTCCCGGGACTGGAGGAACCACGGATGCTGGTCGCTCGTGTGGTTCATGACCATGTCCGCGATGATCCGGATGCCACGGACGTGCGCTGCCTCGATGAGCTGGGCGACGTCGTCGATGCTGCCGTACTCGGGCAGCACGGTCATGAAGTCGCTGATGTCATACCCGCCGTCGCGCAGGGGCGAGGCGTAGAAAGGGAGGAGCCAGATACAGTCGATGCCGAGCCATTCGATGTAGTCGAGCTTCTCGGTGAGCCCGGGGATATCCCCGCTTCCGTCGCCGGTCGCATCGGAGAAGCCACGGATCGAAACCTCGTAGAAGATGGCGGTCTTGTACCAGAGCGGGTCGTTCGTCAGCATCGCGGACACCGCATCTCAAAGGGCCCGCAACCGCAGGACGTGAGCGGGCTCGTAGGACGGGTCGAGCCGGACATGGTTCTCTGGCCCGTCCCAAACGTACGCCGTGTCGGTGATGAGGTCGTACGCCTCGAACGGGCCGGTGCGCGCCAAGCCGAGCTGCCCGAGGTCGAGCCGGGTCGTCCCCTCCTGCGGGCGGTGCGGGTCAAGGTTCACCACGACGAGCACAGGTTGCGTGCGGCCGGATGCGGCCGAGGGCGAGACCTTCGCAAAGCACAGGATCTGCTCGTTGGTGATGTCGTGGAACCGCAGGTTGCACAGCTCCCGGAACGCCGGATATTCGCGGCGGATCCGGTTGATCTTCGTGATGAACGGCGCTAACGAGGAGGGTTCGCTCCAGTCGCGTGACCGGTACTGATACTTCTCCGAGCCGAGGTACTCCTCGCTGCCCGGGGCCACCGCGACGTTCTCGTACAGCTCGTAGCCGGCGTAGATGCCGTAGGCCGGGCATGCCAGCGCGGCGAGCACGAGCCGGACCTTGAACGCCGCAGGCCCGCCGTGCTGAAGATACGAGGTGAGGATGTCTGGAGTGTTCGGCCAGAAATTCGGGCGGAAGAAATCGGCGACCTGGGTGCAGGTGAGCTCGGTGAGATAGTCGATGAGCTCCGCCTTCGTGTTCCGCCACGCAAAATAGGTATAGCTTTGGCTGAAGCCGAGCTTCGCCAGGGCGTACATCACCTTCGGTCGGGTGAATGCCTCGGACAGGAACAGCACGTCGGGGTGCTCACGGCGGATCTCAGCGATCAGCCGCTCCCAGAACGGCAGCGGCTTCGTGTGCGGGTTGTCGACTCGAAAGACCTTGATCCCGTGGCCGATCCAGTGGTCGAGGATGCCTTTGAGCTCGTTGCAGAGGCTGTCGAGGTCCGGTGTGTCGAAGTCGATGGGGTAGATGTCCTGGTAGCGCTTCGGCGGGTTCTCGGCGTACTGGACGGTCCCGTCCGGGCGGCGTTTGAACCACTCCGGGTGCTGGCCCACCCACGGATGGTCTGGCGAGCATTGGATTGCGAAGTCGAGGGCGATCTCGAGACCGTGCCGACGAGCCTCCGCGACGAGCTCGTCGAAGCCGTCGAGCGTGCCGAGGTCCTCGTGCACGGCGGTATGCCCCCCCTGTGCGGAGCCGATCGCCCAGGGGGTCCCAGGGTCGGTGGGCTCCGCCTGGAGCGTGTTGTTCCGCCCCTTGCGGAAGGACCGGCCGATCGGGTGAATCGGCGGCAGATAAACGATGTCGAAGCCCATCTCGGCGATTGCAGGCAGCCGCTTGGCGGCGTCCGCAAACGTTCCGCTCTGCGTGGCCGTCGCCCCCTCGGACCGTGGGAACAACTCGTACCAGGCCGAGAACCGGGCCGCCTCCCGGTCGACCCACATTGGCAGCTCGGCGCTGGTCGTGCCGTCGAGCCGCTCGGGGTGCGCCTCCAGCAGGCGGAGCACGCCGGGGTCGCTCGCCACGCTGATCCGCACGGCGAGCGGGGCGTCGCCGCGGAGGAATGCGGCAGCCCGACTGAGGGTGGCCTTGGCTGGCTCCGGCGCCGGTCGACGCTCGAGCAGCCGGGCGCCCTCCTCGAGGTCCACGTCGAGGTCGACTTGGCCCGCCGCGTGTTTCCTGCGGACACCGTCCAGCCAGCTCGCGTAGTGGTCGGTCCACGCGTGGATCCGGTACCGCCACGGGCCGATCTCGTCCACCAGGAAACTGCCGTTCCAACGGTCGCCGGCGTCGAGGCGGAGCGAGTCCTCCCGCCATTCAATGTCAGCCGGGCCCCGAGACTGGACCACTGCCGCCACGAGGGCGTGCCCCTCCCGGAAGACGTCCGCCCCGACGAGCACCCTGTCGCCCACGATGGACTTGGCTGCATACCGCCCACAATCCACCGACGGCGTGACGCGCTCGATCTGTACCCGTTCCCTGAACACCAATGCGCCCCCTTACGCGCGCGGCCTCAGATCATTTTGCCCCTCCCACCGATCATGAACCCTCCGGCACCGACGCATCGCTTCGCTGAATCGTTCGGAGAGCCTTGCCAGAACGCATGGGGTGCTCGGTGACGACGTCCTGCGCACGGCGTAGCCTGACGCCCGATGATGATGCGGTACGCCACGGCGGTAGGGCATCTGCGGCGAGTGGCTGACGCGTGCCAAAAGCTCTTCACGTTTCATGAGGATCCGCTCTGCGTCGGGGCGTACGTGTACGGCGAGCTGCTCGAGGGCCCTGACCGGTTGGAGTGCGCGAGCGTGGCGTTCGCGTTGGGCCGTTCGCCCGAGGAGGTGCCCTCGGGGTTCGAGCCGCGGGAGATGCTTGGGTTCATGGAGGTGTCGGGCCTGGTCAAGATCCCGCTGCGCTGGTGTTGCCGCTCTGCCGCCGGGCCTCTGGCGGACCACGAGATCCACGGCCCGGTGCGGTTCTGGTCGCCGGCGGGCGTCGATGAAGAGGTGCTGCGGGCGCTCGCGGAGCGGCGGTTCGACGACGTGGTCCGTGAGCCTGATCCCGACCCTGCGCAGGCGGACGCGGATCTGGCCCGGGCGCTCGCGCACCTGCACGCGGTCGTCGACTCCTTCTGGGAGCCCGACTGGCGGCGAGCGCACATGGGCGGTGGGGTCTACCCCGAGCAGCACTTGTGGAACGCGGCCAGGCGCTGCCTCGACCTGCTGGAGCCGCCGTCCGGAGCGCCGCAGGCGCGGCAGGTTCCCGACCCGTTCCCCTGGGCGGGCGAGGCGTTGGAGGAGCTTCGCGCCGCAATCCACCGCGGTGACGGCAGGGCGGTCGTCGTCGCTGGGCGGGACCGGCCGACCGAGCCGGTGCTCCAGCTCGTCGGCGACGGGCTGCTCGCCGCCCTGGCGCAGGAGGTGCCTGGCGTGACCGAGGCCGCGCGGGAGTGCGTCGCCGCGCTCCGGAAGCGCTTCTGGGACGGCGACGACCACCTCGCTGACCAGCTCGACGCCGCGTTGGGCCGTGGCGCCGTTCCCGCGCTGCGGGCCGTCCCGGTCGACCTGGCCGCCCTTGCCGACCACCTCGACCAGGGCGGCGAGTTCGCGGAGCCGGCCCGGCTCAACCTGAGGACCGGTGAGCTGTGGCCGGTGAGCCTCGACCTCGACACGGAGTTCGATGACGAGGACGAGGACGTGCTTCGGGTCGAGCGTGGAGAGTCGCACGAGGCGTACCGTGACATGCAGGATTTCCTCGACTCAGCCGGCCCCCAGCTGCAGCGCCTGCTCGACGACGCGCTGTCAGGACCCGGCCCGTTCCGGCGGTTCAGGGACGTGCTCGCCGGTTATCCCGAGGAGCGCGAGCGCTGGCACGCCTTCTCTGAGGAGCGCTCCCGGGGCCGTGCCCGCTCTTGGCTCGCCGCCGAGGGCTACCGTCCCACCCCGAGGCGTCGCTGATTCCGCAGGAACGTTGGCTCGTGTGCTACATTGTGCGTCATGGGGACAGTCGGAGTGCGAGAGCTGCGGCAGAACCTCAGTGTGTACCTCACGCGGGTCAGAGCTGGGGAGACGCTCCGGGTCACGGACCGGGGTGAGCCGGTCGCGTTGCTGACGCCTCTGCCGGAGCACGCGGATCCGCTGAGCCGGCTGGCGGCGGAGGGCAGGCTCCGCCCCGCCACGCGGGAGTACTCCGACCTGCTTCCACCGCTCGAGTCGCTTCCTGGCCAACGGCCGCTCAGCGCGGTCGTCGTCGAGATGCGCGAGGATCGGCTCTGAGCGCGGCAGGGGAGCAAGGGTCCTGGGCGGTCTGCTACCTGGACGCCTCGGCGGCGGTGAAACTCGTGGTCGATGAGGCCGAGAGCGACGCGCTGCGGCGGTGGCTCGGCCAACCCCGGCTCATCGGGAGCGCGCTGCTCGAGGCCGAGCTGATGCGAGCTGTGCGGCGGGCGCGGCCTGACGCGGCCGAGCGGGCTCGTACGCTGCTGGAGACGGTGGGCCTGGTTCCGGTGGACGAGGGCGTCCT
>JBOGEB010000054.1:0-23546 GCA_050743125.1 Egibacteraceae bacterium
TCAAACACGCTCTCAGTCGTGCAGCTCGTTGTAGATGCGCTGGGCGAGGGTCGTGGAGATGCCGGGGATCTCCACGAGGCGGTCGACGCTCGCGTTGCGGAGGCGGCGGAGAGTCTTGAAATGGGCGAGGAGCTCGGCTTGTTTCGATGGGCCGACACCGCGCACCTGGCTTACGGCGGCGAGGAACCGCTCCGTCTCGCGGTCAGTGCTGGCGTTCGCACGCTGCATGGCCGGTTGGGGCTGCGCCTGAGACACCAGCTCGGGCTCGGGCTCCTGCCAGCTCGCACGGTCCGAATCCCACTCCGTTTCGAGGTCGGGCAGGCGCGTGGTCTGGAAAAGCCCATCGTCCTCAGCGACCGCAGGCGCCCACCAAGCGGCATCTTCACTCTGAGGCTCGTCCACGGCGTCGAAGTCTTTCGCGGAGTCGTACTGGGAAGACTCCACGACACTCGGCTCGTCGTCGTAGGAAGCCTCGAGCCCCCCGAACTCGGCGTCGTCACGTTCGAGCGTCGAAGTGCCGCTCAGCCCAGCGCCCCAAGGGCTCCCGCCCCATGTGCTGATGCCTTGTCCCTCGCCGCCCGCAGCGAGCGCGGGCTTCTCCGAGGACCGCTTCCGCAGAAGTTCGACGATCAGGAGCACTCCGGCGAGCAGCGACGTCACGATAGTGACGTAGATGAAGCCAGGCAGCTGATCGTTGAAGAAACCGATCACGAGCGTCACAGCGCCCACCAGCACGAGTGCCATGCTGACGAGGATCACGGGCGCATCACCATCCTTGGCTCGTGTTGAATACGTCTGGGTGCGTCATCGTCTTGGTCAATATCACTGGGATTGTCCGCGCGCTACTCGTTCGCCCTCCGCAGGCGGCTCACCGTTGCGTTGCTCTGCCTCTACCAGGGCCTCAGGGACGTTTCCCCGGGCACCCTCACAGGGTTCAGACGGGTCCATAATGCCCCTATCGGACAAGTCCGTCCAGGTGGGCTCATTGATCGCCGCGAGATCGATGAGCTGCGGCGGCACCTCGGGCAGCTCTCCGGCCTCGTCGAAGCAGGCAAGATACTCCTCCACCACCCTGCGGACACGGCTGCGGTACTCGTCACGCAACGTCGTGAACGTGGCGACCGTCCGCTGGATCCGGTCGGCCTCGGACCGGCACGTCTCCTGAGCCTGCGTGGTGCGCTTCCGCGCATCGACAAGCATCGCCGCAGCCTGCTGGTGGGAGTCGCTGAGGATCTGGTCGGCCTCGCGCCGGGCCTCGGTGAGCGTCAGGTCGGCTTGCGCGTTGGCCTGGACGAGGGTTTCCTCGGCCTTTCCCTGTGCGGTCTGGAGCGTCTCGTCGGCGGCGCGCTCAGCGGTCACGAGCGCGCGCTTGAGGTGCTGCTCTGTCTCGATCGCCTCGGATGCACGCTTCTCGATCTCGGCGATGCGCTCCTCTGCGTACGCCTCGACGCGAGCAACCCGCTCGTTGGCATGGCGCTCCGCGTCACGCAGGCGGGTCAGGAGGAGGTCACGCTCACGGCCAAGCTCGATCAGGCGCTCGGTGACGAGATCGAGGAATACATCGACCTCTGCCTGGCTGTACCCGCGGAACTCCTGCTTGAAGACCTTCCTCTCGACGTCTTCTGGTGTGAGCGACACAGCGGTTCCTTTGCGTCGGGGGGCCGGGACGCCCCCGATGTACTCGAGATCAGCAGAACAGCCTCTGGAGGATCGCGATCACTACAAAAATTACGATTGGTGACAGGTCGAGGGCGACAGCGCCAACCTGAACCGGCGGAATCACACCGCGAAGCGGGACGAGCAATGGATCGGTGACCGCGCGCACACCACGCGCGAGTGGCTCGATCGGATCGGGCAGCGCGGGCACCCAGGACAGCACGATCCTGATGAGCAGGATCACGAAATAGATGGTGACAACGGCGCACAGAATCTGCTGCATGCTCATGCCCTTAGGCCTGGTTGAAGAACCCCCGCTCAGTCAGCCGTCGCCGCTCCTCGGTTGAAACATCGACGCCCTTCGGGGTGAGCAGGAAGACACGGTCGCCGACCCGCTCGATCCGGCCGTCCAAACCATAGATCAACCCCGACGCAAAATCGAGCAGGCGCTTCGCAACCGTCTCGGACGCCCCGGCGAGGTTCATGATCACCGGGATGTCGCTCCGGAACCGGTCGCCGACCTCCTCGACGTCGTTGAACGTCGTGGGGTTCGTCACATGCACTTTGGCGCTGGACACCGTCCGGACCGAAGAGGACCCAAGGGGCTCGGACGGACGCGGGCCCAGTCGGCGAACGTTGGACGGCTCGGCCCGCGGTGCGGGCTCGGACGGGCGGGCGGGAGCCTGGCGGACCGGCCGCCCCTCGTCGCCGCCGTCGTCGTACTCGTCGTCGTAGTCCTCGACTAGGCCGAGATACGCGAGCGTCCGCTTCCACATCGTCATCGTCGCCATCGCTTGCTGCTCCTTACTCCGGCGCCCCGGTCTGGGGGGAGGGTACCCAACCCCCAGGGAGGTGGGGAGACTCCCCCAGGCCCCCAGTTTGGGGAGAGTCCCTCCAGTCCCCTGGCCGGGGGCCGAACACGGCCTCCCCCAGCCGGACAATGGTGGCCCCCTCCTCGACCGCGATCTCGAAATCGCCGCTCATTCCCATCGAGAGGTGCTGGACCTCGGCCCATACCGCACGCGCCTCGTCACGCAGCTCGGCCAAGTGCTGGAACACTGGGCGCGGATCGCGGTCGAGCGGCGGGATCGTCATCAGACCTTGGCAGGCGATGCCGTCCAGCTGCCGTACCGCGGCGAGCAACGCGAACACGTCGTCCGGGGCGCAGCCTCCCTTGGCGGGATCATGTCCGACGTTGACCTGTACGAGCACCTGTTGGACCCGCTTGGTCCGCTGTGCCCGCTCAGCGATCGCCTGAACGAGCTCGGCGCGGTCGACCGAGTGGATAAGGCCGGCCAGGCCGACCACGTTCCGCACTTTATTCCTTTGGAGCCGACCGACGAAGTGCCAGCGCAGCCCCTGCGCCGCCGTGAGCGCCGCCTTGCGCTCGAGCTCCTGCGCGCGACTCTCCCCGAAGTCTGCCTGGCCGGCCTGCCGCGCCCAACGGACGTGCTCGACGCCGAAGGATTTGCTCACCGCGACGACCGTCACCGACCGCGGCGAGCGCCCCACCCGCGCCGCAGCTTCGGCGACCCGCAGGCGCACCTCATCGAGGCGAGTGGTGATCGCGACCGCATCGGAGGTCGGTATCGGCAGCGCCTCTTGAGCTCGGGCCATCTACCTGCTCCCCGGGCAACACATGACGGAGGGCGTCCCTGCGCCCAGAGCGCAAGGCGCGTCGAGCGCGCATATCGGGACGTCCGGGCGAATACGGGCCACGGGTTTTTCCGCGCGGACCACTAGGCTCCCACCTCCCGTCGCACGCTGGCCCGCGCGGCCTCCCCCAGCCGGCAGATCACTGTGGCGTTGCGGCCCGGTGGGGTACCCGGAACCTGTCCAGCGGCACGGTAGCTGAACCACCGATCCAGCTCGCACCGAGTGCACCCGTGGACGCGCGTGACACGGCCGACGTCAGCGGCATGAAGCTGCGCCCGCACCGCAGCGGGCAGGTCCAGGCTGGGCGTGCCCCAACTCGTGACCGCTCGCGCGGCCGGCTCTGCGGCGGCGACCTCGTCGGCGAGGGCGGCGGGCAGCTCGTAGCAGCAGTCGGAGATCGCGGGGCCGATCAGCGCGCGGAGACGGGCCGGTGGCGAGCCGGTCGCAGCGGTCAGCGCCGCCACCACCGCGCTGGTCACGCCGGTTTGGACTCCCCGGCGGCCGGCGTGGGCCACTGCCACACCCTTGCCAGGGTCGAGAAGGACGAGGGGCACGCAGTCGGCGGTAAGCACGACGAGGGCGACGTCGGCGTCAGTGGTCACGAGCGCATCGACACCGGGGACGGTGCCAGCCTGGTCGGTTGCCCCTCGGCCCCGGTCTCCGTGGCCCACCCGGGCGACCCCCGCACCGTGCACCTGCTCCATGAATACCGCGTCCGCAGGCGTCAAGCCCAGCTCACCGAGCACCCGACGCCGACCGTCCGCGCCCCCCGCCCCCACCACGAGCGACGCGTTACCCGCCGCCCGGCCAGCGAAGACGGCGCGCGCGTCCGGGTCCTCGCGAAGGACGGTGAGGGGGTCCCCAAGGTCCCCTCTGGGGTTGGGGACCCCCTCACGAGCACGCTCCGCTTGGACCACTGGAGTCAGGACCACCGCTACCGTCACCGCTTCAGGAACGAGGGGATGTCGAGCTCGTCGTCCTCGACCAGCACCACAGGGGCACGCTCGGGACGGCGACGGAAGAGCTCGTCCTCGTCGTCCTCGTCCTCGACCAGGGGTCGCGGCGGGGCGAGAGTGGACCTGCCAAGTCTGGCCGGTGGCTCCGACTCACGCCGCTCAACGGGCCGCAACGTTGCCGATGGCGGGGTCGGTGCCACCTTCGCGGGCGAGTCGGTGAAGCCAGCCGCAATGACCGTGACCTTGACCTCATCCCCGAGCGTGTCGTCGATCACCGCGCCGAAGATGATGTTCGCGTCCGAGTCCGCAGCCTCGGCGATGATCTCGGCGGCCTCGTTGACCTCGTAGATCCCAAGGTCGCTGCCGCCAGCGATTGTGAGGAGCACGCCACGAGCGCCGTCGACCGAGGACTCGAGCAGCGGCGAGCTGATCGCCATTCGGGCGGCCTCGAGCGCCCGGTTCTCGCCACGGGCCTTGCCGATGCCCATCAGCGCACTGCCGGCATC
The DNA here is from genome assembly GCA_050743125.1 of Egibacteraceae bacterium. GTDB lineage: Bacteria > Actinomycetota > Nitriliruptoria > Euzebyales > Egibacteraceae > JBOGEB01. Next base: position 4,775 of record JBOGEB010000054.1, read on the forward strand.
GCGCATCACGGTGGACACGTCGGCGAAGTCGGTGTTGATCAGGCCAGGGGTCGTGATCAGGTCGGTGATGCCCTGCACGCCCTGAAGCAGGACCTCGTCGGCGAGCCTGAACGCCTGGAGGACTGACGTCTCCTGGTCGGAGATCTCGAGCAGGCGGTCGTTCGGGATCACGATGAGCGTGTCGACGGCTTGCCGAAGGGCCTCGATGCCCTCCTCTGCCTGCATGCTCCTGCGGCGGCCCTCGAAGCTGAACGGCCTCGTCACCACCCCGATCGTCAGCGCGCCCAGGCTCTTCGCGATCTGAGCGACGATCGGCGCGCCCCCGGTGCCGGTCCCGCCTCCCTCACCCGCGGTGACGAACACCATGTCGGCGCCTTTCAGCACCTCTTCAAGCTCGTCGCGGTGCTCCTCGGCCGCTTTCCTCCCGACCTCGGGATTGCTCCCCGCGCCCAGCCCGCGCGTGAGCTCGCGGCCCACATCGAGCTTGACGTCGGCATCCGACATGAGCAGCGCTTGGGCGTCGGTGTTGGTCGCGATGAACTCGACACCCTTGAGGCTCGCTTCGATCATCCGGTTGACGGCATTGACGCCACCGCCACCAATGCCAACAACCTTGATGACCGCCAAATAGTTCTGCGGTACCGCCACGTGGCTGTCCTTCCTGTGCGCCTACGATGGTCGGGCGTGAGCTGGTTCCTGGTACAAACTCTCACCCTCAAGTAAAGGGTAATACTTTATCCCAACGTCATGTTGCGGGTGACCATACGCGCCCCATCTGTCCGAAGTCAAGCAAGCGCCACCGTCGGCCAACAACAGGTGGTGCGCCAATTCGTCAATACACACCGTGGAAACGTCGCTGCGGGCCGTCATTTGGCAACGCTGGAGCCATTATCTCGACGATTCATCCAAATACTTGGCTCCGGCTGCCAAGGGGCTGGGGACGCCCCCGATTATTGCGCGGGGTCCAAGGGAACGGCCCCCATTCCATTTGGAACGAGCACCGGGTTATCTGGCGCACGCACATCGATCTCCACGATTCGCCCCGACGCCCGCCGAATCTGCTCGAGCAGCGCGTCGAGGACCCGTGCCTTCTCGTCACTGCGCTCGTCTGTGCCAAACCGGACCCAGATGCCGGGTGGGAGCGGAGAGGACGAGCTCGATGATGTCGCGGGCGCTGGGGGGGACGCCCCCGAGAGTTCAGGCAGCACGAGATGGAGGCGCAGCCCGCGCTCGCTGGGCGCGTCGTAACGGTCGACCGCGTGGCTCAGGCGCGACGGGAGCGCAGTGTGGACCGCCAGGGCGTTCCGCACCGCCGCGTCGCTGGTGGCGGTGCCCACTCCGGGCAGCACGGAGTTCGGCCCGTCGATCTCGACGAGCCCAGGCTTGCCGCCAGGGGCGAGCACGACACCCTCGGCGTCTACGGTCCAGAGCGCGCCTTCGAGGCGCACGACTGCTGCGGGCTGCCGTGTCTCGACGCGGATCTCGACCGCAGAGGGTGGATGCCGGATCGCGCGGGCCGAGCGGATCCACGGCAATCCTTCCAGACGCCTCTCGACGTGGCCGAGGTCGGCGGTCAGGAGGTTCTCGCCCAGGGCGATCGGCATGAGCTCGCGCACCTCCACGGCCTGCTTGCCGCTCACACCGACCAGTCGGACCTCGGTGACCGCAAAGAGCGGCGACCGCGCGAGCGCCGCCGCAGCCACGGCGAGCAGGATCACCGCGACCCCGCTGGCGAACCGCACGAGGCGCTTCCGGGCGCGGGCAGCCTGGATCTGCCTACGGCGAGCGCGGATGCGCGCGTCCATCCTGACGGAGCTCGTGGAGGTGCGTGCGGTCACGGGCCGTCCTCGAAGCCCGCGAGCACGACCTCGGTCTGGAGCCGGACGCCGTGACGAGCCGCCACCGCCTCGCGGACCGCGGTGATCACGGCGTGGACGTCGGCGGCCTTCGCGCCGGGGCTGGCGGTGATGAAGTTCGCGTGGACCAGGCTGACCCGAGCGCCGCCGACCGTGTAGCCCTTCATGCCGGCGGAGTCGATCAAGCGGCCGGCGGAATCGCCGTCGGGGTTGCGGAACACGCTCCCGCACGAGGGTGAGTTGATCGGCTGGTGCTCGCGGCGCCACCGGCGCATCTCCGCCATGTCGGCGGCGACTTCGCGCGGGTCGGCTCGCCTCAGCGCGAGCCGAGCGCGGACGACCACCGCGTCTACGGGCAGCGCGGTGTGCCGGTAGCCCATGCGCAGGTCGGCGACCCTCAGACGCTCGAGTGCGCCGCCGCCGCTGAGCCGGGCGACCTCCACCCACTCAAGGACGTCGCGGAGCTCGTGGCCGTGGGCGCCGGCGTTCATCCGCACCGCACCGCCGAGCGAGCCGGGGATCGCCACCCCGAACGCAAGGCCGCCCAGGCCGTGGCGCGCGACGGCCGTCGCGAGCACCGGCATCGGCTCGCCTGAGCCGGCGACGACGTGCTCACCCTCGACGTCGATCCCCCTGAAGCCCCGCCCAAGCGTCAGGACCACCCCCGGCCAGCCGCTGTCCGCGACGAGCAGGTTGCTGCCACGCCCGAGCGCGAGCCACCCCCGCCCGTGGCGCGCGCAGGCGGTCCCCACGGCGACGAGGTCGGCGGTCGACTCAGCTTGGACGAATACCGCCGCCGGCCCACCGACCCGCAGCGTGGTGTGCGCGGCGAGCGGCTCGTCTGCCCTGACCACCCCGCTGACCGTGGCCGCCAGCTCCGCGAACAGCGGATCACGGCGCAGCGCGGGGGTCACGGGACCTCCACACAAAAGGCGTCGGCGATCGCGTCGAGCACCTGGGTGGTCACGACGTTCCCCTCGCACGGGCCGGGGTTGCAGACGAGCGGGCGATCGACATGAGCACACCCAGCCCGAGCATCGTGAACACCAGTGAGGAGCCGCCGAAGCTTACGAGCGGCAGCGTCACACCGGTCACCGGGAACAGGCCGACGACGGAGCCGACGTTGATGGTCGCCTGCAACAATAGCCACGCAGTGATGCCCGCGGCGGCCAGGCGCCCGAACGGGTCCGGGGCGCGGCGCGCGGTGCGGATGCCGCTGACCGCAAGCGTCGCGTAGAGCCCGAGCACGAACAGCGCGCCGATCAAGCCGAGCTCCTCGCCGATGATCGCGAAGATGAAGTCGGTGTGGGCGTTCGGGACGTAGAGCCACTTGCCACGGCCACGGCCGAGGCCAGCGCCGAACCACCCGCCCGAGCCCAGGGCGATGAATCCCTGCACCGTCTGGTAGCCGAACGTGTCGGCGTACGCGGTCGGGTTCATCCAGGCCGCGAAACGCGCGCGGCGGAACGGCGTCGTCACGATCACCGCCGACGCCAACGCGGCGGCGAGGCCAGCGCCCGTCGCGACGATTCGCCCCGGCAGCCCTGCCACATAGAGCACAAGGCCGCCGATCACCACGATGAGCGCCGCGGTCTCCACGTCCGGCGAGAGCAGCACGAACCCGGCGGCGAGCACGATCGCCGGCACGGCCGGCACGAGCAGCGCGCCGAGGTCACCACGGCGCAGCCGCGCCCAGCGGACGGCGCAGACATGGGCCAAGTAGATCGGCAGCACGAGCTTGAGCAGCTCGCTTGGCTGGAAGTTCGCGAAGCCGAGGTCGAACCACCGGCGAGACCCGTTCACCATCACGCCCAGCCCCGGCACGAGCACGGCGGCGGACGCCGCGAGCGTGGCGAGCATGAGCGGAGCGGCGAACGGCCGCCACCGCCGGTAGTCGACGACCGCGGCCACGACCATCGGCATGAACCCCACTCCGCACCACGTCAGCTGCTTCGTGAAGATCCCGAACGCGTCGCCGGTCTGGGCCGCCGACTGAACGAACGAGGCCGAGAACGTCATCACGAGGCCGAGCAGGAGCAGGGCTGCGGTCGTCGCGCCGAGCAGGAGGAACTCCGCCGTGGCCTCGCCGGCGACGCGGAACCTTTTGGTGTGCTGGATCCACGTGGTACGCCGCGCGGATCCAGCACCCTTGCGGGCGCGAGCTTGGACGCTCATCCCGAGCGCTCCGCCTTCGTGCGCTTCGCCAACGCGGTCACCAGGTCCCGGAACGCCTGGCCACGGGCGGCGTAGTCCGTGAACTGGTCCATCGAGGCCGCAGCCGGCGCGAGGAGCACGGTGTCGCCCGGCCGGGCGAGCCCGGCGGCGGCATCGACGGCGGCGGCCAGCGTGCCGGCCTCGACAGTCCGGACGCCGACCCGCCGTGACAGCGCGGCGAGCTGGGGCCCGCAGGAGCCGATCGTCACCGTCGCGCGGACCCGCTCGCGGACGAGGTCGGCGAGGCCGTCGAAGTCGAGGTCCTTGTCGAGGCCGCCCGCGATCCAGACGATCGAGCCGAATGAGCGCAGCGCCGCCGCGGCCGCATGCGGGTTCGTCGCCTTGGAGTCGTTCACCCAGGTCACGCCGCCGAGGCGGACGACGCGCTCGACGCGGTGAGGCCCGGGAGGAAACGCTGCGACCACAGGCGCGAGCCCAGCTGGGTCCGCGCCCGCGCAGATCGCCGCGGCGACCGCCGCGCAGACGTTCGCAAGGTTGTGCGGCCCGACGAGCGCGAGGTTCTCGACGGCCACGACCTCGACGGATTCACCGCCGGGGGGACACCAGACGACGGCGCCGTCAACCACGCCGACGGCGGGCGCATGCTCAGGCGGGCCGGTGCACACGCGCACGACTGCGCCCGGCGGCGGATGCGCGCGGACCGCCTCGACCGCGCCGGGGTCCTCGACGTTGAGGACGAGGGCGTCGGGTGGCCGCTGCCTCGCCCAGGCGCGGGCCTTGGCCGCCTGGTAGGCGGGCATCGAGCCGTGCCAGTCCAGGTGGTCACACGCGACGTTGAGCAGGACCGCGACCTCGGCCCGCAGCGTGTGGGTGAAGTGGAGCTGGAAGCTCGACAGCTCGGCGACGACGAGCGGTGGGGGCGGGTGGCCGCTGAGCTGCTCGATGAGCGGCGTGCCGATGTTCCCGCCCGCGGGCGCGCCCAGGCACGCGGCAGTGAGCTCGGTCGTCGTCGTCTTGCCGTTCGTGCCCGTCACCGCGACGAGCCGGGTGCGGCCGGCCGCGAGCCGCCACGCGAGCTCCGGCTCGCTCCACACCTGCAGGCCGCGCGCTGTCGCGGCCTGCAGGACGGGGTGGCGTGGCGCCACCCCGGGGCTCGCGACGACGACGTCCCGCCCGTCGAGCAGGGTCTGGTCAAGGCCACCGAGCCGCACGTCGGCGCCGGCGCGAAGGAGCGGCTGGGCACGCGCGCTGAGCGCGTCGTCAGCGCGGGCGTCCGCCACGCGCACGTCAACTCCCCGCCCAAGCAGCGCCTTTGCCACCGCCTCGCCCGACGCGCGGAGCCCGAGCACCAACCAGCGCTGCGGGATCATCCCGATCCCACCCTCGCCAGGTACTCGGCGTAGAACAGCCCCATCCCGAACGCCACGCACAGCCCGCCGATGATCCAGAACCGGACGATGACGGTCGTCTCCTGCCACCCGGCGAGCTCGAAGTGGTGGTGAAGCGGGGCCATCTTGAAGATCCGCCGCTTGCACAGCCGGTAACTCGCGACCTGGAGCAGAACGCTCACGGTTTCGATCACGAACAGGCCGCCGAGGATCATGAGCAGCAACTCGGTCTCGGTGAGGACCGCGAGCGCCGCGAGCGCCCCGCCGATCGCGAGCGCCCCCGTGTCGCCCATGAAGATCCGGGCGGGAGGCGCGTTCCACCAGAGGAACCCGATCGCGGCGCCCATCGCCGCAGCCGCCGCGATCGCCAGCGCGTCCGAGTGGATCCGCGCCTCGAGCGAGTAGTCGAGCGGATGGCGGAAGATCCAGAACGCGATCACCGTGTACCCCCCGAACAGGAGCGCGCTCGTGCCTGCCGCCAGGCCGTCGAGCCCGTCGGTGAGGTTCACCGCGTTCGACGTCGCCGCGAGGATCAGGAACGCGAACAGCGGGAACCACACACCGAAGTCGAAGTCGAGCTTGCCGATCAGCGAGAGGTGCGTCGACGTCTTCGCGACGTACTGGGCGCCGATCGTGAACAGGACCGCGACCACCGCCTGCCCGCCGAACTTCGCGGTTTTCGTGAGCCCGAGGTTCCTCCGGCGCCGGAGCTTGATGTAGTCGTCCAGAAACCCGACAGCGCCCATCCCGACGTACGTGCCCATCACGAGCAGCCCGCCCGCCGAGACTCCGGTGCCCAACCCTGTACCGGCGAAGTATCCAGCCACCCCAGACAGGATCATCGCGGTGCCGCCCATCGTCGGCGTGCCACGCTTCGCCATGTGCGCCTGGGGTCCGTCCGCGCGGATGAGCTGCCCGAACCCCCGCCGCTGGAAGAACCGGATCACGACTGGCGTGACGAGCAGCGACAGGATCAGCGACACGCTCCCGGCCATGAGGATGCCCCTCACGTGTGGGGACCTCTCCCTCGGCGGACGCTGCCGTTGGTCGACCCCTGGCCGCCTCCCCCGTCCAGGAGGCGCGCTCCTTCACGCAAGAGCCCCTCGGCCGCGCGCTCCAGGCCGGCGGCCCGGCTCGCCTTGACGAGCACCGCGTCGCCGGGACGCAGCCGGCGCTCCAGCAGGGCGACCGCTTCGCCGGGATCGGCGACCAGGTCCGTGATCATCGGGGGCGTCCCCCCGGACCCCTGTGGAACCCCAGAGGGGACCCTGGTTCCAGACCCCCTCACGGCGCCTGCGCGGATCGCCGTCGCCTCCGGGCGCTGGGGATCGACCACGACGATGAGGCCGTCCACGCCGAGGCGTGCCGCGAGCCTGGCGATGCGGTCGTGCGCGGCCTCGGCGGTGAGGCCGAGCTCGGCCATGCGCCCGAGCGCCGCCCACCGGCGGCCGGTGACCCGCATCCGCGCGAGCGTCCGCAGCGCCGCCTCCATCGACGCCGGGTTCGCGTTGTACGCGTCGTTGAGCACGACGACGCCGTCGGTCGTTCTGCGCAGCTCCATTCGCCAGCGGGACACGGCCGCGTGCTCCAGCGCTTGCGCCGCTCGCGCAAGCGGAACCCCGCACGCGTCGGCGACCGCGGGCGCGGCGACGGCGTTGCCGACGTTGTGCTCGCCGGGCAGGGGCAGCGCGACGTCCTGGCCCCGGACCCGGAAGCGCGGCCGGGCAAGCGCGTCGAGCTCGACGTCCTCCGCCCGCCACTCGGCGTCCGCACCGCGGCCGTAGGTCGCCACGCGGCCGGGCGCGTGGGCGGCCATCGCCGCGACGCGGTGGTCGTCGGCGTTGAGCACCGCGAGTCCGTCGGCGCACAGACCCTCGACGAGCTCGGCCTTGGCGGCCGCGACCGCCTCCACGGTCCCGAACTGCTCGAGGTGCGCGCCCGAGACCGTGGTGACCACCGCGATGTCCGGCCGTACCACGGGGACGAGCCGGGCGATCTGCCCACGACCGCGCGCGCCGAGCTCGGCGACGAGCACCTCGCTCAAGGGCTCCAGCCGGCACAGGGTCAGCGGGACCCCGAGCTCGTTGTTATAGGAGCCGGCGCTCGCGACCACAGCTCGATCCGCGCCGACCGCGGTGGCGACGAGGTCCTTCGTCGTGGTCTTGCCGTTGGAGCCCGTCACCCCGACGGCCAGGGGATCGACCGTCTCCCGCACCCAGGCGCCCAAGGCCAGCAGCGCGTCCGCGGGGTCGTCGACCACGACGGCGCCCGCGGCCGCCAGCGGGAGCGGCCGACCGGCCGCGGCGAGGTAGCCCGAGGCGCCCCGGACCACGGCGTCGGCGATGAAGTCGTGCCCGTCAGCGTGCTCGCCGGGCAGCGGCACGAACAGCGCGCCCGGCGCGGCGGTTCTCGAGTCGATCGTCACCGCGTCCACGCGCCGCTGCGCGTCGGCGACATCGACGAGCTCGCCGCCGACGACGTCCGCGAGCTGCTCCAGGGTGAGGACGATCACGTCGGGACCTCTCCGACCTCGAGCAGCTCGCGGGCGACCAGGCGGTCGTCGAACGGCAGCACCAGGTCGGCGAACTCCTGATAGGACTCGTGGCCTTTGCCCGCGATCACCACGACGTCGCCGGGCACGGCGGCCTGCAACGCGAGCGCGATCGCCGCGCGGCGGTCCGGTTCGACGGTCCAGGCCGCCTGCGGGACAGCCTGGGCGCCAGAGACCATCATGTCGAGGATCGCCAACGGGTCCTCGCTACGCGGGTTGTCGCTGGTCAGGAAGGCGAGGTCGGCGAACTCCGCCGCCGCCCTGCCCATGAGCGACCGCTTCGTCGCGTCACGGTCACCGCCGCATCCCACCACGACAAGAACCCGGCGAGGCCCGGCGAGGTCCCGTGCGGCGACGAGCACGTTCGCGACCGAGTCCGGGGAATGCGCGTAGTCGACGAGCACCGTGAACGGCTGCCCGGCATCGACCCGCTCCATCCGCCCGGGCACGCCGTCGAGCGCGGCGATCCCCGCGACGGCGGCGTCGAGGTCCACCCCGACGGCGTGCGCGGCAGCGAGGGCGCATAGCGCGTTCGCGACGTTGAACCGGCCCGGCAGCCTCACCCGCAGGCGTACGCGCTCACCGGCGCAGGCCACGGTGAGCGTGGACCCGACGCGTCCCGCTTCGACATCGAGCGCGGCGACGTCGGCGTCGGCGGCAGCTCCGGACGGCGAAACCCGCAGCACCGCCACCGGCGCCGCCGTGGCGAGCCGCCGTCCCCAGGGGTCATCGACGTTCACGACACCGACCCGCGTGTACTCCGGGTGGAACAACCGCGCCTTGGCCGCGTAGTAGTCCTCGAGGTGGCCGTGAAAGTCGAGGTGGTCTTGGGTGAGGTTCGTGAAGACCGCCGCCGCGAACTCCGTCCCGACCACCCGGCCGAGCGCCAGCGCGTGGCTGGTCACCTCCATCGCCACCGCGGTGACCTTCGCGTTGACCATGCGCCGCAGAAGCCGTTGGAGGTCCGTGGACTCCGGCGTGGTCGAACAGCTCGGCTCTGAGCGAGACAGCCGTTGGAGGTCAGTCGACTCGGGCCTGGTCCGCACCCCGGGGATGCTCTGGCCGGCCACGAGCGTCTGGACGGTGCCGATCAGCCCGGTGACGTGCCCCGCGGCGCGGAGCACGGACTCGAGCAGGTAGGCGGTGGTGGTCTTCCCGTTGGTGCCCGTGACGCCGAGAAGCATGAGCGCGCGGGACGGGTGGCCGTGGATCGCCGCGGCAGCGGGGCCGAGGGCGTCGGCGACCGAGCGAACGATTATCTGGGGCACGGCGAGGTCACAGCGCCGCTCGACGAGCAGCGCCGGGCTGCCCACGGCAACGGCTCGGCGTGCGAAGTCATGCCCGTCCACGCGCTGCCCAGGCCGGCACGCGAACAGCACGCCGGGACCCGCCTGGCGGCTGTCGTGGGTGACGTCCACCAACCGCACGTCCACCTGCGCGCCCGCGCGCTGCGTTGCGTGCAGACGCGGACCGCCAGGCAGGACAGCCAGCAGCTCGGTCGGCGTCACGTGGTCCTTCACGCGGTAGGTCTCAGAAGGTGGGGGAAGGTCCCCCGCCCGCAAGGCTGATTCGAATCGCTGCGAGCATACGAGCGACAGCGCGGATCCCTAAGGACCCACCACGGCCGGTCGGGCTACGCACACCGCCTTGAAAGCGTCGCTGAAGTGCGGCTCCGAAACGCTCGAGACACATCGGCGACGGTGCACTATGACTCGGTTGGGTCCGAGATTTGCGTCGGGGAGGCGGGTGCCGGGTCGAGGTTCGGCCGGGACGGCGGCACGCGCTGCTTGGCCAGTGCGAACCGCATGATCTCGCTGAACACCGGGGCGGCCGTGAGACCTCCGTAATACGGGGTGGGCTCGTCGAGCATTACCGCGACGATGAGGGCTGGGTCCTCAGCGGGCGCGAACCCGACAAAGGAGCCTATGAACGCGCCCGGCTCGTAGCCGCGGCGGGTGAGCGAGGGCTTCTGAGCGGTGCCGGTCTTGCCGCCGACGCGGTAGCCGGGCACGGCAGCGCGGCTGCCGGTGCCGTGCTCGGCCTCCACGACCCGGACGAGCATCTCTGAGACGGCGCGGGCGGTCTGAGCGGAGACGACGCGCTGGCGCTTGGGCCGCGCAAGCGGCTCCACACGCCCGTCGAGGCCGAGCCGGCCCCGGACAAGCGAAGGCTCGATCCACTCGCCGCCCGAGGCGATGACCTCCATGGCGCCCGTGACCTGCAGGAGGGTTGCCGCAACCCCCTGACCGATCGCGATCGTCGGGAGGCTCGACGCGGACCAGTCCTTGACCTCAGGAAGCCTGCCCGACGACTCGCCAGGGAAGCCCAACCCGGTCGGTGCCCCCACCCCGAAGCGGGCGGTGTAGTCGTGCAACTGCTGCGGGCCGAGCCGCTGGGCGATCTGGATCGTCCCGACGTTGGACGACTGCTCCATGATGTCGCCAACCGTGTAGTCGCGGGTCTCGTGCGCTTCCGAGTCGTGGAACGTCTTCCGGCCCACCTGGTACTGCCACGGCACGGTGAAGGTGGTCTCGGGCTGGACGATTCCCTCCTCCAGGGCGGCAGCGATCGTGACGACCTTGTTCACGCTGCCGGGCTCGAACATGTCGGTGACGGCCCGGTTGCGGCGCGCGTAGGGCTCGGCGGTGCCGATGTCGGCCGGCAAGTAGCCGGGGGCGCTGGCAAGCGCGAGGATCTCACCGGTGCGTGCGTCGAGGACGACCGCAGACCCGCCGAGCGCGTGGGAGCGCTGCATTCCGGCAGCGAGCGCCCGCTCGGCGGTGTACTGGATCTGCCGGTCGATCGTCAGGACGAGGTCGGCGCCCGGCGTTGCCGGCCGCACCTCGCGCGGCGCGGTGTTGATCGTCAGCCCTCCGGGGGCACGCTCCAGGTGCAGCTGGCCGGGACGGCCCGCGAGCAGCGTGTCGTACTGGCTCTCCAGCCCGGACAGCCCCCGGTTGTCGATCCCAGCGAAACCGATGACCTGCGCCGCGAGGCTGCCGCCTGGATAGGCCCGCGTCGGCTCCTCCAGCACACCGATGCCGGGAAGCTTCAAGGCGGCGACCTGCTGGCCGACTTGACGGGGCAGCTGGCGGGCCAGGTAGACGAAGCCCTGGTCGCGCTGGAGCAGCCGGACGAGCTTGTCAGGGTCCGCTCCCAGCACCGGCGCGAGCTTGGCCGCCACGCCCGCCACGCTGATCACGGGGTCGTCAGCTCCGGGTGGCGTCCCCAGGCTCCCCTCCCGGGCTCCGGGCATCCCCGCGGTGGCGACCGCGGCGTGGAGAAGCCGCGGATTCGCGTACACGGTCGTGGCCGCGAGCGACATCGCGAGCGGCTCCCCGGTGCGATCGTACAGCCGCCCTCGACGGGCGGGCAGGTCGAGCTCGCGCTGAGTCTGGCGGGCGGCGAGGCCGCGGTACTCAGCCGCGGACACGACCTGAACGCTCACGAGCCGCCAAGTCATGAGCGCGGTGAGGACGAGGTAGACGATCAGGAACCCCGCCAGCCTCCGCCCGCTCCGCGCCCGGGCGATCACCCGCCCGCAGTCGGCCGCCACGCCCGCGAGCAGTAGGCGAACGAAATGAGGGTGAGCCTGAGCCGTCCGCCTCGGCCGGCCCGTGGGCGGGCGGGCCGGCCGAGGCGGATGATGACGGCGGCGGGCCAAACGAGGCGGAGGGGGGGAACGCCTCGCTCGGGCCGAGCCGGTGCGGGGAAGCTGCGAGCGGCGGGCGGCCTGCACAGGGGGAGGGGAACGCCTCGCTCGGGGCGAGTTGACGCGGGGAAGCTGCGAGCGCCGGACGGCCTGCACAGGGGGAGGGGAACGCCTCGGTCGGGGCGAGCTGCCGCGGGGAAGCTGCGAGCGCCGGACGGACTTTTCCGGGGGAGGGGAACGCCTCGCTCGGGCCGAGCTGCCGCGGGGAAGCTGCGAGCGGCGGACGGCCTGCGCAGAGGAACGCCTCGCTCGGGGCGAGCTGCCGCGGGGAAGCTGCGAACGGCGGGTGGACTTCGGGCGAGAGGAGCGCCTCGGCCCTGGCCGGGCGGGAGCGCTCACCGGCTACCGCCTTTCCTCAAGGGGGGCGGCCCCCCGTGCCCCCTCACCCTCGGGGGCGGCCCCCCGTGCCCCCTCACCCTCGGGGGCGGCCCCCCGTGCCCCCTCACCCTCGGGGGCGGCCCCCCGTGCCTGCTGCGGGGACGGTGCCTGCCCCCCCATCGCAAGGACACCGGGGTCCTCGGCCGGCACCATGCCGAGCTTCTCGACGGCGATCCTTCCTACTCGGTTCGGCGCTTCCAGAGAGGCGACCTCGGCCGTCAGCTCGTCGTAGCGTCTTGAAAGGTCACCGACCTCACGTTCGAGCGTCTTCGCCTCGAACGCGGCCTCGGCGGCCAGAGCGCCCAGGCTCACGACCCCGAACACACCCAGCGCCGCAGCGACCGACAGGATCACGACGTACCGGCGGGTGTGGCGGACCGGCGCGACGACGCGGAGATCGGGGCGCGACGCCGAGCGCCGGGCCGTGGCGGTCCGGGGACGGGCCGGTCGTGGCAGGGTTGGCGCGACAGCGGCCATCAGGACTCCGGCTTGGTCGATGCGGGACCCCACGGCGTCCCGCCTGCGATGCGCTCAACCGCGCGTAGGCGCGCTGGCCGGGCGCGGGGGTTGCGCGCCACCTCGTCCGCGGCAGGCCGCTCGGCTCCGCGGGTGAGGTGGCGGGCGGTTTGAACGCGCCCGCAGCCGCACACCGGGAGGTCCGGTGGACAAATGCAGCCGGCGGCCGCGTCGGAGAAGCACCGCTTGGCGATACGGTCCTCGAGCGAGTGGTAGCTCAGGACGACGATGCGCCCACCGCGGGAAGGGGAGGTCGAACGACCCGCGGTGGGCAGGGAAAGCTCCAGCGCCTGGGGAAGGGAGGCACTGAAACGATCCAACTCGGTATTGACGGCGATTCGGAGCGCCTGGAACGTCCGCGTCGCCGGGTGGTGGCCAGGGCGCCGCGTCGCGGCCGGCACCGCGCTCGACACCACGTCGGCCAGCGCGGCTGTCGTGTGGAGCGGGCGGGCGCGAACGATCGCGGTCGCGATCCGCCGCGCGAACCGCTCCTCACCGAGGCGACTGATGATCCGAGTGAGCTCGAGCGTGCTCAAGCCGTTGACGAGCTGCTCAGCGGTCAGCGCTGCGGAGCGGTCCATCCGCATGTCGAGCGGCCCAGAGGCCCGAAACGAGAAGCCACGCTCCGGTCGGTCGAGCTGCATCGACGACACGCCGAGGTCGTAGAGGACGCCGAGCAGCGGGCCGACGCGCTCGACTACCGGCGCGACGTGCTCGGCAAGCGCGTCGAACGGAGCGTGGACGAGCGTGACCCGGTCCGCGTACGCCGCGAGCCGCCGCCGGGTGAGGCCGAGCGCGTCCTCGTCGCGATCGAAGCCCACCAGGTGCACCCGCGGCCCCGACGCCGCCAGGAGCGCCGCGGCGTGCCCCGCCGCCCCGACGGTCGCGTCGACGAGCACGGCCGGTGCGTGCCCGTCGACGGCGAGCAGGCTCGTGACCCGGTCGACCATGACCGGCTGGTGCGACGCCCGCTGGTCAGGGGGCTGGGGGGAGTTCCCCCACTGACCGGAGTCCACGGACCGCCTCGGTGTCAGTACAGCCACAGCCCCGCCAAGAACGCCGCAGCCACGCCCGTGAGCATCGCCGCCACGAAGTACACGGGCCCAGGGGTGCACACGAGGCGGACCGCGTTGCGGACCTGCGCCCGGAGCACCCGGCTCGAGCTGGGGTGAGGACGGCGGGACCGCGAGCGCACAGTGGCCGTCCGCGGTTGCCTGGTGATCAGCCCCAGCCGCTCAGCGGTCCTGCACAGCTGGTGGATCGTGAGGCGCCGGGCGCGCCGGGCGCGCGGACCGGGGTGGACACGGTGGGTCGGGCGGGCGTGCCGGACCGGGCGGACCGATGTCTGAAGGCTCATCCCTGCCTCCTTGGAAATTTCAGCTAGAAGATCCCGAGGTTGAACGCCTGCTCGGTGCTGGCGAACTCGTTCATGCCCTGCTCGCGGTAGCGCTCCCAGGCCACGGCGTTCCAGAACTCCAAGCGCGAGTCGCCGCCCACGATGGTCACGTCCTTGGTCAGACCCGCGTATTCACGGAGGCGCGGCGGGACCGTGATGCGCCCCTGGCGATCCGGGGTTTCCGGGTGCGCGTGCGAGGTGATCATCCGGGCGAACATCCGCTCGCGGGCGTCGGTCGTACGGAGGCCGCGAAGCCCCTCGATCACCCGCTGCCAGTCCCCCACAGGGTGCACCGTGAGGCAGTGGTCCAGTCCCACGGTCATCACCAACCCCTCCGCGAGCTCCTCACGGAAGGCCGAGGGAAGGATCACCCGCCCCTTGGGGTCCAGCGTGTGCTGGAACTCCCCCAGGAACATGGCGCCTCCTGCACCCCAGCGCTTCCACTCCGACGTTCGTGTGCGCCACTCTGCTCCACTTCACCCCACTTGTCAACCATAGTCCGCCCCAACACGGCCGTAAACGGGTGAGTAGGCTGATAAAGCCGCAGGTCAAATGCAGTGGTAGAAAGTGGAGGAAAATGGCGCAGCGCAGCGCAGCGCGAGCGAGGCGGCCGTCAGTGCGGCTGGAGGGTGTCGCCCAGGTACGCGTGCCAGTCGGGGTCGACGGTGCCGACCGCCACGATCAGCCAGAACGCTGCTCGTGGCGCGAAGGGTGTGCGCCGCAACGTCATATGCGCCTCGGCGGGCGTCTGGTCCTTCTTGCGGGTGTTGCAACGACGGCAGGCGGCGACGACGTTCTCCCACTCGTGCGCGCCGCTGCGGCTGCGCGGCACGACGTGGTCGACGTTCTCGGCGCTGGCGCCGCAGTACTGGCAGGTGTGGTGGTCACGGATGAACACGCCGCGGCGCGAGAGTGCCGCCCGCCGCCGGTAGGGCACGTGCACGTACCGACGGAGGCGCACGACCGAGGGGGCGACGAGTTGAAGGCGCTCCGAGCGGAACAGGTGCCCGTTCGCGTGCACGACGTCGGCCTTGTCGGAGAGCACGAGCACAACCGCTCGGCGAGCTGGCACGACGCAGAGCGGCTCCATCGTCGCGTTGAGAACCAGCACCTTTCCGGGCCCGCCATTGTGGTGGTGCCCGCTCGTGGTTCCCGCTCCTACTCCCCCGGCGTCGTCGTCCTCCCCGTAGCCGCCCTCCAGCGCATGCTGAGCTGGCCCGCTCACCGCGCTCTGGACGACCGGGCGAACGTCGCACCGGGCCGAGCCCCGCGAGCGGAGCTCGGGCACCACCTTGGGTAGTGGGCCAGCATCCACGCCGTCCTCCCGTGCCAGACCGATCCCGCAATTCGTCTTCGGCCAGTTCCCCAGGGGGGTCGGGGCAGTGCCCCCAAACAGGGCCGGTCCGGCCTGGCCACTGTACCAGGAGCGAACCGCCCGCAGCCCGAACCTGAAGGCGCTCAGCGCACGATGGGGAAGCCCGCGAGGGCGTTCAAGGTGCTGCCCCAGACCAAGGTGAGGGTGGCGAGAGCGTCGTCGCGCTCGTGAGGTTCACCGAGCACGGCCCAGCAGTACGCGAAGTGCTCCACCATAGCCGCCAACGCGGAGGCGACGGTGCGGGCCGGGGGCGCGCCAGCGCGGCCCGAAGCGGCGGCCGTGGCGGCGATGTGCTCGGTGATACGGTCGACGAACCGGCCGCGCAGCTCGTCGTAGAGGTGGCCGAAGGCGGGCTCGTCGCGCGCAGCCTGCATCCACGCCTGGATGAGCACCGCGTCGCGCTGGTAGAGGTCGAGGACTCCCCCGATCACCCGCTCGAGGGCGCCGCGCACGTCGTCGGACTCCCACGGCTCCTCGGCGAGGGCAACGAAGTCGGCCTGGCTGGACCGCACGAGGTCCTCGAGGATCGCCGCCTTGCTCTCGTAGTACGTGTAGAAGGTCCCGTGGCTGACCTCTGCACGCTGGACGATGTCCTGAACGCGCGTCGCTTGCCAGCCCAGCTGGGCGAACGCGAGCCGAGCGGCCTCACGCAGCCGCGCCGCAGTGCGGGCGGCACGTGGGGCGCCGATATCGGGGGCGCCACCCAGCCCAAGATCGCCCATGGGCACCCATGGTAACCGGACACCAGGACGGGAAACCGGCCTTCGCGCAGGCGAGGCCTCGCTGGTGCGGGCGTCGGCGCCGCTGCGCGCCCACCCCGCCCCACCGGTTGCAGCTTTCCTTCGGATGCAAAGGAAAGCGGGTGCCGAGCTGCCGCCTTGCCCGTCTGACCTCCAACGTTCCTTCGGATACGGAGGAAAGCCACCCACCTGCGCGGCAGCAGGCGCGTATCAGCCGACGCCTTCGCCAGCGCCTGGCGGACCGCCAGGCGCACACGGCCCGGATCGGCCCGCCAGTCATCCGGCTCGCCGGGAACAGCCGGGACCATGACCGGGGCGGCCTGGCGCTGCAACACCAGCTGATTCATCGTGACCAGCGTCTGGCGGGTCAGGTCGGTATTGCTGTAGCCGCCGCCAGCACTGCGGTTACTCAACGTGATAAATGCGGCTCCATGCTTTCCATGCGCAAAGACTGAGGGGTTGACCTGGCGGCTCGAGCCGAGAAGCGCCGCGCCATGCCGAACCGCAGCGAAAATATGGTCCGCCGTCGCTTGCGCCACCCACCAGGCACGCACGACCCTGACCGACATGAGCAAATTGACAAAGGCTGAGCTCGACCGGCTGCGCAGACTCTGACCGCTCAAGGCCGGGGCACATCAGACCAGATCGCCGACGAGATCCGCCACCAGTGCGGCTGCTCGAAGCTCGCCGCCTACCGCATGGCCCACGGCCTCAGCCAGCCCGAGGCCGCCGAACGCTACCAGCAGGCCACCGGCGGGGTCATGGACCAGCCGCTGCTGTCCAAGCTGGAGCAGTTCCCGCTGGCGGCCAGCCGCGCGCCGCTGGCCGCCCAGCTGATCGGGTTCGCCACGGCCTATGGGACCACGCCGCTGCGGCTGGTCGGCCCCTACACGCTCGAACGGCTCGACCCCCACGAGCGCAACGTGCTGGTCCGCTGCAACGCCGCGTTCACCCCAGCGCCGCCGCCACCGGCGCCCACAGAGCGCCCGGATAGCCTGGGACACGGCGAGACCCCGGACGCCTTGGGTATCCGCCGGGTGCGCCTCGCCGACAGCACCCTCGAGATGGAAAGGCAGGCGGCGGTGGCAGCTCGCAGAGCGCTGCGCTTCCTCGCCAGCGCGGAAGGCAGCAACGTCGGCCCCGAGACCCTGGACCAGCTCCGCGACGAGGTCCGCCGGCTGGCCGTCGCCTACCAGACCCAGCCGCTCCCGACGGTCCTCGGCGACTTGGTCGAGGTCCAGGACGTCGCGTTCCGGCTGCTGGAAGGCCGCCAACGCCCGGACCAGACACGCGAGCTGTACCTGCTCGCGGGGATCGCGTCCGGACTCTTGGTGGGCGCGAGCAACGACCTCGGTGACCGGCACGCTGGGATGATGCAGGCGCGTACGGCGTATGTGTGCGCGGACAACGCCGGCCACGACGGGTTGCGCGCCTGGGTGCGCGGGCTCCAATCCCGGACCGCGTACTGGGGCGGATGGCCGCACGAGGCGCTGCGCTACGCCCAGCTCGGCGCCGATACCGCAGCTCGGGTCACCGGCACGGTGGCGGTATGGCTGCCAGCTTTGGCGGCACGGGCGTGGGCGGCCCTCGGCAACGGGAATGAGTCACGAACGGCCGTCGAACGCGCGCGCACCGCCAGGGATGCGGTCACGCCAGACGAGCTCGACGAACTCGGTGGGGAACTGACGTTCAGCCGGCCTCGGCAGCTCTACTATGCGGCGGATACCACGGTGTGGCTGCCGGGCGAGGAAGAGCGCGCCGAGCGCGAGGCGGCCGAGGCTATAGAGGCCTTCGAGCACGCGGACCCAGCTGAGCGAGCGTTCACCGACGAGGCCGGCTCACGCGCCGACCTCGCCCTCGCACGCGCGCACCGCGGCGAACTCGACGGCACGCGCGAGGCGCTGCAGCCGGTGCTGGACCTGCCGGCCGCGCAGCGAACCCCCAGCATCATCGCGATCACCCTCCGGGTGCACACGGCGCTCCGCGACCCGCGCTACCGCGGCTCGCCGGCAGCGCGCCAGGCGCAGGAGGAGATCGAGGCGTTCTGCCAGGCCACCGCAGCGACCGCCCTGCCCCGCTGAACCGCCCTCACCGTGACCACCGGCGACCTGCAGGCTGACTCAATCAAGCAAGCCACCAGCGCTCGGCCTCGCGCACCCCTCGGTCGTGCTGCTGTTCGCGGACGGCCTGTCGGGTGTGGGGATCGCCGAACGGGGGTCGGCGGTGAGTGGCGGTCAAGTCCGCCACTCACGTCCGCCACCCCCGCTACCGCCCCGCTGCTGTTCTTCCCGCTTGACAGCCTCTTGTGATCGCTTCGCAGCAAGCCAGTCGTTCAACCCTCCGTCACGTACGGTCTCGATCTCACCTGATCAAAACGTCGTGTTTGCAGCATTGGGGTCTTCAGCATCGACGGCTCGGGTAGCCACCTCGAATACCACCGCATCGGCATAAGGATGGCCTTCGCTGTACTGCATCTTGAGTGTCTCTACGAGGTCCCACGTAGCGACGTCCTTGTAAGGACGATTCGGGTCGTGGGCAGTGCCCGGCTGCTGCACGGTCTCTGCTGTGGTCTGTGCGCTCATGGTCGCTGACTCTACGCCGAGGCCGTAGCACCCCCGTCGTCCCGCCAATCCGGGGCAACCGCCCTCTGACAGCCGCGGCCGGGAGAAGGGGCTGACCGCGATC
>JBOGEB010000055.1:0-23313 GCA_050743125.1 Egibacteraceae bacterium
CGGCCGTGACGTCGGCGAGCATCCGGAGCACGGCTTGTCCCATCCCGAGGACGTCGTCCTCCAGGCTGTCGAGTCGCTCGTGAAAGCTCCGCCGCAGCTCCGCCATCGCCAGCCGATCCTAGACTGGACCGCGCGGCGCGCAGCGGTGAACCGCGTTTGAAGGGTGGGTGACGGGTACATGAACTCTGGCGGTGGGGGCGCGGCCCGCCGGCTCGACGGCGAGCGGCGCCCCTACACTCACGAAGGGATGCCCAAGATTTTGGTGGTGGAGGACTCACCGTCGATCGCCGACGCGTTGGAGTACGGCCTCTCCGCCGAGGGCTTCAAGGTGGTCACGGCAGTTGACGGCGAGCGGTCCTTGGCGCTGTTCAGCCGCGAGCGGCCCGACCTCGTGCTGCTCGACCTCATGCTTCCCGACCTGCCTGGCACCGAGGTCTGCAAGCGCATCCGCGCGAGCAGCGGCGTGCCGATCATCATCCTGACCGCCAAGGACACGGAGATCGACAAGGTCGTCGGGCTGGAGCTCGGCGCTGACGACTACATCACGAAGCCGTTCTCGATGCGCGAGCTCGTCGCCCGCGTCCGGGCGGTGCTCCGGCGTGGGCGGGAGCGCGAGGTCGCCGACACCACCTCTGCGGTGGAGGCCAACGGCATCCGCATCGACCCCGAGCGCCACGAGGTCGAGGTCCGCGGGAAGCGGATCGAGCTGCCCCCGAAGGAGTTCGCGCTCCTGAGGCTGCTCGTCCACAACGCCGGCCGGGTGCTCACCCGCGACGTGCTGATCGAGCGGGTGTGGGGACCTGATTACGTCGGCGACACGAAGACGCTCGACGTTCACATCAAACGGCTGAGGGGCCGGATCGAGCCGGATCCGAAGGAGCCGGCGCTGATCGTCACGATCCGCGGTGTGGGGTACAAGCTCGCCGACTGACGTCGGGAGCTTACGCTGGCGGGGATGCCTCGCCGCGCCTGGCTCCGCGTCGCGCTTTTGGCGGCTGCGACCGCCCTGGCCGGCGTGTGGCTGCGCGGCTCGCCGATGGCGGTCACGGTTGTCGCTGGGCTCGTCGTCCTCGTCCTGGCCGGCTGGTTCGCCCGGTCGGTGGAGGGCCGGCTTGCGCAGGCCTCCGATTGGGTGCTCATGCTCGGCGAGGGTGACCCGCAGGCCACCCTGGATCTGGGCGGCGGCCGTGAGTGGCGCCGTCTTGGCGGAGCGCTGACCGCGGTGGGGAGGTTGACGCATGTCCGGCACACGGAGCTGCTTGCCGAACGTGCCCGGGTCGAGCGGCTGCTCGACAACCTCCCGACCGCCGTCCTGCTGTTCAGCGGTGGGCGGCTCGCCTACGCGAACCCAGCGGCCACGGCGCTGTTCTCCGCCGAGCGGAGCGCTGGCTGGAGCCCGCTGCGGGTCCTCGGCGTCGACGTGCTCGCGCAGGCGGTCGACGAGACCAGCAAGACCGGGCGGACCGTCGAGGTCGAGGTGCGGCGCGACGACCGCGAGTTGGCGGCCCGTGCCTCGGTGACCGGAGAGGACGAGGTCGCGCTTGCGGTCGCCGACCTCACCGAGACCCGGCGCGTCGACTCGATCCGCCGTGACTTCGTCACGAACGCCTCGCATGAGCTGAAGACCCCGGTCGCGGGCATTCAGGCGCTCGCCGACTCCCTCTCCTTCGCGCTCGACCGGGACCCCGACCGGGCCAGGATCATGGTCGGGCGACTCCAGAAGGAGGCCGCGCGCCTGGCACAGCTCGTGCGTGAGCTGCTCGACCTCGCCCGCCTGGAGGAGGCGACCGCGCACCGCGAGCGTGGCTGGGGTCGTGTCGACCTGGCCGCGCTCGTCCGTGAGCAGGTGGACCGGCACCTGGAGCTCGCGCTGCACAAGAGGGTCACGCTCTCCTGCGACTGCGATGCGCCGGCGTGGCTCGTCGGCGTACCCGAGGACCTTCGGCTGATTGTGGCGAACCTGCTGGAGAACGCGATCCAGTACAACCGGTGGGGCGGGACGGTGCGCGCGAGCGTCCGCCGGGACATCGCGGAGGTCGTGCTGAGGATCGCCGACACCGGGCGTGGGATCCCCGAGAGCGAGCAGAGCCGGATCTTCGAGCGCTTCTACCGCATCGACAAGGGCCGCGCCGCTGGCGGCACCGGGCTCGGGCTCTCGATCGTCCGGCACGCCGCCGAGCGGCACGGCGGCCAGGTGACCGTGGACAGCGTGCTCGGCGAGGGCTCGACGTTCCGGGTGGTGCTGCCCGTGGAAGGATCGCCGCAGTAATCGCGTTAGGTAGCAGGTGGACAGCCAGGGTCACGTGCACGACCACGCGTCGATGGACCGAGAGCTGCTCACCCACGCGAAGGCGATGCGGGCGATCTGGATCTCCGTCGCGATGCTCGGCGCGACCGCGGTGGCGCAGCTCGCGATCGTGGCGATCAGCGGCTCGGTCGGCCTGTTCGCCGACGCCCTCCACAACCTGGGTGACGTCGCCGGCACCGCGTCGTTGTGGGTCGCGCTGCGCCTGTCACGCCGGGCGGCGAGCGATGAGTTCCCCTACGGCTGGCGCCGCGCCGAGGACCTCGCCGGTCTGTTCATTCTGGTCGCGATCGCGGCCTCGGCCGCCCTGGCCGGCTGGGAGTCGATCACCGCCCTGCTCGGCGGCGCGCGTCAGGTGACGAACCTCGGCCTTGCGTTCGGTGCCGCGCTGCTCGGCGTCGTGGGCAACGAGGGGGCCGCGCGCTACCGGATCCACGTCGGCCGGCAGATCGACTCCGTCGCGCTGGTCGCTGACGGGCAGCATGCCCGCACCGACGGCCTCGCGTCGGCGGCCGCCGCGATCGGCATCCTCGGGGTGTGGCTGGGGTTCCCGCTCGCAGACCCGCTCGCGGGCCTCGCGATCACCAGCGCGATCGTCTGGATCCTGTGCCGGACCGGTCGCGACGTCCTGCGCCGCACGATGGACGCCGTCGAGCCCAGCCTCCTCCCGCGGATCCGCGAGGTGGTCGGCGGCATCGACGGGGTGTGTGGCGTCCACGACGTCCGCGCCCGCTACCTCGGCCGCGGCCTGGTCGTGCAGCTGCATGCCGAGGTCGATCCAGACCTGCCGCTGCGCGCCGCGCACGACCTCGCGGAGCAGGTTCGTCACCGCGTCGTCCACGAGTTCCCCCAGCTCGTCACCATCGACGTCCACCTCGACCCCGCCGGTGTGGACGGCGCCCACGACGGGACCGCGCACCACTTCGGCTCGGAGCGTGGGTCGAAGCACAAGCGATAAGTCGTGCGGAGCGCGGTTTCGGGTGGCCCTAGAATTCCGGCGCATGCCGGCCATGTCAGCCATCCCCCTCGACCGCCGGAGTCCCAAGACCAAGCGTGCGCCCGTGATCGTCGACCGCCTGCTGTCCACCTACGACGGGGGGGTCGTCGCGCTCGACCACTCGACGCCGTTCGAGCTGCTCGTCGCGACGATCCTGTCCGCCCAATCGACGGACAAGAAGGTCAACCAGATCACGCCGACGCTGTTCAAGAAATACCCGCGGCCGGAGGACTACCTCGCCGTGCCCGAGGAGGAGCTGCAGTCCGACATCTACCAGACCGGGTTCTACCGGCAGAAGACGCGGAGCATCCGCGGGATGTGCCAGGCGCTGATCGACCGCTACGGCGGCGAGGTCCCCGTGCGCATGGCCGATCTCGTCACCCTGCCAGGCGTCGCCCGCAAGACCGCGAACGTCGTGCTCGGCGCGGTGTCGCCCGAGGCTCACCTGGCCGACCCCGACGCCGGCATCGCCGTCGACACCCACGTCAAGCGGTTGGCGCGCCGGTTCGGGTTCACCAAACACGAGGAGCCCGACAGGATCGAGCGCGACCTCATGCGTCTGCTGCCGAAGGCCCAGTGGCCAAGGGCGAGTCTGGCGATCATCCTCCACGGCCGCCGCGTCTGCGGCGCGCTCCGCCCCCGCTGCGGCGACTGCCCCGTCGAGCCGCTCTGCCCATCGTCGCTCATCGCCGGCTGCCGTGACAAAGCGGGCCAAGCGAAGGGCCTGGGCTGACCGCACGGCGCACTCGGGACTAACAGAGCAGACGGCGCACGCTGGTCTTAGCTGCCCGGGTTGGCCGATGCGGGAAGAACGTTTCGCTCGGTAGGCAGACCGCGTCGGGTGCACTCGGCCTGCACGCGCCACCAGAGCAGCCTCGCCGAGCGGGCAAAGGTGCACCCGGAGATGATCGAACGCGGGGAAACCGGCACGACCAAGGTCCCCTGCCCGGCAGCCGCAGGCGGCCCGCCGCTATCTTGAACGTGCCGTTGTGCCGCTGGTTGTGGCAGTGAGGGCAGGGAACAGGGTCTGCCGGAGGCGTTCGAGGTGAGCCGTCGCACCGTGCTGCAGGCGGTGGGGCTGCTACCCGGCACGCTGATGCTGCCCGCCCGAAGCCGCAAGGTCGTGGTTCGGTCCGGCCTGCGCGCAGCATCCTGAGAGCTCTGGTAGAGCCACATCATTCGATCAGGAGGAGTTGTGGCGGGTCGAGGTCACGGGCGCCGCGGCCGCTGCGGGGATCGCGGGCGGTGGGTGACGGCTCGGCGTCGGGGACGGCTGGTCTGGCTGGCGGTGCGGTCCGGGGGGCCGGCCGCGTGCGGCGCACGGGCCGCGCTCCCGGGTGTTGGTGGGGCCAGCCCAGCGGCGGGTGGAAGGTCAGCGTCGCGTCGGCGTCGCCGGTGACCATCCAGCCGCCCTCGTGCACCGCGGAATGGTGGGCTGTGCACAGGCACGCGAGGTTCGGGGTCAGCGTCGGGCCGCCGTCGCCTCCTTTGGGGTGGGTGGGTGGGGGAGGTTGGTGTGGTCGGTGAATGTCGCACCATTGCCACGGCCGCTCACACCGCAGCCCGTCGGGGTAGGTGAACCGGCAGGCCCGGTCACGCTCGACGACCGCCAGGCGTTGCGCCGGGCTGGGATGTCGGCGGGCGTCCAGCCACACGGTCCGTCCGTCACGGGTGACCTGGCGGCGGACGACGTCGGCGTCGCACGCGACCCGTCTGGCCGTGGCACCGCAGATCGTCCCCGCCCAGTCCAGGCGGGCGGCCGGCGCGTCGGGCTCCTCAGCCAACGTCTCCGGCGTGACGAACACCGTGGCCCGCGGCTGCAGCCCCGCCACGGACGGCAGGTCGTCGTTGCGGGCCAACGCCCGCCGGGCCAGCTCGACCAGCGCGTCAGCGTTGCGCTGCTCCGGCGTGCGTCGGCGCTCGTCGGGGACCGTAGCCGGGTCGGGACCGGCCAACGCGTCCATGGCGGTGCGCACCAGCGCGAGGCCGACCGGGTCCAACAGCCCGTCGATGCGGCCCATGCCGTCGGGCAGCGGGGACAGGCTGACCCGGCGGGCGGCGTGCTGACGGCACGATCGGTCTTCTTCGGGACCGGGGTCGGCGGCGTGGCGGCGGTCGGCCAGCGCCTCGCGGAACGCCCGGTCGTCGGTCTGGGAGGCTTGGGCGACCAGCTCGTCCTGCGCCGAGGCGACCAGGCCCGGGTGGGTGCGCGCCGCTTGGGCGAGCGCGTCGGCTTGGCCGGGCCTGATCCTTCCCGCCGCCAACGCCGCCGCCGTGACCTGCAGCCCGGGGCCGGCCAGCGACGTGGCCAGTCTGGCCTCCCGGAGGGCCTGACCGCCGGACAGCCGTCCTGCGGTCCGCAGCAGCCGCTGCGCCGCCTCTGCCCCTGCCGCAGCGTCAGAGCCGCGGCGGGCGACCGCGCCCACACACCGCAGCCGCTCGGCGGCCACCCGCGCGGCGATCCGCGTCAACGCCTCCACGTCGGCGGACAACCGGGCCTCGTCCAACGTGTCCAGGTCGCGGGCGGCCAGCGCGTCGCAGGCCGACGCCAGCGCGTCCACCCCCGTCTGCCTACTGATCGAACACATGTTTCTATAATAGCCGGGCAAACGGTGACTTGCAAGCATTTCATCCCAATCTGTGGATGAGTCTGGAGGGGGCGGATAGCTGACGGCGAACTGACCACTGTCCCTACACAACGGTATTCCGCTCCAGCCCCCTTACTCCACAGGGTGTGCGCACCCATCGTTCATCTGCATCCCTTGCCGGCCTGGTGCTGAGCGGCGAAGCGGTGCATCGCCCCTCGCCAACCCGTCAGCGGACAACAGCACGATCCGAGCACGCTCTGCCATCCGCGCCGGCGCGGTCTGTGACCGCACCCGACGCTCCAGGTCGACCCGATCGCGCTCGGACAGACACATGAAACGTCCACACCAGATTTGCCGTGACGTATCGCAAACCAGGTACACCTATTCAAATGGTTTCAGCGAGGGACGACCAGCGCATCCCTTGCCAGCTACACGGTCGGGCGGCAGAAGTGATTGCAGCTAGCAGGTGTACTATTCATGGCATCAGGGCGCGGGGGGTCATATCCGCGAGTCATATTGTCCGAATGTTCCCTATTCGGAGGATCAGACCAGCGCTGTGGTGGAGGAATGTGGCGGCCAGACCTTTCTCGGCGCGCTCAACGCGGCCGAGCGAGACGAGTTGCAGGGCATTGGCCGACAGCGGAGCCTTCGGCGAGGCGAGGCGATCTTCCACGAAGGTGATCCCTCCGACTTCGTGGTGCTCATCCTTGCGGGAAACGTGAAGGTCTCGTGCGTTGCCGAGCGCGGAACCGAGACGATTTTGGCGATATGCGGCGCCGGCGACATCGTTGGGGAGATGTCGGCAGTCGATGGTGAGCCACGGTCAGCGCAGGTTTCAGCCCTTGAGCCCGTTCGCGTTCAGGTGATCGCAGCTGGAGACTTCATCCGCTTTCTCGAGGCTCGTCCGAGAGTGCTGAGGATAGTTCTCGCGTTGATCTCTTCCCGGTTGCGAGACGCTGACCGTACGCTCGCCGAGTTTCGAGCCTTGGACGTTCCAAGCCGGATCGCCCTGCGGTTGCTGGAGCTGTCCCAGACGCATGGCCGGCAGACCTCCGAGGGCATCGTGCTGGGCCTACCCCTCTCACAGCAAGAGCTGGCGGAGTGGACCGGCGCGTCCCGAGAGGCCGTCGCGAAGGCGCTCCGCCTCCTTCGGGAGCGCGGCGCCATCGACACACGCCGCCGGGCGATCACGATCCTGCGGCCTGATCTCCTGCGCCGTCTCGTCGGCCGGCACCCTGGCGGAACGGACTGAGTGTGTCGAAGTACACAGGCCTTCTGAGGCTTCGGACGCAGAGGTGATCGAGCACAGGACCGACCGTAAGTGGAGACACGACTCAGGAGCAGAAGCGATGGGATACGAGGCCGTGCACCAGACCATCCTTGCCGTCGACATTGAGGGCTTCGGGCGTCTGAATCGCACCAACCCAATCCTTGTCAAGTTACGAGCGGACCTGCGCCGACTGCTGGAGAGGGCGTTCGAGCGGGAATCCGTGAACTTGAGCAAGTGCACGATCGGTGACACCGGCGACGGGTTCTTCGTCCTGATTCCAGCGATCGTGCCGAAGACGAAAGTGCTAGACCTCGTCTTCTACCTCGAGTGTTACCTTCGGGAGCGCAACGACAGCGTGAGTGAGAAAAACAAGATGCGGTTGCGGGCAGTCGTGGATGCCGGTGAAGTCGTCTGCGACGACAACGGCTCTGTCGCAAAGGACTTGAACTTCGCGTTCCGGCTACTCGATTGCGCCCCGCTACGCACGGCGCTCGCGTCGACCCCGGCCGGTCTCGCGCTCATCGTCTCCGACCGCATCTACCAGGACGTCGTGTTGCACAACGCCGGGCTTATTCCCGTGGAGGAGTATTTCGAGGTGAAGGTGTCGGTGAAGGAGACGACGGCCAAGGCCTGGATCACCGTGTTCTCACGTGGCAAGGCCACCACAGATAAGGGCAGTCCAGCGGACAGCGGTCCGGAACAGCCGCGCAAGGTCGTACCCGACGGAACCACTAAGGAACCCGGCAGACAGGGCGGCGTCCGGATCCACGCGGGCCGTGACGTGAAGACCCGTGACGTCGTTGGCGGCGACCTCACACGCCGGGGCAGGGAGTAGGGAGCCCGGCGACACCGAGGAAGGAGCGCCATGGCCAACGCACCTGCCGGGCCACCGCGCCAGGCTGAACGCGGCCACCCAGCCTATAGCGCCCACCGCGGGCCCGAGCGATCCACCGATCACCCCAAGTCAGGGGCGACCGGCGAGGAGCAACCGCCGCCCGGATCGAATGGCGACGACGAGCGGGAAGAGCAGCTTGACTCCTACGCGCGGAGAGTCGAGGAATCAGCGTTCGCCAGTATGACCGGCGACATCGGCTTCGTCCGGGTCGAGGCCGGTCGCGACGTTCTCGGTCGGGACTTCGTCGGCCGCGACAAGACGACGCACAACTACTATTTCTCCAGCCGGGAGACACGGGCAAAGGTCATGACCTGGGTGGTGAAGGAAGAGGTCTTGGATGACCTGGCGGCGGTCTACGTGTTCCCCAACGCGTACGACAGGGCACGTCAGATCCTGGCGGAGCGGCGTGTCCTCGTGCTCTACGGGCAGGCTCACTGGGGCAAGTGGGTGACCGCACTCTGCTTGCTGCGTGAACTCCGGGCGTCCGAGGTCCGAAGGCTGGATCATGACAAGGACGTGCGCGGCCTCGACCCAGCCGACCTCCAGCGCGGATGCGGCTATGTGATCGACACGCTGGCGCCTAATCAGGCTCGACAACTCACGGACTTTCGGCTCGGCCTCTTAAGCGACAGCCTCCGGAGCAGCCAGGGGTACCTGGCGGTCACCATCGACTCCCGAACCGTCCCCCGCTGTGAGCTCCCGGAGGACTACCTCGTCAGCTGCGATGACCTCCCTGATCCAGCAGAGGTGCTGCGCGCCCACCTCAACTCGCTGCTGGACGACTCGCGGTCGAAGCAGCGCGACGAGCTGCTGGGCTACAAAGAGGTACAGGAGTTCCTGCAGACTAAACCACTGCCCCATGAAGTCGCGCGCTTCTCGGCGCTCCTCGCCGCTGCGGCGAACGGCGAGCTCAGCCTCGCCGACGTGCTCGTGCAGTTCCATGGGCATGTCCGCAAGGAGATCGAGGAGTGGTTCCAGAGCCAGAAGGACCGCGGGGAGCGGGCCTTCATGCTCGCCCTTGCCGTCTTCAACGGCGCGGCGTACCAGGACGTGTTGCACAGCGCCGAACGTCTGGAAGTCTTGTTCCAGGAGATCGAGGAACCCGAGGGCCACGACGGCAAACCCGGCAGACCGATCTTCTCGATGACCAAGAGGGAACGGCTGGAGCAGGCTCGCGCCCGGCAAATCAAGATCGAGGAGTTCACAAATCTTGGAGCTATTCCGGTCGAGGCCGTCGAGTTCACCAACTCCCTGTATGCCCCGGTGGTGCTCGACACTGTATGGCAGCACTATGGCGTCGCCCGCAGTCCCGTACTCTCCTGGCTTCAAGAGTTGGCAGCGTACTCCAGCCCGTGGATCCGGGTCCGTGCCGCCATTGCCATCGGCAAGCTCAGCACGTACGACTTCCGCCATATCCACGATGAGATCCTGTGGGGTTGGTCCTGCGCCCAGGACTACCGCCTGCGGCAATCCGTCGCCTCGATACTCGCGATCCCCGCGTCGGATGCCGCGCTCGCTCCGGTCGTACGAGCACTCCTCCGCGAATGGAGCGACCCTCAGGAGAGCACTCGCTGGCAACAGCTGACCGCCGCCACTGCGTACGGCGCCCACGTCGGCGTGCGGTTTCCCGACGCCGCACTGGATGGGCTCAAGCGCATCGCCACCTACAGCGAGAGCGACAACGAGCGGATCAGCCGTGTGGTCAGCTACAGCGTCGCGAACTTGTTCGAGGCCGGCTACGAGCAACTGGTACTTGACGCGCTGCTCGCGTGGACGGCGCAGGACGACGAGTCGATCGATCGCTCCGAGCAAGCCGTGCTGGCCAAGAACGGACTTGAGTGCTTCTTGCGGATCGCCAAGGCCAACCCGCCACCAGAAGGGGAGGGGTGGCCACCTCTACTCGCGCTCATGCAGGATGACCCGTCATGGGTCGAGCGCATCATCACGCTCTGGCGGCGGGCGCTGCGTACGAGGACGTTCGTCAAGGACTCGCCGGACGGGACACAACGCACGGTTGGTGATCCCGCGATGCTCCCTCTGCGTACGGGATTGCTTGTCAAGGACCCGCTGAAGGTGCTGCGTGACTGGGTCAGGCAGGCTGACAATGACTCGCGCCTGGTGGAACTCCTGTGGCCGATCGTGGACTCGCTCGCCGATGGCGGGCGTGACGAGCGACGGCTGATGTTCAACCTCCAGCGCTGGGCGGAGCACCCGAAAAAACCGTCGAGGGGGGCAGCGTCCCTCCTTGAGAAGTTGCATCAGAGAGGGCAACAACATGGCGGACAGCAGCAACTGCAATAACCCGATCTCTGCGCCGCAGGAGCTTCCGCGCGTACGTCTTGGGCAACCGCGGCCGGCGCCGAGAGCCGACATTGTGCAGGTGTTCATCACCCGCCGTGACGGGATGCTGGCCAGGACGAGCGAACACCCGTTGACGGTCGATGTGTGGGTCACCGGCGGCCTATGGACGATGTACGAGGTGAATGTCGGGGAACACCTCCTCGACTTCCAGTGCGAGTTGCCCTGCCAGCAGAACGTCGGGCACTTCTTGGCCAAGGTGCATTTGGCCTGGAAG
The DNA here is from genome assembly GCA_050743125.1 of Egibacteraceae bacterium. Classification (GTDB taxonomy): domain Bacteria; phylum Actinomycetota; class Nitriliruptoria; order Euzebyales; family Egibacteraceae; genus JBOGEB01. The sequence goes on from JBOGEB010000055.1 coordinate 10,631, forward strand.
GTCAGCGACCCCCAGGAGGTGGTGAAGCGGCATCTAGTCGATGTCCGCGGAGAGCTGGAACCATGGCTGTGCGACCGCATGAGGCAGATCACAAAGGCGATCGACGTGCGCGAGCGGGCCTACGCAGAGAAGCAAATCAACACCTACGCAGAAGCGTACATCAATAGGGAGCTTGGCGAGGGCTTGGGGCCAGTTGATATCGGTCTTGAGATCCTCCGTTTCAAGGTTGAGTTGGACCTGGACGAAGCAGCGCGGGGGCATGTCGATCGCCTCACGGAGACCGACCGGAACAAGGAGGCTGAAGAGCGCGAGCAAAAACTGCTTCGAGCCCGAATGGACTTTGCCCGGAGCGTGCTCGAACTCGGCTACCGCGAGTCGATCTTGCTGCAGCTCGCACGACATCCAGGGGACATCAAAGACATCGTTCAGATGCTCCAGAACGATGAAGAATTTGTGCTTGACGCAAACGTTGAGGCGTTCAAGGCAATGCTCGGTTCTCGCCTATTCGAGGAATTCGATGTCGACCCGACGCGGCTCACCCTCCTTGAGCAACTCCTTGAGGACGTACAGGCACGATTCCGGAATCGGTTGCCCGGCTCGGATGCTCGGAAGCACCTGTTAGATATCGAACAGCCAGAGCGCATTGAAGAACCTGACCAGAGCAAAGCCGAGACTGGGCCTCGTGAGCGGCCCGCTCGAGGGGGCCGGGAAGAATCTGGCGGTAGCAACGCCGAGAGTACCGCGGGACCAGGATCACAGGGTGGATGACGATGGAAGCTGGAGCCGCGCGCCAAGCCATAGTGATCGAGAGTATTGCGGGGTCGCGGGGGATGCTCCTCTCCATCCCGTCCCCTCTCCGCACGACACTGGTCCTGGGGCTGCTGCTGTGGGGCTTCATTCTCCTGGTCAGGCGGGGACTTCTCCCTAAGCTGCTGCGTGCGTTGCTGGAACTCGTCAAGCGCGCGTTCCAGCTGCTCGGCACGCTCTTGCTGGCTCCTGTGGCAGCCGTGTCCCTCCGGCGGCAGCGCTGTGGGCGCCAGCCATGGGGCTGGGTCTACGGGTACAGCGAGGCGATCGAGGCGCTCGTGTGCTCTACTCAAGCGGTCACGGGAGGGCTGCAGCGCATGCTGGCAGGCCGGGGCGGCTCTCCCGATGGTGGGCACTGATTGTCTCGCTCTTTGCGCCCCTGCTCTTCATCTGCGGGTGGCTTGCCCGCCAATCACTTTGGTGTATCGTTTCGTTTGTCCATGCTTGTCCGATGCACCAAATCGGGATGGTGCACTTCTCGTATCGAGGGGCAGGCCACCGCCACCGACCCGGATGCACCAGCTGCCCTCGACCTGGCGCGAGCGCTGTTGCGAGATACCCGGGAGGAACTTGTCCGCGCCGACGAGAAGGCGTCCAGTCTGCTTACGGCACTTGGCATCGCTGTTGGCGCGCTCCTCACTGGCGTAGTGGGTGGTGCTTGGTCGCCTGCTGACCTCGACCAGCTCGCTCGCATCGCGTGGTGGGTTGGCGTCGCGGGAGTGGGAGCGGCGACCTGTTTCCTCGTCAGCGCCTTGCTGCCACGATTTCGGCGCTCCGAGGGGACCGCGCGCGTCACGTACTTCGCCGAGGTGATCCGGGTGGAGAACGCCAAAGGACGCGCGCGGCCAGGAGCGGTGATGAGCGACTTGGAGGCTGCGGTCAAGTCGTCTGCCAACGATGCTTTGGCGCATACGTTGCAGCAGCTGCGCGCCATAAGCTGGATCGTCTCCGTCAAGTATCGACGCATCCGCGCCGCAATTCTCTCCCTTGCTGTGGCTGTTGCCTTCCTAGGAATTGCGTTAGCGCTTCGGGCCATCCTCCGTGGGTGATGAGCGGGCGAAGCCGACGCGGTGCCGCCTCGATCCTTGGGGGGGCGTCCCTATACTGGCCGGCCGTGACTTCCCACCCGTTGAAGATCCTGCTCGCCACCCCCCGTGGGTTCTGCGCGGGCGTCGAGCGGGCCGTCGACATCGTCGAGCTTGCGCTGGGCGCCTACGGCCCGCCCGTGTATGTGCGCCACGCGATCGTGCACAACACCTGTGTGGTCGTCGATCTGGAGGCCAAGGGCGCGGTGTTCGTCGAGGACGAGGACGAGGTCCCGCCGGGCAGCGTGCTGGTGCTCAGTGCGCACGGCGTGTCGCCGGAGGTGCGACGCAACGCACAGGCCCGGGGGCTGCAAACGATCGACGCGACCTGCCCGCTGGTGACGAAGGTCCACCTCGAGGCGCGCAAGTATGCGCGTGAGGGCTACGCGATCGTGCTGATCGGCCACTCCGGCCACCAGGAGGTCATCGGCACGATCGGCCACGCACCTCGGGCGATCACCTTGGTCGAGACGCCCGAGGACGTCGAGGCCCTCGACCTTCCCGACCCGAGCAGGGTCGCGTACCTTTCGCAGACCACGCTGTCGGTCGACGAGGTCAGTGCGGTCATCAAGGCGCTGAAGCGCCGCTACCCGCTCGCGCGTGGTCCCCGTGGCGATGACATCTGCTACGCCACCCAGAACCGACAGGACGCTACGAAGGTGCTCGCCGAGCGCGCGGATCTTGTGCTCGTCGTGGGCTCGGCGCACTCGTCGAACTCGAACCGCATGGTCGAGGTCGCCCGTGCCCACGGCGCCCCACGCGCTGAGCTCGTCGATGACGCGGACGCGGTCCTTGCCGAGTGGCTTGACGGCATCGACGTGGTCGGGCTCACGTCGGGTGCCAGTGTTCCGGAAGTGCTCGTCTCCGGCGTGATCGACGCGCTGAAGGCCCGATCCCGCGGCGCGATCGTCGAGGTCCTCGACGTCATCGAGGAGCGGATGCACTTCGCCCTGCCGGTGGAGCTTCGGCGCCTGCCGCTGGCGTCGACCCCCTGACGTTACGACCCGTCGACTTGGACGTCGTCGGCGCGGTGGGCGAGTTCGACGCAGGCCTGGGTGACGCCGCCAGCGGCGTGGCTGGAGATCTCCAGGGTGACCTTGTTCCACCGGATGTGGACGTCCGGATGATGGTTCATCTCCTCGGCGGCGTCCGCCACACGGTTCACGAACCTCATCGCCTGAGCGAAGTCGGAGAACGTGTAGGTCTTGCGGATCTGCTCCGTCGTCCCCTCCCAGCCGTTCAGCGCGTCGAGGGCGTGATGGAGCGCGTCAGGGTTGAGCAGGTCGGCCATCCAGATGCTCCTTGTGGAGGGATGTCGGTGACGGGATCTCGAGCGCCTCGCAGAAGCGCTCGCCGAGCAGCTCCCACTGCCACGGCCGTAGGCCGAGCCGCTGGAAGAGCGCCTCAGGCGTCGTGGGCCCAGCGAGCACGGCGGCCATGAGGGTCCGGCTCGGGCAGAGGACGCCAGGGTCAAGGTCGAGCTCCCGCGCAAGGTCGGCGCGCAGCGCGCGGAGCTTGTCGGCCTGGTCCCGCTCGGCCTCGGTGGGGGAGCGGCCGAGCGGGCGCGGCTCGGGAGCCTGCCCGTCGCCCGCGGCGAGCGCCGCCATGATCTGGTCCCCGAATGTGCGCACGGCCTGACGGCGCATACCGCGGCGCTGGAGCTCCTCAGTGCCTCCGGGTGGGGAGGCGGCGAGCTCGATGAGCACGCGGTCGCCGAGTATGCGCGATGGCGCGGTGTCGGTAGCTCGGGCGAGCCGCTCCCTGGCCGTCCAGAGCATCCGAACCCGGGTGCGGGCGGCTGGGTCGAGCCGGCCGATGCCCCTGGTCCGCGTCCACTCGCGGCGCTCCTCGACTGGCGGCAGCGCCATCCCGGCCGCGAGCTCCTGGCGATACCACGCCTGACGGTCGGTGGCGCACAGCTGCTCGTACAGCACGGACCACAGCTGCGGGAGATCCGCGACGTCGCCGGCCGCGTAGGACAGCATCTGGGCGGTCAGCGGGCGCGCCTCCCAGTCGGCACGCTGCATCGCGGCCTTGTCGCCGGTCGGCTCGATGCCGAGCAGCCGCGACAGCAGCGCCTCCAGGCCCGTGGGCAGGCCGAGCACCGCGGCGGCGGTGCTCGTGTCCTCCAGGCGCCGAGGCTCCACGCCGATGCTGGCCAGTGGGCCCAGGTCGTTCTCCATCGCGTGGAACACCGCGGTGCGGCCGGCGAGGAAGGAGCTGAGCGGACTGAGCTCGGTGATCGCGAGTGGATCGACGAGCGCGACCCGCCCCTGCCCGCCGACCTGGATCAGCGCGGCAGCCCGGTAGTACCGGTTCCAGTCGGCGCGCTCGACATCGACGCCCACGACCTCCAGGTCGTCGAGTGCTCGTAGCGAGCGCGACAGGTCGGCTGGCGTGTCGGCGAGTACGAATTCCTGCAGTGGCATGTCCTTGACTAAGAGCATACGCGGTGCTGCATGCTCCGTTGCGGAGGTACGGTTGGCCACAGGGAACCCACTCGTCACGGGCCGCTGCGCTACCCTCCAACAGATGAGCGGCCTGCAATTGCTCTGCGTCCATGCCCACCCGGACGACGAGTCGATCAGCACTGGCGGGGTGCTCGCGCGCTACGCCGACGAGGGGATCCGTACTGCGGTCGTGACCTGCACCGGGGGCGAGCGCGGCGAGATCGTTGGGCAGGACATGGATCCCGACGAGATCCGGCCGCACCTGCGCCAGGTGCGTGAGACGGAGCTGTCCCGTGCGTTGGACATCCTGGCCGCCGGACCGCCGCGCTTCCTCGGCTACGTCGACTCCGGGATGATGGGCACCGACGGCAACCACGACGAGGCCTCGTTCTGGCGGGCGCCGTTCGATGAGGCGGTCGCCCGAATGGTCGCGCAGATCCGCGCGCTGCGGCCGGACGTCCTCGTGACGTACGACGCGTTCGGGGGCTACGGCCATCCCGACCACATCCAGTCCCACCGCGTCGCCTGCGCGGCAGTCGAGGCCGCGGACGTCGCCGCGCTCTACCCGGAGACGGGCCCGGCTTGGCGGGCGCGCAAGGTCTACTTTGCCGTGATCCCCAAGAGCGCGATCGTCCGGTTCAACGTCGAGCTGATCCGGCAGGGGCTGCCCTCGCCGTTCGGCGCGATCGACCGGGTCGAGGACCTGCCGTTCGGCATCGCGGACGAGCGGGTCACGACCGTGGTCGACGTCCGCGCCTGGCAGGGGCGCAAGGTCGCCGCGATCCGCGCCCACGCCACACAGCTCGGGACGGACTCGTTCTTCCTCAACCTCCCGGACGAGCTGCTCGAGATGTTCGGGGAGGAGTGGTTCGTCCGCTACCGCAGCGACGTCGACGTGCCCGAGGTGGAGGACGACCTGTTCGCGGGACTGCGGAGCTGAGGAGCGCGAAGAGCGTGTGTCGAAGACCGGGTCAGCGTGGGTGGCCTGGGCGGGTTCCGCTGGTCGTCCTTGGGTTTCCCACAGTGAAACGCCTGTCGGCGATTCCGCGACACCGCCCTGTAGGCGCTCCGACCTATGCCCTCATGGCGAAAACGTGCCGAACAGGCGGTCGCCGAAGTCGCCGAGGCCGGGGAGGATGAAGCCGCGGTCGTCGAGTCCGTCGTCGAGGGCGGCGGTGACGACGCTGACGTCGGGGTGAGCGGCGGCAAGGCGGGCGACGCCCTCGGGGGCGGCGACGACGCAGACGAGCCGGACGTCGGTCGCGCCGCGCTCTTTCAGCACGTGGGCCGCGAGCGTCGCTGAGCCGCCCGTGGCCAGCATCGGGTCGAGCAGGAGCACCGCCGCGCCGACGAGCGGCGGGACCTTGAGGTAGTAGGACGTCGGTTGAAGCGTCTCCTCGTCGCGTTCGAGGCCCGCATAGCCGACGCGGACGTCCGGAAGGAGGTCCGTGACCGCCGTGAGCAGGCCGAGGCCGGCGCGGAGGATCGGGACAGCGACGACGGGCCGGTCGAGCAGCCGGGCGGACGTGTCCTGCAGCGGGGTCGTCACCGTGCCCTCCCGCACCGGCAGATCACGGGTCGCCTCGAGCACGAGCACCGTCGACAGCCGCTGCGCCAGGTGGCGGAACCGCTCCGGCGGTGTGGTGGCATCCCGCAGCCCGGCCAGGAGATGGCCCGCCAACGGATGATCGACGACCCGCACGGTACCCATCGTTACGGATCGTAGCGGTTGAGGCGTTCGCAATAGACTCGGGGCCGAATCGATGGGAGGGGGGCTCATGCGAGCGCTGCGCGGCGTCTTTGTGCTGCTCGTGTTGACGCTGGCCGCGGTCGCGTGCGGGAGCGACGCTGGTGGACAGACGGGACCGGCCGGGCGGCCGGGCGGGAACGAGGCCGCCGGGTCTCTGGCGAGCGCGACGGTCAAGCCCGACGATCTCTGCAAGACCGAGTACGGCAACGTCAAGGCGCCCCAGGGCTTGCGCGTCGGCCTCGTGACCGACCTGGGGCAGGTCGACGACGGCACGTTCAACCAGTTCGCGTTCGAGGGGATGAAGGCCGCCGAGCGGTGTTTCAACATCAAGACGAGCTTCATCGAGACCACCTCGCAGGCCGACTACGCGCGCAACCTCGATGAGGCCCTCCGTGAGCGGCCCGACGTCGTGATCACCGTCGGCTTCCTGCTCGGGACCGACACCCTGAGGTTCGCGCAGACCCACCCGGAGACAAAGTTCATCGGCGTCGACCAGCTCCAGGAGCGCTACCCGTCCAACTACGTCGGCGTCCTGTTCCGCGAGGACGAGTCCGGCTTCATCGCCGGCGCGATGGCGGGCCTGCTCACGAGGTCCGGCGCCGTCGCCGTGATCGGCGGTCGCCAGGACGTCCCCAGTGTCGTCCGGTTCGTGAACGGCTTCGCCCAGGGCGCCAAGTACGTGAATCCCTCCATCGACGTTCGTCACGTCTACACCGACTCGTTCACCGACCAGGCCAAGGGTGTGTCCGCCGCGAAACAGTTCCTCGGCGAGGGCGCGGACGTGATCTTCGGGGCTGGGGGCCAGACCGGCTCCGGCGGGATCAAGGCCGCGGCTGCGGACGGCGCCTGGGTGATCGGCGTCGACCAGGACGAGTACTTCACGACCTTCAGCAAGGGCAAGGCTCCGGGCGCCGACCGGCTCGCGACCTCGGCGATGAAGCGGGTCGACCTCGGGGTGTTCACCGAGATCGCGAAGGCGGTCACGGGCCAGTTCACGAGTGGAGCGTTCGTCGGCGACGCTGGGAACGGCGGGGTGACGTATGCCCCCTTCCACGACGCGAAGATCCCCGGTGACGTCGCGAAGCGGGTCGAGGAGGTCCGCAAGGGCCTGGCCGACGGGAGCATCGAAACCGGCATCGACCCCGCGACCGGCCAGATCGTCAACCAGTTGTTCATTCTTGGGTTTACAGCGGTGAGGCGTTCTGGTGGGCTTTCGTCGGCGATTCCGCGACGCCGCCCTCCGGTGTTCCGACACACGGTCTAACTGAGTCGATGTCCGACCGCGCCACGCCCGTTCTCGAGCTGCGCGGGGTGACGAAGCGGTTCGGTGCCGTTGTGGCGAACCAGGACGTGGACCTGGCGGTCGCCCGGGGTGAGATCCACTGCCTGCTCGGCGAGAACGGGGCCGGCAAGAGCACGCTGATGAACGTCGCGTACGGCCTGTGTCAGCCGGACTCCGGCGAGATCCGCGTCCACGGCCAACCGGTCCGGTTCGGCTCTCCCTCCGACGCGATCGCCGCGGGAATCGGGATGGTGCACCAGCACTTCCAGCTCGTCGGCGTGCTCAGCGTCGCCGAGAACGTCGTCCTCGGACGGGAGGTCCGGCGCGGTTTGATGCTCGACCGCGCCCGCGCCCGCCGGGTTGTCGCTGACCTGTCCGAGCGCTACGGCCTGGCGGTCGACCCCGACGCCGTCGTCGGGGAGCTGTCCGTCGGCGCGCAGCAGCGGGTCGAGCTGATCAAGGCGCTCTACCGGGACGCGGAGATCCTCGTCCTCGACGAGCCCACCGCCGTGCTGACGCCGGGCGAGGTCGAGGAGCTCTTCGGCCTGGTCCGCAGCCTGGCTGGGCAGGGCAAGTCGATCGTCTTCATCACCCACAAGCTCCGGGAGGTGCTCGCGGTTGCCGGCCGCGTGACCGTCCTGCGCGCCGGCCGCGTCGTCGGCGCCGTGGATCCGCGCACCGCCACCGTGCGCAGCCTGGCCGCGCTGATGGTCGGCCGCGACGTGTCGTTCGAGGTGGCGAAGGCCCCGGCTCAGCCCGGTCGACCGGTGCTGCGGGTCCGCGGCCTCGAGGTCGCCGACGACCGCGGCGTGCTGACCGTCCAGGGGCTCGACCTGGAGGTCCGCGCCGGCGAGATCCTTGGCATCGCCGGCGTCGAGGGCAACGGGCAGCGCGAGCTCGTCGAGGCGATCACCGGCATGCGGGCACCGGTCGCGGGCGAGGTCACGATCGACGGCCGGAGCGCCGCTGGCCTCACTCCTCGCCAGGTCGAAGGGCTCGGCGTCGGCCATGTTCCCGAGGATCGGCGCAAACACGGCGTCGTCGCGCCCTTCCCGATCAGCGACAACCTTGTGCTCAACCGCTATCAGCGCCGTCCGTACTCGCGACGGTTCGTGCTCCAGCGCGCCGTCGTCGAACGGCACGCGGCCACGCTGGTGCGTGAGTTCGACATCCGCGCGCCCAGCGTGCGGACGCCGGTGGGGCAACTGTCCGGCGGCAACCAGCAGAAGGTCGTCGTCGCCCGCGAGCTGTCTGGGGACCGCAAGCTCCTCGTCGCCGCGCAGCCGACCCGCGGCCTGGACGTCGGCTCAATCGAGTTCATCCACGCCCAGATCGTGCGGCGGCGGGACGCCGGCGCGGCGGTGCTGCTCGTGTCGGCCGAGCTCGACGAGGTCCTGTCCCTGGCCGACCGGGTCGCGGTGCTCTACCGCGGCCGGCTCGTCAGCGTGATGGACCGCGCCGAGGCGAACCGTGAGCGTCTGGGGCTGCTCATGGCCGGCGGGCGGGAGGAGGTCGTGCCGTGAATCGTCCACGCGGCTGGTTCGACCGCTACTCCCGGTTGGCCCCGTTCACCGTGCCGCTCTACGCCATCGTGGTGGCGGTCGTCGTCGGGGGGCTGGTGATCCTCGCCGCGGGCGCGAACCCGGTCACGGCCTACGGCGCGCTGTTCAACGGGGCGTTCGGGGGGGTCGACGCGATCGCCGGGTCGCTCGCGCGGTCGATCCCGTTCATCATCGCCTCGGTCGCGGTCGCCTTCGGGTTCAAGGCGGGGCTGTTCAACATCGGCGCGGAGGGGCAGCTGCTCGTCGGCGCGCTCGCCAGTGCCTGGGTCGGCACGCTGAGCTGGGTCGCCGGCCTACCGGGGATCGTGGCGGTGCCGGTGGTGCTCGGGGCAGGAGCGCTCGGCGGGCTGGGATACGGCGGCATCCCGGGTGTGCTCAAGGCCCGCACTGGCGCGCACGAGGTCATCACGACGATCATGCTCAACGCGATCGCGCTGCGCCTGGTCGAGTGGCTGATCTCGTCCCGCGATCCGGTGATCCTGCTCGATGCGTCCTCGTCGGTGCCCCGCACCCACCCGATCGCCGCCAGCGCGCGACTGCCGCAGCTCCTGGCGGGCACCGGCCTCCACGCCGGGCTGCTCGTCGCGGTGGGCTTGAGCGTGCTGGTCTGGTTCGTGCTCATGCGCACGACGTTCGGGTTCGAGGTCCGCACTGTGGGGATCAACCCGGACGCGGCCCGTTACGCGGGCATGAGCGTGCGCCGCGCGATGCTTTCGGTACTTGCGTGCTCGGGCGCGCTCGCGGGGATCGCCGGCGCGGGGGAGATCTCCGGCGCCCAGGGGTTCCTCACGCCGGGCTCGTTCGCGGGGGTCGGGTTCGACTCGATCGGCATTGCGCTGCTCGCCCGCGCGAACCCGCTCGCGGTGATTCCCACAGCGATCCTGTGGGGGGCGCTGCTCGCCGGCGCGCCGCGGATGCAACTCGAGGCCGGTCTGTCGATCGACCTCGTCCGGATCGTGCAGGCGCTCATCATCCTGTTCGTGGCGGCCGACGTGATCGTGCGGGGGTTGTTCCGCCTCGGCCGGTCCCGCGACGGCGCTCAGGCCGCGGGGGCGGGGAGCTTCGCGAAGGGCTGGAGCCCGTGAGCGTGAGGGGACGCCCGCGGCTTTCCCGGCGCGAGGCGATCGGGTTGGTCTACGTCGTGGGTGGCCTGTTGCTCGCCGTCCGGGTCGCCGGAGCGCTGCCCGGTCAGGACGTCAGGTTCGCGGTTGGGGTCGGGCGGGGCGCCCCGCGAATCGTCCTCGACCCGCGCGGCGCGGTGCTCGGCATCGGGGGACTGCTCGCCGTCCTGGGCGCGGTCGCGGTCACCGAGCGCTGGACCCGCCGCGCGGCGGGCATCGCGCTGACCGCCGCGACCGCGTTGCTCGTACCGCTTGTGCTCACCTGCAGCCTCGCGCTGTCGTCGTCGCGGCAGACGAACCTCGTCCCGCTGCTCGCTGAGTCGCTGCGGCTCGGCACCCCGATCGCGCTCGGCGCGCTCGCGGGGTTGTGGAGCGAGCGGTCCGGCGTCGTGAACATCGGCATCGAGGGGATGATGCTCGCGGGCGCAGGCATCGGCTTCGTCGTCTACGCGCTGCTCGGCGGGTCCGGCGGCGCGCCACTGGGGTTCGCGGTGGTCGTGGCGGTGGCAACCGGTGGGCTGCTCGCCGCGCTCCACGCGGCGCTGTGCGTGACCTTCCGGGTCGACCAGATCGTCTCCGGCGTGGTGATCAACCTGCTCGCGCTCGGGGTGACGAGCTTCCTGCGTCGGCAGGTGCTCCTGCCGCTGGGAATCGGCTCGGCGCGCACGCTGCCCGAATGGTCGATCCCGCTGTTGTCACAGCTCCCGCTGATCGGCCGGCCCCTGTTCACCGGCAAGCCGATCTTCTTCACGATGTTCGCGCTGTTCGTCGCGACCCAAGTCGTGCTGCTGCGGACTCCGTGGGGGCTACGGGTGCGATCGGTGGGGGAGAACCCGCACGCGGTGGAGACTCTCGGGATCGACGTGCTCCGCGCCCGCTATCAGGCGGTCATCCTGGGCGGGCTGATCGCGGGGCTCGCGGGAGCGTGGCTGTCGCTCGAGACGGTCGGCTCGTTCGACGCAGGGCTTGTGAACGGTCGCGGGTTCATCGCTCTGGCCGCCCTGATCTTTGGCAAGTGGCGGCCGTGGGGTGCCTTCGGCGGCGCCATGCTGTTCGGCTTCGCCGACGCGCTCGGCACGCGGATCCAGTTCCTGGGCGTGACGGTCGGCGGGCGCCCTGTGCCGAGCCAGTTCCTGCAGATCCTTCCGTTCGCCGTCACGATCGTCGTCCTGGCCGGCGCGATCGGCCGAGCCACCCCGCCCGCCTCCGTCGGCGTCCCCTACCAGCGGTCCCGGTAGCGCATCAGCGCCCCGCGAGCGGGATGTCGTAGCCGATGTGGAGGTGGTGCTGATGGAAGCGGTCGGTGAAGTGGCCGGGATAGCCCAGGTCCCAGGGGCTGCCGACCTCGGTCGGACGGAGAGGGCCCTGGAGCGAGGCGAGCCATTTCACCATCGCGAGGGCGCCGGAGTTGCTGGGGCTGACGCGCGCGCCATCGACGGGGCCGATGTCGACCGCGCGGTAGGAGTAGTGATTGCTCACCTGGCAGGGCAGCGCGTTACCGCCGCCCACGCACATGCTGTGGCCGGTGTGCACCACGACGATGTTGAACGTGTGGACTTGGGCGAGCGCCTGCAGGACCGCGATGACCCGCGGGTCCATGCGCGGGTTCAGCAGGTCGGCGGCATCGCGGCGGGTCATCGTCACCCGCGGGCTGTTGATCAGCGCGGCCGGGTTGCCGGTGACGCCGCCGATGATGATCGGCCCGACGGTGGCCGCGGCGCCGTACTCGGCGGCCTTGGCGAGGACCATGTCGACATAGTCCCAGTCGTGGTTGTAGTGCCAGATCGCCTGTCGCAGCATCGCGGGGTTGCCGGCGCCGTTCGCGCCGAGATAGTTCGCGGCGCTGGCGATCGCATCGGCGGGGTTCCAGATGTCGGCGATGCCGTTGCCGTCGGCATCGACGCCGTACTGCGCCCAGGTGCCGGGCATGAACTGCATCGGTCCTTTCGCACCGGCTGCGGAGATCTGGTCTGGGCTCGTGCCGTGCCGGGTCTCGACCCAGCCGATCCCCGCGAGCACGGCCCACGACAGTCCCGGGCACCAGCGTGGGGGAGCCGCTCGGTAGAGCTGGAGCATCGCCGGAGGGATCTCGGCCAGCGCGGTCGCGGACGGCTGCAGGGTCCCCGCCTCCGGGCTGAGCTGCGAGATCACCCGTATGACACTGGTCGTCGCCGTGACAATCACGGTCAATCCCGCCACCACGACTCCGCCGCCGATCAGGAGCACGCGCCGAGTGAGCCCACCACTCGCGGTGAGCGTCTCGGAGGCGGGCGCGAGCTTTCTGGGGGCCGGGGGCGACAGTTGCGGTGGCGCGCTCACCACGTCCGGGCTCCCCCAAAGCGAGTGGTCGCCGAAACCGCAACAGCTCTCACAAAAACATACGACGATGGCTTGACGAGTCGGTCGCGTCGCGTCCCGGAAAGAGGCTCCGACCTAAAAGGCTCTTCGCGAGCGGAACCCGACGCGACGCGACCTCCCACAACAATCTCAAACACGTTCTAGGCCACCAGGTTCGCCACGCGCCAGTCACCGCCGCGCGGCTCCAGCACGACCTGGAAGGACGGCCGCTGCTCCTTCGTCCCTTGGGTGGTCGTGACCCTTTGGAGCACGACGACCGTGAACACGA
>JBOGEB010000056.1:0-6024 GCA_050743125.1 Egibacteraceae bacterium
GCGTCGGGTTCCGCTCGCGAAGAGCCTTTTAGGTCGCTCCACCCGACGCGACGCGACAGTCTTGTCAGGTCATCGTCGTATGTTTTGTTATATCTGAGGCAGTTTCGGCGGCAAGGGCCGCCGAAACTGCGCTCCGCTCCGCTTCGCCCACGGGGCAAGGCCACGATTCTCAAACACGTCCTCAGAACGGGTGTCGAAACTGGGCCAGGGTGGGTGCTCTGGGCGGATTCCGTTGGTCGTCCTTGGGTTTGGAGCGGTGAGACGACTCGGTGAGCCTTCGTCGGCGACTCCGCGACCCCGTCCTGGGGAGTTTCGACACGCGCGCTCATGTTTGATCCCTCAGAACGGGTGTCGAAACTGGGCCAGGGTGGGTGCTCTGGGCGGATTCCGTTGGTCGTCCTTGGGTTTGGAGCGGTGAGACGCCACGGTGAGCCTTCGTCGGCGACTCCGCGACACCGTCCTGGGGAGTTTCGACACGCGCGCTCAAGGCACGCCGCAGCGTTACGACGGTCCCGCCCTCGTGCTCGCCGATCTCGACGTCGGTGAGCGCCTCCATCAGCGGCATCCCCCGCCCGCGGTTGTCGTCCTCACCGTTGCCGTTCCACTGGCCGAAGTCGCGGACCGTGGCGACGACCTCGTCGGCGCTCGTGCGCAGCTCGACCTCGATGAACGGCTGGGCGGGCGCGATCGGGTGCACAATGGCATTGGCCACCGCCTCACCGAGCGCCACGAGCAGCTCCTGGGTGTCGTGCTCGCCGATGCGCGCGTCGGCGAGGAAGTGGCGGACCCGCGCGCGGAGCACCGCGAGCGCGTGGGGCTTGGTGGGCAGCCGCAGCGTGATGTCCATCACCGGTCGTTCGAGGACGCGCACCGCGACAAGCGCGACGTCGTCGTCCCGGGCGGCGTGCGGGACCTGGGTGAGGACGTGGTCGAGGAGCGACTCGAGGTCTGCCGGCCCGGCCCTGAGCGCGTCCGCCAGGTCGGCGAGCCCCTGGTCAAGGCTGCGGGTGCGGCTCTCGACGAGCCCGTCGGTGTAGAGCAGCAGCGTCGCGCCGTCAAAGAGGCGGGTCTCGAGCTCGGTGTAATCCGAGCGGCTCACCGCGCCGATCGGCACGCCGCGAGCCCCCTCGACGAAGCGCGTCGTCCCGTCTGCGTCCAGCACGACCGGCGGCGGGTGCCCTGCGTTCGCGTACTGGAGCAGCCCGGTGCGCGGGTCGAAGCACAGGCAGGCGACCGTCGAGAAGTGCTGCTCGCGCAACGCCTCCCCCAGCCGGTTCAGCCGCCCGAGCACCGTCGCCGGGCCGAATCCCTCCAACGCGTACGCGCGGAGCGCGTTGCGGAGCTGTCCCATCGCCGCGGCCGCCCGCTCGCCGTGGCCGACGACGTCGCCGACCGCAAGGAGGATCCGCCCGTCCGGCATCACGACGACGTCGTACCAGTCGCCGCCGACATCGACGTCGCCATTTCTGGGCAGGTAGCGGGCCGCCACGATGGCGTGGTCGAGGTCGGGCAGGCGGGCCGGGAGCAAGCTCTGCTGCAGCGTCGCGGACACGTGCCGGGCCCGGTCTTCGGCTCGCGCCCGCTCGATCCGGCCAGACGCGATCGCCGCGAGCTGGACGAGGATGTGCTCGTCCCGCTCGGTGAACTCGCCCTCGAGCTTGTCCGACAGCTGGATCAGCCCCAAGTTCGAGCCGTCCGCAGCCGTCAGCGGTGCCGTAAGCCACCCGGGTGTCGATGGACACCGGCCGGCCGTCAGGTCGAGCCCATTCCCTCCAGGGTGCGACTCCAGCTCGGACTGGGTCATCCGCAGCGGCCGGTGCTCTCGATACGTGAGCGGGGAGGTCCCGCAGCCCTCCCGCGCCTCGGCGCACGACTCGAAAAAGTCCGTGTACTTGTCCGACAATGAGACCGCGGTGACCGTCTGCGGCGAGTCTGGGGCCGAGCCCTGGCTCGAGTTCATGCTCGTGACCGCCTGGTGCGCGCCGATCAGCTCGCGGGCTTGCGCGGTGACCGCCTCGAGGACCTCGTCGAGCGAGGCCGCCGACGTGAGCACCGTCGCGGCCTCGGCGAGCCCGTGGAGAACCCGGGCGTGGTCGTTGGCCTGGCGGGTGGCCTCCTCCCGCACCCGCGCGCGCTCGAGGTTCGCCCGCACACGCGCGATGAGCTCCCGGGCAGTGAAGGGCTTGACGAGGTAGTCGTCGGCGCCGGCGTCCAGACCCTCGATCGGGGCCTCGCCCCCGACGCGGGCGGAGAGCATCACTACCGGGACGCGACTGGTGCTCGGCTCCCTACGCAGGGCGCGGAGCAGCTCGAAGCCGTCCATGCGCGGCATCATCACGTCGGTGAGCACAAGGTCGGGCACCTGCCGGCGGGCGGCCTCCAGCGCGGTGAGCCCGTCACCGGCGGTCTCGACCTCCCAGTAAGCGCCCAGAAGACGCGTGACGTAACGGCGCATGTCCGCGTTGTCATCGACGAGGAGGACGCGACCGCCGAGCCCCCCTGGGGAGGGTCCGACCTCGCCCTCAGGCTCCGGCAGCCAGCGGGCGGCCTCCTCGACGTAGGCGCAGGTCACGGCCGTGGTCAGCGGACCACCCTGCGGGCTGCGCAGCTGGTCGGCGGGCAGGTGGGCCGCCCCCAGCGGCACGGACACGGTGAACGTTGAGCCCTCCCCGACCGTGCTGTCCACCGCGATCGTCCCGCCGTGGAGCTCCGTGAGCGCGAGCGCGAGCGCCAGCCCGACCCCGCTGCCCTCGTGGGTGCGGGAGCGCGCGCTGTGGATGCGGTGGAACCGGTCGAAGATCCTCGGCAGCTCCTCCGCCGGGATGCCGGTCCCGGTGTCGGCGACCTCGAGCACCGCCTGCTCGCCGCAGTGCCGGACCCGCACGGTGATCTCGCCGGAGAAGGTGAACTTCAGGGCGTTCGACACGAGGTTGAGGACGACCCTCTCCCACATCGACCGGTCCACGTACACCGGCTCCAACGACGGGCAGTCCACCAGGAAACGCAGCCCGGCGCGCTCCACCGCGGATCGGAAGACGCTCGCGACATCGGCGGTCAGCATGCCGAGGTCGGTGGGCTCGTACCAGGCGCGCAGGCGTCCCTCCTGAAGCCGGGAGAAGTCGAGCAGCGCGTTCACCAGGGTAAGCAGCCGGGTCGCGTTGCGCCTGGCCACGTCGAGCCGCTCGCGCTGGAGGTCGCTGAGCGGATCGTTGCCGTCGGCCAGCGTGTCCTCCAAAGGTCCCAGCAGCAGCGTGAGCGGCGTGCGGAACTCGTGGCTGGCGTTGCTGAAGAACTCGGTCTTCGCCCGGTCGAGCGCCGCGAGGGCCTCGGCGCGCCGCCGCTCGTCCTCGTACGCGCGGGCGCTCGCGACCACGGCCGCGAGGTGGCTGGCGAGGAGCTGGCAGAAGCCCTGGTAGCTCGCGTCGAACGCGTGGCTCGGGCTGATCCCCGCGACGAGGACGCCGACGGGCAGGGGCTGCCCGGCCTGCTGCACCGGCAGCACGAGCGCCCTGCTCGGCGGTCGCCCGTTCGTCGTCGGGCAAGCCAGCCGGCCGGGCAGACTGTCCAGGAGCACCACCTTGCCGGAGGTCGCGACCTCCCCGATCCGCCAGCCCGAGTCATCGTCTGCCAGGTC
This sequence comes from Egibacteraceae bacterium, assembly GCA_050743125.1. GTDB lineage: Bacteria > Actinomycetota > Nitriliruptoria > Euzebyales > Egibacteraceae > JBOGEB01. The sequence continues at coordinate 3,635 of JBOGEB010000056.1, forward strand.
GACGGCGGCAGGCACTGGCTCCTTGCCTACCCTGACCCCGTTCGCCGCGGTCAACCGCGCGACGTCGTTGTCGAGCAGATAGAGCAGGAGGAACGGGAGGTCGGCCCGATTGCGCGCCAACGCCTCCGCCGCTCGGTCGCATGCCTCCTCGGCGGTCCGGGACTCAGCAGTGTCCTCGGCGAGCTCACCCAGCGTGCGCAACCGGCGCTCGCTGAGCACCCGCTCGGTGGTTTCGGTAATTGCGGTGAACACCCCGCCGACTCCGCCGGTGTCGCCACGGATCGGGGAATGAGAGGAGGTGAAATAGCACTCTTCCACATATCCGTTGCGGTCGAGAAGGAACATTTGGTCGTCAGACCACGTGGCCTCACCACGCTCGAGCACCCCGGACAGCAGAGGTGCCATGACGTGCCAGATCTCCGGCCAGATTTTTGCGCCGTTCGCGCCCATCGCCTGCGGATGCTTCGTCGACCCCAGGATCGGGCGGCACGCGTCGTTGTAGAGCATGACGAGGTCCGCCCCCCACCAGATCAGCATGGGGAACCGGGACGAGAGGCAGATGCTCACCGCCGTCCGCAGACTCTGCGGCCACTGCTCGAAGGGGCCGATGGACGTGCTCGTCCAGTCCAGTGACGCGATGAGCGCACCCATCTCGCCACCGCCAGCGAAAACGGCCTTCATTGAGGACGATCTGATTAGCGCCTTCGTCATCTCGTCCGTATTCTGCTGCCAGCGCGCGGGAAGCGGTAGGCCCCTCTGGACGATTCATGGTGTCCCGTTATGATCGCGCTTCCCCGACTCGTTGTTGCTCAAGGGGCCGTGGGGGGTGCGCTGGATGCGTCCAGCATGCTGCGCAACTGTTCCACATACTGCTCCATATAACGAGGGCTAGACGAGTTTGCGGTCCGTCGCCCAGCGGGTGAGTTCGTGGCGGTTGGACAGCTGGAGTTTGCGGAGCACCGCCGAGACGTGCGTCTCGACGGTTTTGACGGAGATCTGCAGACGCTTGGCGATCTGCTTGTACGCGTAGCCACGGGCGATATGGCAGAGGACCTCACGTTCGCGCGCGGTCAGGAGGTCGAGCTCGGGATCGTCCGGCGTGACCTGACCGGCGAACGCGTCGAGGACGAAGCCGGCGAGCCGCGGCGAGAACACCGCGTCACCGGAGTGGACCCGACGGATCGCCGCCCCGAGCTCGGCTGGGGCGATCGTCTTCGTCACGTACCCACGGGCGCCCGCCCGCACGACGCCGATGACGTCCTCCGCGGCGTCCGACACGGACAGCGCGAGGAAGCGCACGGCTGGGTGCGTCTGCGCGACCGCTTCGATCACCGTCCGGCCACCGCCGCCCGGCATGTGGACGTCGAGGAGGACGACGTCCGGCTTCTTCGCACGGATGCCGGCGATCGCCTGGTCGATGTCGCTGGCTGCCCCGACGATCGCGAACTCGCCACCCAGCTCCGTGCGGACTCCCGACAGGAACAACTGGTGATCGTCGACCAGGAAGACGCGGATCACGCCAGTGGCATCCACAGCTCGACCTCCGTCCCCTCTCCCGGCTCGGTCGTGACCGTCGCGCGACCGCCGTGGCGCTGGATCCGGCCGAGGATCGACTCGGTGATGCCGCGTCGGTCGGTCGGCACGGCGTCGAGGGCGAACCCTTTGCCCTCGTCACGCACGTACACGGTAAGCGCCTGCGGCTCGACCTCGACGTAGACGGACACGAGGTCCGCCCCCGAGTGCCGGGCGGCATTGTGCACGGCCTCGCCGCAAGCCTCGACGACGGCCCAGGCGTGGGCGTCCAGCGGCCGGTCGCCCACGAGCACGACCTCGACGGGGACATGGTGGAGCCGCTCCATCCGGCTGGCCAACTCGTTGACGGCGGCGCTCAAGCTGCCTGCACCGCCCTGGCCGGGCAGGCCGTAGAGCCAGGCCCGCAGCTCCCGCTCCTGCCCGCGCGCGAGGGCGACCATCTCGCCCCGGTCCCCGGCCCGCTGGATCAGCGCGAGCGTTTGCAGCACCGAGTCGTGCAGGTGCGCCGCCACCTCCGCCCGCTCCTCCGAGCGGATCCGCTCGCGGCGCTCCTCGCTCGCCTGGCGTGCCAGCCTCCAGCCCCACGGCGCGAGGATCAGCCCCAGCCCGCTGGTCGTGACGGCGATCGGGACGAGCCCGCTGCCGACCGCTGCCAGCGCGCCGATCGCCCGGAGGAACAAACCCATACCGGTCAGAACGAGCAGCGCCCCGACCGCCACCCGTACCCTCGAGCCTCGTCTCACGATCCGGAACGGGTCTGCGCGATCCCACCCGTCGCTGTGCGCCCAGATCACCGCGGAGCCGAGCGTGGCCAGGACAACCGGCCACGTCAGCGAGTCCGTGAACCACAGCCCTAG
>JBOGEB010000056.1:6124-23275 GCA_050743125.1 Egibacteraceae bacterium
CTAGGTCGCGGAGGAGCAGGAGCGCACCCAGCATGGCCAGGCCGAACCCCGCCAGGCGCTGAAGGCTGGGTGCGGCACGAGGCCGCACGGCCTGGTCGGGGTCCTGCTCGGGAAGCAGCAGCGAGGCCACCAGGTAGAGCCCGACCCCGAAACCGCCTGCCGCCGCCAGGGCCACGAACGCGAGCCGCACGAGCACCGGATCGACCCGCAGCTGGTCCCCCAACCCGCCCGCCACGCCAGCGACCACACGATCCGTGCGGCTGCGGGCCACGCGGTGGCATGGTCCCACCCTTGGGGCTACCGGGTGTGAGGTGGCCGTCTCAGTCATAGCGCCTGGGTCGAAACACGGACCACGGCGGGTGCCCTAGAGCGTGTTTGAGAACCGCGGCCTTGCCCCGTGGGCGGAGCGGAGCGCGGTTTCGGCGGCCTTTCTGCGGGGACTCCCCCTTGCCCCCTTGCCGCCGAAACCCCCGAACCAGTTTTCAGACACGCTCTGAGGTTCACAGCGGTGAGGCGTCCTGCCGCGTCTTCGTCGGCGACTGGGCAGCGCCGCCCGCCGGAGCTTCGGCCCCTGCTCATAGCCCCGATAGTGGCACGCGTCGTCAGTGCCGCCTACCGGGGATGACCCTGACGCCCCGCGGCGGGCTTGGGGGGTGGGCAGGGTGATCCCCGATAGCCCAGCCGCCGTCCGGCGCTGATCATCGCTTGTATGGACAACACCACTGACCAACCACCTGACGAGGGCGCTGCCCGGGACGCGGACGGGGCGCAGCGCGCCGAATCCGGCGCCTCCTCGCCGAGCACCGGCACGCGCACCGGCACGCGTCCCAGACGCCTGACCCGTCGGACGGACCAGAGGGTCCTCGGAGGCGTCGCGAGCGGCGTCGCCGCCTACTTCGACATCGACCCGGTCATCTGCCGTCTCGTGTTGGTCGCGTTCGGCCTCGTCACCTTCCCGCTGGGGATCCTGGTCTACCTCATCGCCTGGGCGGTCATTCCAGCCGACACCGACAGGGAACGGCGGCATGCAGGCAGCGCCCGCTCGGTCTGGGTGGTCCTTGCCGTGCTCGCCGCCATCCTCGTCGTCCTCCCGGTGCTGGCGGCGACCTTCGCGTGGCTCATCGGCTTCAACGGCCTCTTCCCGTGGCAGCGCCCCTTCGGGTTCGACGTCGGCTTCGGGTTCTGGCGACCCGGCGTCTTCTGGGCGCTGCTGCTGATCGGCCTCGGCGTGCTGTTGTTCCGCCGGGGCGAGCCGGTGACTTCGTCGGCGACCTCTCCGGGCACCGACCTGGCGACTGGGACCCCCGCCCTGCCCGCAGCGCCCCTCTCGCCGCCCCGGCGGCGGTCGATCCTCGGGCGGCTCGCGGTCGCGGCCGGCCTGCTCGTTGCTGGCGCGGCGGCGCTGCTCGAGAACCTCGGTCTGTTCCAGCTCAACACCCGCCGGCTGCTCGCGCTGCTCCTGCTCGTCGTCGGAATAGCACTGGTCATCGGCGCCTGGTGGGGCACCGCCCGGTGGCTGATCGTGATCGGCGTCCTGCTCGTCCCTGCCCTGTTCGCCACGAGCGCGGTGGCCCTGCTCTTCGGGCCGTTCCACGGCGACCACCACGGCTGGTTCGGGGACCGCGCCAGGCGACCGACCAGCCGCGCCCAGGTCGCGCAACCGTTCGAGCTCGGCTTCGGCGACCTCACGCTCGACCTGACCGCCCTGCCCCTGTCCGCCGACCCCACTCATGTGGTCGCCAGGATCGGGGCGGGGAACATCACCGTGATCGTCCCCGAGGGCGTGGACGTCACGGTGAACACCAAGGTGAGGGCGGGCGACGTGCGCGTCTTCGGCCACCGTGAGCACGGCGTCGGGCTCAAGCCGACCTATCACGCCAGCGGGACACCAGGCGCCGGGCGGCTGCTCCTCGACCTTCGCGCCGGCGCAGGCGGCGTGACCGTCACCCAAGCGCCAGCAGCCGTAAGGGCGGAGGGACTCTGATGGAACGCCACGACCTCGACCCGATCTCGCTCGTGTTCGGCTTGGCCTTCACTGTCCTCGGGCTGCTGTTCCTCACCCGCCCGCTCAGCATGGATGCCTGGCGGTGGGTCCTCCCGCTCCTCGCCGTCGGGCTGGGCCTGGCGCTGTTCTACTCGGCTCGCGCAGCGAACCGCCACCGCTAGCGGCGCACCCCTTCCCCAGCCTCGATGACCACGTCGAGGTGCGCGTGGGCCTTCCGGAGCGTCTCCTCGACGTCCTCGGGCGTCTCCCCTCGCGCGAACAGGAACCCGAGGTAACGGTCCCCCTCCGGCAGGGGGCGGACCGGGCGGCCGGGGAGGATGGTGATCTCCAGCCCCGCGACGCCTGGCACCGCGCTTGCCTCGTCCCGGCCGCGCACCTCACGGAGCACTCCCGCGCACGGGATGGGGAGCATCATCACCCCCGCTGCCGCCGCCTCGCGGGCCAGGTCGTCGAGCGGCAGGCCGAGCGCGTGGCGGAGGATGACCTGCTCCAGGCTCATCCCCACCCCGAACCGCAGCGTCCGCGCGCACAGCCCCCCGATCGACCGGGCGGCGAGCTCCAGCATGTGCACACCTTCCGAGTTGATCCGCAGCTCGGCGTGGACCGGGCCCTCGACGAGGCCGAGCGCGGCGGCCGCGGCGGCGGCCGTCTCACGCACCTCCTGCAGCGTGGCCGGCCCGAGGCGCGACGGGGTGACGTAGATCGTCTCCTCGAAGAACGGGCCGTCGAGCGGGTCCGGCTTGTCGAACGTCGCCAGCACCTCCAGGCGCCCGCCGCGGAGCAGCGCCTCGACCGCGACCTCGGCGCCCGGCACAAACCCCTCGACGAGCAGCGGGCAGGCGGGATCCTCGCCCGCGTCCTCGAGGATCCGCCGCACGCGGGCGGCTGCCCCAGCGGCCGCCGCCGGGTCGTCGGCCCGGATGACACCCCGGCTGCCCGACAGCGACACGGGCTTCACCACCACCGGCGGACCGACGGCCGCAGCGGCGGCAGCGACGTCGTCGTCACCGGCGACGACGCGGAACTCCGGCTGCCGCACGCCCGCGGCGGCCAGCCGCCGACGCAGCGCCGCCTTGTCGCGGGTGGCCGCGACCGCCTCTGGCGGGTTGTGGGCAAGGCCGAGCCGGGCGGCAGCCTGCGCGGCGACGAGCACGCCCTGGTCGTCCACAGCGACGACCGCGTCGAGCGGCGCCTGCTCGGCCAGGGCGACGATCCGGTCGGCGGCCTTCCCGGGCCAGCGCAGCGGCACGGTCAGCGCGCGGTGGCCCATGAGCGGGGCGAGCGCCTGGCGACGCTCGGAGGCGACGACGACCTCGGCCCCGACCTCGGCGGCCGCCCGGAGGAAGTCGGCGGCTCGGTAGGTCGAGCTCGGTAAGAGGAGAAGAATGCGTGCCACCCGTGTACCGTAGCCTGCACGATCGCGACGTCCACATTGGGGTGCGACATGACCGAGAACGAACCGGTGGTTCGCGTCACTGAAGCCGCCCGCCAGAAGGCGCTCTGGTTCCGCTCCCGGGACCCCGAGCCCAAGCGCCTCGCGCTGTGGCTCGAGGTCACCGGCGTCTCGGGGGGCAAGTACACCTACAACCTCTACCTCGACGAGCTCGCGAAGGCTGGACCGAACCATGCCGTCCAGCACCACGACGACATCGCCATCGTGATCCCCGCCGCGAGTGTCCCCGCCCTGCGGGGCGCCGTGCTCGACCGCCAGGGCGATCTCGAGACCGGCGGGATCTTCGTCGACAACCCGAACAGCCCCAGCCCAGCGGTCGGTGCCCGGCGCCCGCCGGCCGACCTGTCCGGGTCCGTGCCGCAGCGGGTCATGCAGGTGCTCGACGAGTCCGTCAACCCCGCCATCGCCGCCCACGGCGGCCAGGCCGAGCTCGTCGCGGTCGAGAGCGACACCGCGTACCTGCGCCTTTCCGGGGGCTGCCAGGGCTGCGGCATGGCGACGGTGACGCTCAGCCAGGGCATCGAGGTCGCCATCAAGGAGGCCGTGCCCGAGATCAGACACGTCATCGACGTCACCGACCACGCCGCCGGCGCGAACCCGTACTTCGAGCCGGCGAAGAAGTAACGCGGCCAGGCTGTTCCTGGTCGTGGCGGTCACGCGTTGGGCGAGTTGGGCGAGTTGGGCGGCCTCGTCGCCCGTTGCCGTTGCCGGCGCAGCTCGTGCTTGGCGAGGCTGGCGATGTGCACCTCGTCGGGGCCGTCGGCGATTCGGAGCGTCCGGGCGTAGGCCCAGAACTCGGCGAGCGGGGTGTCCCCCGACACGCCGGCGCCGCCGAACGCCTGGATCGCCCGGTCGACGACGCTCAGGGCCATGGTGGGAGCGACGATCTTGATCGCCGCGATCTCGGCTCGGGCGGCCTTGCTGCCGACGGCGTCCATCGTCCACGCGGCCTTCAGGGTGAGCAGGCGAGCCTGCTCGATCTCCGTCCGGGAGCGGGCGATCCAGTCCTGGATCACGCCCTGCTCGGACAGCTGCCTGCCGAACGTGGTCCGCGCGTCGACCCGCTGGCACATGAGCTCGAGGGCGCGCTCGGCCATGCCGATCAGCCGCATGCAGTGGTGGACCCGGCCCGGCCCGAGCCGCTCCTGCGCGATCCGGAAGCCGTCGCCCTCGGACTGGAGGAGGTTGTGAGCGGGGACGCGGACGTCGGTGAAGGCCAGCTCGCAGTGGCTGGGCGGCGGCTCGTAGCCGAAGACGTTGAGCGTGCGGACGATCTCGACACCGGGCTCGGCGAGCGGCACGAGGATCATCGACTGCCGCCGGTACGGGTCCGCGCCGGGATCGGTGACGCCCATGAAGACGCTCAGCTCGCACCGTGATTGAGCCGCGCCGGTCGTCCACCACTTGCGCCCGTTGATGACGTACCCATCGCCGTCGCGCACGATGCGGGCACCGATATTGCGCGCGTCGGAGCTCGCCACGCCGGGCTCGGTCATGCAGAAGCATGAGCGGATCTCGCCCTCCAGCAACGGGACGAGCCATCGCTCCTGCTGGATCCGGTTGCCGTACCGAGCGAGCACCTCCATGTTGCCCGTGTCGGGCGCGCTGCAGTTGAACGCCTCAGGGCCGATCAGGCTGTGCCCCATGAGCTCGCACAGCGGCGCGTACTCCAGCGTGGTCAGGCCGGCGCCCCACTCAGGGTCCGGCAGGAACAGGTTCCACAGGCCCGCCGCCCGCGCCTTGGCTTTGAGCTCCTCCATCACCGCCGGCTGGTGACAGGGATCGCCGGAGGCGGCGATCTGCTGGTGGTACCGCCCCTCGTTCGGCAGGACCTCGGCGTCCATGAACTCCCGCACCTGTGCTTGGAGTTTGCGCACCTTCCCGCTCGTGGCGAAATCCATGCGCGGATCCTAGTCAGTGGTAGGCGCGGGCCACTGGTTCAGCGGCCTGTGAAAGGGAGGACGCCCCGTGTTGCTCGTAGTGGACAACGCGCAACGTCACCGAGCCGTACGCAGGCGCGCGGCGATTCCCCTCAGCGTCCGCTCGGCGGCGACCGCGTCCGGGCACAGGCACGCGATCACCGGGACGGCCACGCCGGCATCGACGTACGCCTGCACCTTGGCCGTCACGAACTCCTCGTCGCCGATCGCGGTGACGGCGTCGAGGAGGCGGTCGCTGACCGCCGCGGTGGCCGCCTTGCGGTCACGGCCGCCCAGGGCGACACGCACCGCCTCGGCCTCCTCCCCGAACCCGAGCCAGCGGTAGAACCGGTGGTAGACGCTCGTGGCGATGTAGGGAACGAGCGTGCGGCGGGCCTGCTCTCGCGCGGCGGGCACGTCGTCCGTGACCCAGCAGAGCAGCCTGGCCACCACCAGGAGCCCCGAGGGGTCCCGGCCGGCCGCCTCAGCGCCGGCGCGCGCCTCGGCGAGCACCAACGGGACGTGCTCGGGCGCGAGCTGGTTGAGGCACACGCCGTCGGCGATCGCCCCTGCCTGACGGAGGCTCCGCCGGTTCAGCGCGCCGACGACGATCGGGACCGGGGCCGGCGGCGGCGCGAACAGCCGGTACCCGCGGGCCGTGACGAACTCGCCGGAGAGGTCGACCCGCTGCCCCGACAGGATCGCCCGCACCGCCTCGACCGTCTCACGCAACCGCTCGAGCGGCCGTTCGAACGGGATTCCCGACCACTGCTCGACGATGACCTCGCTCGACGTCCCCAACCCGAGCGTGAACCGGCCACCGGACAGATGCGACAGCGTCGATGCGGTCGCGGCCAGCAGCCAGGGGCTGCGCGTCTGGACCGGCGCCACGGCGACACCGAGATCCACGCCGCACGAAGCGACCGCCCCGAGCAGCGACGGGAAGTCGGGCCCCGCGACCTCGCTGCTCCACGCGGCGGAGTAGCCCCACTCGACGCAGCGCCTCACAAACGGGACCGTGGCGTCCACGCCGACACCGGCGACGGGAAGGCTGACCGCAAGCTGCATCGGCCGATCCTATGTGGCGGGGTCGGTGATCCACACATGTGGCGCCAATGCCCTCGAGACGCGGCGCACCACATCGGTTAGGCTGATCTCCCCCGTCGGGGAGATCAGCGGTGGCCGACCGGGTGCCCGGCCATGGGCCGAGGAGTGAAGGTATGAGGGTCAGATTCCGCAGGCCGGCGGTGCTCCTGCTGGCGTTCGGGCTGCTCGCAGCCGCGTGCGGCGGAGGCCAGCCGGACGGCAGGCAAACCGGCGGCGAGTTCTCCGCCGCCATCCACGAGCCGCAGAACCCGCTGATCCCGTCGGACACGCATGAGTCCGAGGGCGCCAAGGTCCTCAAGGGGCTGTTCACCGGGCTGGTGGCCTACGACACCGAGACGAGCAAGCCGGTCAACGCGATGGCCGAAGCGATCACGAGCCCGGACCAGAAGGTCTGGACGATCAAGATCCGCAGCGGTTGGACGTTCCACGACGGCACGCCGGTAACCGCGCGGTCCTACGTGAACGGCTGGAACTTCGGCGCCTACGGCCCGAACGCGCAAGGCAACGCGAACTTCTACTCCAACATCTCCGGCTACGACGACGTGCAGTGCGGAAAGGGTGCCGACGGCAAGGTCGACTGCAGCGCGAGCCCGCCGAAGGCGAAGGAGATGGGCGGCCTGCAGGTGGTCGACGACACGACCTTCCAGGTGACGCTTTCCGAGCCGTTCAGCCAGTTCCCGGTGACGCTCGGCTACCACCCGTTCCTCCCCGTTCCAGACGCGCTGGCGAGGGACCCGAAGGCGTACGGTGACCAGCCGATCGGCAACGGGCCGTTCATGATGGACGGCCCGTGGCAGCACAACCGCTCCATCCGGATGCAGCGCTTTTCCGGCTACGCGGGCGTGCCGGCCAAGGCCGGGGCGGTGGAGTTCCGCATCTACACCAGCGACCAGACCGCGTACAACGATCTCGTGGGCGGTCAGCTCGACATCTTGGACGAGATCCCGATCGACAAGATCAGCGAGGCCGAGCAGGATCTGGACGGCCGGTACTTCGAGCGCCCGCGCTCGGACTTCACCTACATCGGCTTCCCGCTCTACCGGCCTGAATTCCAAAATCCAAAGTTGCGGATCGCGTTCTCGAAGGCGATCGACCGCGCTGAGATCGCGGAGAAGATCTTCGGCGGAGCACGGACGCCGGCGTTCGGTTACGTCTCCCCGCTGGTCATCGGCGCCCGAGCGAACGCGTGCGGAGACAACTGCGCATACGACCCGGCGGCGGCGAAGCGGCTGTTCGACGAGGCCGGCGGCTTCGACGGGCAGCTGGAGCTGTGGTTCAACAGCGGCGCGAGCCACGACAAGTGGATGGAGGCGGTCGCGAACCAGCTCAGCAGGAACCTGGGCATCTCACCCCCGGTGTTCAAGCAGTTCGACTTCTCGGAGTACCTGAGCTTCCTGGACAGCAAGCAGTCCACCGGGCCGTACCGCCTGGGGTGGATCATGGACTACCCGAGCCCCCAGAACTACCTCGAGCCGATCTTCTCGACGACCGGCTCGTCGAACCACGCTGGCTACTCCAACCCCCAGGTCGACCGGCTCATCGCGCAGGGCAACGCGGCGGGCAGCATCGACCAGGGCGTCACCCTCTACCACCAAGCCGAGGACCGAATCCTCGCGGACATGCCCGTCATCCCGCTGTTCTACGGGCGGGTCAACGCGGGCCACTCCGCGCACGTGGACAACGTCGTGGTCGACGCGCGCGGCGACTACGACGTGGCGAACGTCACGGTCGTCAGGTAGGCACCGCACCGCTAGGCAACGCCCATGGGCCGCTACACGATTCGTCGCCTGCTCCAGATCGTCCCGGTCTTCTTCGGAGCGACGTTCCTGATCTTCGCCATGGTCTATCGGATCCCCGGTGACCCGATCCGGGCGCTGACGGGGGACCGCCCGCCCTCGGAGTCGGTCCGGCAGGAGCTGCGTGAGCGGTACCACTTGGACGATCCGCTGCCCGTCCAGTACGGGAAGTACATCACCGGGGTCTTTACGGGCGACTTCGGGGAGACGTTCCGGGGGCGGCAGGTCAGCACGATCCTGAAGGAGTCGTTCCCGGTCACGGCCCGCCTCGCGCTGGTGGCGTTCACGTTCGAGGTGGTGCTCGGGCTGCTCGCGGGGGTGCTCGCGGGGCTGCGGCGCGGGTCGTTCATGGACAACCTCGTGCTCGTCACGACGATCGTGGTCGTGTCGATACCGATCTTCGTCCTTGGGTACACGGCGCAGATCCTGCTCGGCTTGAGGTTCCGCTGGCTGCCGATCTCCGGCGTCCGCGACGGGTGGGTGAGCTACGTGCTGCCCGGCATGGTGCTCGGGGCGACCTCGCTCGCCTACATCGCGCGGCTGACCCGCACGAGCCTGGTGGAGAACCTCCGCGCCGACTACGTCCGCACCGCAACCGCGAAGGGCATGACCCGCCAGCGGGTGGTCGGCCGGCACGCGCTGCGCAACTCGCTGATCCCGGTGGTCACGTTCCTCGGCGTCGACCTCGGGCATCTCATGGGCGGCGCGATCGTCACCGAGGGGATCTTCAACCTCCCTGGCGTCGGGGGCGAGGTGTTCCGGGCGGTCCGGGCGCAGGAGAACCCGGTGGTGGTCGGGATCGTCACCGTCCTCGTGCTGGTCTTCGTCCTGTCCAACCTGCTCGTCGACCTGGCCTACGCCGCGCTCGACCCGAAGATCCGCTATGGGTAAGGGCACCTCCACCGTCGAGACCGAGCCTGCGGTGCGCGAGGAGCGCGCCGTAACGGGCGGGGCCGGGCGCCAGGCGAGCCTGTGGAGCGACGCCTGGATCGAGTTGCGCCGCAACCCGCTGTTCGTCGTCTCGGCGGTGTTCGTGCTGCTGGTGCTGGCGATCGCGATCGCGCCGCAGCTGTTCACCAGCGTCGACCCGAGGGACTGCTCGCTCGCGAACTCGCTCGTCCGTCCCAGCGCGCAGCACTGGTTCGGGTTCGATCTGCAGGGCTGTGACTATCTCGCCCGCGTCATGTACGGGGCACGTGCGTCGATCGCCGTGGGGATGAGCGTCACGGTCGCGTCCGCGCTGATCGCGGTCGTGGGGGGCGCCCTGGCAGGCTACTACGGCGGGCCGCTGGACGGGCTGATCGCACGGATCGCCGACATCGTGCTCGCGATCCCGCTGTTCCTCGGCGGAATCGTGATCCTGTCCGCGCTGGGCAGGCAGAACGGCGGCATCGTCACGGTCGCGATCTCGCTGACGGCGCTGTACTGGCCGGGGATGCTGCGCCTGATGCGCTCGTCGGTGCTGTCGGCCAAGGAGCAGGACTACGTCGCCGCCGCGAGCGCGCTCGGCGCGCGCGACCTGCGGATCCTCATCAGCCACATCCTGCCCAACGCGATCGCTCCGGTGATCGTCTACGCGACGATCGCCGTCGGGATCGTCATCGCGCTCGAGGCCACGCTGTCCTACCTGGGAATCGGCCTCCAGCTCCCGGCGATCTCCTGGGGCCTGATGATCAGCGACGCGCAGGAGCGGCTGCTCCAGGCGCCGCACCTCCTGCTGTTCCCGGGCCTGTTCCTGTCGGTCACCGTGTTCGCGTTCATCCTCATGGGCGACGCGCTGCGCGACGCCTTCGACCCGAAGCTGCGCTGATGGCCGGCGGCGCTGGGCACCTGCTCGAGGTGGAGGACCTCCACGTCGAGTTCCGCACCCACCGGGGGGTGGTGCGCGCCGTCAACGGCATCAGCTACACGCTCGACAAGTGCGAGACGCTCGCGATCCTCGGCGAGTCCGGCTCCGGCAAGAGCGTGAGCGCCCAGGCGGTCATGGGGATCATCGACAGCCCGCCTGGGTTCGTCACCCAGGGCGCGGTCCGCTTCCAGGGCCGCGACCTGCTGCGGGTCCAGGAGCGCGAGCGCCGCGCGATCCGCGGCCAGCGCATCGCGATGGTCTTCCAGGACGCCCTCACCGCGCTGAACCCGGTGTTCCCCGTCGGCTGGCAGATCGGGGAGATGTTCCGGGTGCACCGCGGCGCCTCGCGGCGAGAGGCTCGGCGCAAGGCGATCGAGCTGATGGAGCGGGTGCGGATCCCGTCGGCGGCCCAGCGGGTGAGCGACTACCCGCACCAGTTCTCCGGTGGCATGCGCCAGCGGGTGATGATCGCCATGGCGCTCGCGCTGGACCCGGACATCCTCATCGCCGACGAGCCCACCACCGCCCTCGACGTCACCGTCCAGGCGCAGGTGATGGAGCTGCTCGCCGAGCTGCAGGCCGAGACCGGGATGGGCCTGATCCTCATCACCCACGACCTCGGCGTCGTCGCCGGCGTCGCCGACCGGGTCGCGGTGATGTACGCCGGCCGCATCGTCGAGACCGGCCCGGTGCGCGTGATCTACCACAACCCCGCCCACCCCTACACGCAAGGCCTCATGGCCTCGATCCCGCGGCTCGACCAGAAGGGCGGACGGCTCAACCCGATCAGCGGGTCGCCGCCCAACCTCATGCGCATCCCCTCGGGCTGCCCCTTCCACCCGCGCTGCCCGTACGCGCGCGCGGTCTGCGTCACCGATCAGCCTCCGCTCCACGAGGTCGAGCCCGGCCGGCGCAGCGCGTGCCACTTCTTCTCCGAGGTCCTCGATGGCGCGTGATTCCGGTTCCGAGCCCCTCCTGCGCGTCGAGGGGCTCGTCAAGCACTACCCGCTGACCCGCGGCATCGTCTTCAAGCGGCGGACCGGCTCGGTGCGTGCCGTCGACGGCGTCGACTTCGAGCTCCACCGGGGCCAGACGCTCGGGCTGGTCGGCGAGTCCGGCTGCGGCAAGTCGACCGTCGCCCGGACGCTGCTGCGGCTGGAGGAGCCGACCGCCGGGCGCGCGGTCTACAAAGGCCAGGACATCTTCACGTTGGGACGGTCCGAGCTGCGGGCGCTGCGCCGCGAGATCCAGATCGTGTTCCAGGACCCCTACGCGTCGCTGAACCCGCGCATGACCGTCGGCGACATCGTCTCCGAGCCGTGGGAGATCCACTCCGGGATCGTGCCGAAGGCCGAGCGCCCCAGACAGCTCGCGGACCTGCTGGAGCGGGTCGGGCTGAGCCCGGACGACCGCAACCGCTACCCGCACCAGTTCTCAGGCGGCCAGCGCCAACGCATCGGCATCGCCCGCGCGCTCGCGCTCAACCCCGCCCTGATCATCTGCGACGAGCCGGTCTCCGCCCTCGACGTCTCGGTCCAAGCTCAGGTCGTCAACCTGCTCCAGCAGCTCCAAGCCGAGCTCGGCCTCGCGTTCCTGTTCATCGCCCACGACCTTTCCGTCGTACGCCACATCGCCGATCGGGTGGCGGTGATGTACCTCGGCCGGATCGTCGAGATCGGGGACGAGCACGACATCTACACCCGACCCACCCACCCCTACACCCAAGCCCTGTTGTCCGCCGTCCCGATCCCCGACCCCGACGCCAACGCCGGGCGTGAGCGCATCCTGTTGGAGGGCGACGTCCCCAGCCCCGCCGACCCCCCGTCGGGCTGCCACTTCCGCACCCGCTGCTGGAAAGCCCAGCCCCTCTGCACCGAGCGCTACCCCGAGTTGGTCGACCGCTTCAACCACGGCCACCCCTGCGCCTGCCACTACGCCGAGGTGCGCCAGATCGTGAGCGGCTGACGGTTATGGGCGGCAGAGGCAGCCGGTGACACGCTGGGGAACCTCGCCTGGCCGTGGCGAGAGTTCAGGCGCGCAATCGGCGCTGCACAGGCACAGCCGGCCTTGATCCGGTGACAACGACGAGACCCTCGAGCAGCCGGCGGGTCACCGCGGCGATGTCGTCGACCGCCGCCTCGAAAACGGCCTCGTTGGTTTTCGACGGTGCCCGGTAGCCGCTGACCTTCCGCACGTACTGCAGCGCGGCGGCCCACACCTCGGCGTCGGTTGCCGGCGGGTCCGCCCCACGCAGCTGCTGGATGCTTCGGCACATGCCACCAACCCTACGCCCCGGGAACCCCGACAGGTGCCTCATGCGTCCCAGCGGCTGCGCTCGCAGGTGAGGCGCCGCTCCGGCATCATCGCCGAGGCAGCGCCAAAACCGGCGGATCACCCATATCCTCATTTGTGCTTGGTTGCAGCGGCGAGTCGTCCACGGGACGGCGTAGGGGTTGGCTGGCGTGTCACAGCCTTCGTCTACCGTCCAGCTCATAAGCCCCACGAAGCTGGTTCGCCGGATTGCAGCTAGCGATTACGCCCACATCCGGTTCACCGATCTGACACGCTTGGTTCAAGCCTTTGGGTTCGAGTTTGCCCGCGGGTCAGGGAGCCATCACATTTTCGCGCACCCGAAGGTACCGAGCCTCCTCAGTGCGGATCTTCCGCGGCACATCGTCGACCTGAAGACTGCAACAGAACACAACAGTGTCGCCGTCAGCGATCCCGAGGAAGACACCAAGGTCACGAACCTGGCCCCGCAGGTAGGTCAGAAACCTCTCAAAGTCGCGTCCCTGGTCGCCACCCGCCGAGACCGGTCCAGTCGCGGGCAGGATGTTCGGCATGATGCGCTGGCAGGCGAGCGCTCGGCACAGATGCTCGAACCGATGATGCTGATTGCGCGCCCGCATCTGCGACAGCGCAAACCTTACGTACGACCGCGACTCCTCAACCCGCGCACCGCCCACCGGAGGTGGGGAACCGCTCAAGCCCACACCCCCATCTTGCCTGTCAAGCTGACTCGCCGCCGCACGCGATCCGACACGATCCCTCCGGTTAGTTCTATAGCCACGAATGGTCGTGGCAACGTATGGATCGAACATTTCAAACGAGGGTATCGAGCAGCGAGCGCTATCACTTTGCACTGGCGTCGCACTGTCGCACTTATACATATCGACTGCAGAGTTTAACCGCTGCCTTCACTTGTGCTCGGTGTCGGGTATCGGCTGAGGCCCGAGGTTGCAAAAAGCGCACGATTATGACCCGCTTGGACGCTGCGTATTGTAGTCATGGAGGTCAGCCACGCTCTGGTACACGCCTCGATCGAGGTAGTGGCACCAGGTCGGGCCGGTGCTAGCCCTGATACGCGACCCATAACCTGTGTTGTGCTGCCAGGCAGCAACCTCGACGCTGTGGTCTCCCTTAAGCTCAACCACCGCGTCGAGCGCAGGGATCAAATCGGTATCCGCAGAGAACACCACCGCGCAGTCGTACGCGTCATTAACGGCACCCATCACGAGGTCCACTGCGATCTGGACGTCGATGCCTTTTTCCCTCGGAGGGCGTGAGCTGGTCTGAGGTGGATACTGGAGCGGACGCTTCACCGGCGTCACCTTCGGAAGGCTGGACCAGAACTGCAGCTGGCGAAGACAGGCCGCATTGCCACGAGGATCACGTCTGGCGTCGGGGAGACCCCGGTAGATCCTGACTTCCTGTAATGTCCGGTGGTGCCCGGGCGTGGCCCGCCCTGCCAACTCGTGGCCAACCGCGAAAGGATGGATCTGGCCCTCCCAGTGAGCGGCGCCATCCAAGCCGAAGGCCTCGCGCGCCCGTTTGTAGACGTTTTGGTAGTCGATAAAAACGACGACGCGTGTCATGACTGCAACCCCGAAAAGAGAAAGCCCCGCCAGTCCAGCCGGAGCCGGAGGACGGGGATGAGTGCTGCAAGTCTACCTCGTCGCGGCAACCAGTCAAGGAGCAGGCGTCGACCCCGTATGGTCATCACCCAGGGTCATTGTTGTGGTTACGTTGTCTTGCCCTGCATAGCGGGTTCCGGCCTGCCAGCGCCTGCGGTGACGCTGGCAGGGACAGGCCCGCCGCCTCACGTGATCTGCCCCTGCCGCCAGGCGCAAATTCGTGTTTGCTTGACAGGTTCATGAAAGCATCCCTGGGGGTGTGAGCCGGAGCGCATGGAGGTCGAGTTCGAGGACAGGGGACTCGCGCGCACCTGCGCCGACCTCTCACGGATGGCCCGGACACTCGGTCGCGAGCAGGCTAAGCGGCTCGGGATGCGCCTCACACTGCTCGCTGCAGCAGCGACGCTGAAGACCTACGGCATGGACCGGGCCGACTCCACCAGCTCTCCGGGGACCACGCTGAAATCTTCAACCTTGACCTGAAGCCCCCCTACCGGCTGCTGTTCCGCCCCGCCAACCCCGTCCCTCGTCTCGACGACGGAGGGGTCGACCGGTTGCGCGTCACCTCGGTCGTCGTCCTCCGCGTTGAGGGTCCCATTAACCGACAAGAGGAGGATCCAGTGGCCGACGCCGCATACGTGGCCTACACGCCTTAACTACGCCTTCCCCCCAGGGGACCACCTCGAAGAACTCCTCGACGATCTCGGCATGAGCAAGGCCGAGCTGGCCGAGCGCACTGGCCTCAGCCGCAAGCACGTCAACCAACTCGTCAACGGGACGGCGCCCTTGTCCCCAGCCACCGCACTCGCGCTAGACAAGGTCACCGGACTCCCCGCACACGTGTGGACCCAACTTGAGGCCGCTCACCAGGCCCACCGACTGGGCGAGGCCGAGCTGCGCAACCTTGAGCGTCACACAGAGTGGGTAAAGAGGCTGCCCGTCAAGCAGATGATCGACCGCGGGGTGATCGCCAAAGGCCTCCAGGGCGGCCGGCTAGTCCGCGAACTCCTGAGGTTCTTCGCCGTTGCGGGCTCGCCGTTGGCGGGCGCGGCGCAGCGCGCGGCGTTCGTCTTCGGACAGGCCGCCCCAGACGCTGGCGTCTTGGTTGGTGTGCAGCGCCCATTGCAGGCACTCGGCGCCCGCCTCGCAGCGTCGGCAGACGGCCTTGGCCTGCGCGATCTGGTCCAGCGCGCGGCCGGTCACGCCGATTGGGAAGAACATTTAGGTTTCATTTTGGGTCTGCCGGGTTTTTCGGCGGCCAACAACTGTGTGGACGACCATCCGTCTCAGCGCCCCTCGCGCGCGATGTCCTCGCGCTCGTCGCCGGGCAGGTCGGAGGGCCTCACGACCCAAAGCGCCAGCCAGTCCAGGCCCTTTTTGAAGAAGCTGACCTCCCAAAGCCGAGAGTCCTGCGAGCAGCGCACCGTGTTGCACGGCCTCACCTCCGGTTCGGTCAGGCGGACCGGCCGGTGGTGGCACGGCGTCCAGCACAGGTACTGTCCGGAGCCGACGATGGCCGGGCCGACGATCCGCTCACTGACAGGCGATCCACGCATTGCTGACCTCCTGTATGTGATCGAAGACCTCGGTCTGTGCGGCCCTCAACGTGTCGGGTCCTGGACGGCGGGTGGGGCCAGCGGGAGGACGGCGCGCGTACGCCCGCGCCACCCGCACGAGCACATGGGCAGGACAGCGTCCTCCATCCAGGCCACGGTCGTGTAGTGGTCGCCTGCCTGATCCACAGCTCCGGCTCCTGTCCATCGATGGCCAGGGAGTGAGGTTCACCCGTCCCGGCCGAGCTGACCGGTGACCGGTGACCGTCCTCGGCTACAACGGTACGGTCAGGCCCGCCGCGCTCCCCGCACTCGGTGGACAGACCGGCACAAACACGCCGGGAAGCCGGCCTTGACGGCCTAGGAAGGCCCGCCAGGGGGAGCGCTCGCCGAACGCAGCAGCTCGCCGAGCTCCTGGACCACCCGCACGTCCGGCCACGCATCGACCAGCTTCGCGTGCAGGGAATGGAGCTTCTCAAGGGCGCCAGTGGCGCCGGTGTCGATCGCGATGCGCGCCGCGTCCCGTGCCACCGCGCCCGCCTGCTCAGGGTCACGGTCGGCCGCATGCGCCCCCGCCGAACAGGCTAAATAGTAGGCCCGGTCCCGAACCCGCTCGGCGGGCAGCGCGGCGATCGCGCCGTCGAAGACCTCGATCGCCGCGCCGGTCTCGCCGAAGTCCGTGAGGCAGACGCCCCGATGCACCGCGAGCGTTTCCTCCGCGTACCAGTAGATCCACGGTGGCTCATCGGCCCGGCCGTTCGCGGCGCTTTCGGCCAGCAGCGCAGCGGACTCGTCCAGCTTGCGCTTGCACTCGTCGGCCTCACCGTCCAGCGCCCAGGCGCGGGCCTCGACGTCCGCGGCCCAGGCATGGACCGCCGGGGTCAGCCGTCCCTCGCCGGCTTGTGCTGCTTGGACGAGCGCGACCGTGGTATCTGCTCGTCCCGCATGGAGAGCCTCCTGGCTCTTGCACACAAGCACGTAGCGGGCGAGCGCGTGGTCGCCGCTCTCC
This sequence comes from Egibacteraceae bacterium, assembly GCA_050743125.1. Classification (GTDB taxonomy): domain Bacteria; phylum Actinomycetota; class Nitriliruptoria; order Euzebyales; family Egibacteraceae; genus JBOGEB01. The sequence goes on from JBOGEB010000056.1 coordinate 22,730, forward strand.
GTGGCCCGCGCGATCGCCTGGTCATACGAGCGTCGTGCCCTGGCCCGGTCTCCGCTGTCCTGCTGCAGCCAGCCGGTGAGCTGCTCGTACTGCGCGGACACCGACAGCAGCGCCTGACGCGCATCCCTGGCCAGATCGTCGACCAGGTCCAGCGACGAGGCCACCGGCACGAGCAGGCGACTGGCCCCCTTGAGGTCGTCCAGGCCGCGGTAGTGCGCGAGCAGCGCCTCCAGATGCCCAACGGTCCCCAGGTCGGCCCGGCTGGGCTGGGCGATCACCGCGGCCACACGCCTCAACTCGTCAGGGTCGAGCAGGCCGGAAAGCCAGGCCAGCAGACTCGCCCCGCCGGCGGCGAGGACCTTGCGTCGGGGCAGCGGAAGCGGAACCAACGCGGGCCTTCCGTCGATCGTGGTGGCCAGCCAGACCATCATCGCATCCTCGCCACCGCCGACGAGCTGGTCAGGACCGGGCAGCGCCTGGCCGATCTCCTCGATCCGGCGCTCGAGGCTCCTCAACCGCCCGTTGACGGCCTCTAAGGACCCGGGT
>JBOGEB010000057.1:0-23209 GCA_050743125.1 Egibacteraceae bacterium
CTCCCGGTCACCACCAGCGATCGCTCTCAGCAGATCGGCGTCACTGTGCGGATCATCCCAGCCGGTCGTCACATTCCTACTGTCGCGCCCAGCCGCGCAAACGGTTCACCGACGCCAGTCACCGCAGGCGCAGCTTCGCCATACTCCTCGCCCCCTCCTCTGCAAGGTCGTTGCCGAAACCCCCCGCCCGGCCTCAGTAGTCAGCAGTGGCCAGTACCGTCTCATGACCTCAACCGGGATGCCATAGCCGGTGCGCGCCTCCACCACCTTGTCGGTGGCGACGACAATGCCGACGACCGCCTCGAGGTGGTCGTCCCAGAGGGGGCGCCGCGAAAGCCCTTCTGCAACTGATAACCCCAGCTACTGTCGGCTTCTCGCTGGATCCACTCGAGCCCGGAGTGTCCAACCATCATTCCGTGGGACCAGACCCCATTGCGCTCATGGCCCTGGGGGTAGCCGTAAGCTCGAAAGCGGTGCTCCCATACACGCCCCGCATCGCGCAATGGCGCTGGCTCGGCACCCAGCGGCAGTGCCTGCTCCAGCACTACCACTGCGATGTCGCCCGAGCCATCGAACCCTTCCGGGTGCCACCCGTTGTCGATCACCGTGGCGGGAATGGGGTCGTGGTGGCCGGTGAACTGAAACGTGACAAACACCGGCCCCGCAGGAGCTCCCCCGTTCGGGGCAATCACATGCGCGCAGGTCATGACATGGGAATCCGTGCACAAGACGCCAGCGCCCGCGGGAAGCGCCTGCCGGGCTCGGCGGATCTGGACCTGCCACGGCGACCGCTCTGGAGACGAAGCAGTTGACTGGTCCTTCGCCAGCGCAACGCGCACCAGTTCGTTCATACACCGACTCTCCCTCGGCTTTGTCCTTCCTCCCTGCCTGTCGAACTCCGTACCGTCCAGGGTTCTCCGGGATTCATTGACCAGCGGAGTCGACACGTATGGACAACCGAACCGAGCAGCTCGCCGATGGGGTGTGGCGTGTCGAGGTCGGCTTCTACATCAACACCTTCGTCTTGGCCAACGACGGGCACGGCGACGGCGACGGCCTCACGCTCATCGACACCGGCAGGCGGCGGGACGGCCCCCGGCTCGTGCGCAGCGTGCGGATGCTCGGGCTCGACCCGCGCGGGATCGGCGCCGTGCTCCTCACCCACTGCCATCCCGACCATGCCGGCAGCGCGGCGCGGTTCGCCACCTCCAGCGCGTCGTCCCAGGTCTGGGTCGGCGAGCGGGACTTGGCGACGGTCCACGGTAAGGCGCCGCAGCCGCCCATGCCCCTGCCCGTTCGCCTGCTCGCCCGGATCATGGGGGACGTGCGACCCGTGCCCGAGGCCCGGCCGCTGGTCGACGGCACAGAGCTGGCGCCCGCTGGCGGGGTCCGGACCGTGGCCGCCCCCGGCCACACGCCTGGGCACTGCGCGTTCCTGCTCCCCGAGCGCGGGGTGCTGCTCGCCGGCGACGCGGTGTGGAACGTGTGGTTCCTGTCCCGCGGACCGCGGTTCTTGTGCTCGGAAACCCCCGCCGTGCCAGCCACGCTGCGACGCCTGGCCGCGCTGGAGTTCGACACCCTCGCCATGGCCCACGGCCCCCCGGTCACCACCCGCGCCCGCGACCGCCTCGCCTGCCTCGTGCCCTGAGCACCCGGAAGGCAGCGTCGCCGAGGCCGCCGACCTGTCCTGCGGATCGGTGTGTGGGGTCATCCGGCTCGTCGCCGGTGTGGCCGGGTGAGCGGGTCGGGCGGGTGCATGCTGAACCGTCCGGTGCCCGGGTCGCGGACGACGAGCCAGCCGTCCTCGTGGATCTTGTGATGACAGCACCAGCAGGTCAAGCAGAGGTTGTCCTCGTCGGTCGGCCCCAGATCCCTTGTCCACCAGCGCACGTGATGCACCTGGCAGCGCGACGCCGGCGCGCCGCACCCGACGCAGGTCTGGTCTCTGGCGATCACGGCGACCCGCTGAGGGCGGGTCGGCTGCCGTTGCGTGCGGCCCGCGTCGAGCACTTCCCCGTTGCGGGTCATCCACACCGTCGTCACCTCAGCGTCGCAGCAGACCATCTGCGCGGTCGCCGCGCTGACCGGGCCGACCCCGTCCAGCCGGGCCGCGGGTGCGCCAGGCGTGCCGTCCAGCGCCTCGGCGGTGGCGATCAGGATCACGTGCGGGCGTTGGACCGCGACCTGCGGCAGGTCGCCTGCGTCGAGTGACCGCCGGGCGAGCTCGACGAGCGCGTCGGCCATCCTTTGCGGATACGTCCGGTCGTCGGCGTGGCTGGTTTTGCGCGCCAGCGGGTCCAACGCGGCGGTCAGCGTCGCGCCGCCGAGCGGGTCCAGCTCGAACCCTCCGCGCAAGGCCCCGTCGGGGGTGTCGGCGGTCAGCGACAGCCGCCGGTTCGCCCACGCCCGCCGCTCCCGCCCGGCCAGCGCCTCCGGGTCCACGGTGTGGGTCCACTCGTCCACATGCTCGCGCAGCCGCCGGCGGTCCATCCCGCCGCCGTCGCCGGCCACGAGCCGGTCCAACTCTTCCCGCACGTCCGGGCGCAGCTCCTTGGCGGTCTGCACCGCGACCTGCGCCTGCCCCACACCGATCGTCCCCTCGCGCAGCGCCTGCGCGGTCTCGGGCAGCCCCTCCAGCCCGACCGCCGTGTCGGCCTGCGCGCGGGCCTCCCCCCGCGTCAGCCGCAGCCGCCGCGCCAGCAGGTCCGCCGTGGACCGCGCGCCTTCGGCTCTCCACGCCCCGCGCGCGTCGACCGCCGCGACGCAGCGCAGCTTCTCGGCGGCGACGACGGTCTCGACTCGGTGCAGCCGCTCGACGCGCGCCGCCAGCGTCGTGTCGTCGACCTGCCCGTCCAACGGCTGAGCGCCCAGCGCGGCCAGGCCGCGTTCGATCAGGTCAAGCAGCGCGTCGCCGCCGAGCCCCTCCAGCGAGGGTTCTGCCATCCCTGCACCAGTGACCGAACTCATGTTCATAGTATGGCATGTTCGGTTACCTTTGGCAAGGATTTACTGGTCGTGTGGATAACAGCATGTTGGCAGGCGATTCCGGTTACAGTGGCCAGACAGCGGGAAGGGCGTTGCCTGCGGGCAGGCGGGGAGGGTGGGAGGGCGATGCGCACACTGCAGCTCACGCAGCGCGTCGAGCAGGGCGGGCACCTGGTGGAGGTCGCGCTGAGCGGTGCTGGTGCGCGCCGGACCGCCACCGCCCGGTTCGGGTGGGAACTCGAGCCCCAGGACCGGGAGGACCTGCGCTGGTACTTGGAGGACTACCTGCAGTACCCCATCGAGCCGGCGCCGGTGATCGCCGCGCGGGTCGAGCGGCGCCTGGGCGCGCTGGGCCGGGAGCTGTTCGCCAAGGTGTTCGAGGCCAACCCCGACACCATCCGCCTGTGGGACGAGATCAGCCCGCACCTGCCCGACACCCGGGTCGAGGTCGCCACGACCGTCGAGGACGCGGCAGCGATCCCCTGGGAGCTGCTACGCGACCCAGCCACCGACGCGGTCCTGGCGCTGCGCGCCCGAGCGTTCGTGCGCACCCACCCCGAGGCCGCCCAAGCGCCCGCGCTGCCCGAGGCGGCCGGCAAGATCCGGGTGCTGCTCGTGATCTGCCGCCCCGGCGGTGGCGATGACGTGCCGTTCCGGTCGGTGGCCAGCCACCTGGTCCGGCTGTCCCGCACCGCCCGTGAGGCGTTCCAGCTCGACGTGCTCCGCCCGCCCACGTCCGCCAAACTCCGCAAGGCACTTCAGGCGGCCAAAGAGCGCGGCGCGCCCTATCACGTCGTTCACTTCGACGGCCACGGCGAGTACACCGACATCCATGCCCGCCCTGGCCGCCACGGCTACCTGCTGTTCGAGAAGCCAGGCAGCCCTGGAAACATCGACTACATAGACGGTCGCTCGCTGGGTGAAGTGCTCGCTGACGGGGGTGTGCCGGTACTCGTGCTCAACGCCTGCCGCTCCGCCCACGCCGACCTGGTGACCGAGCCGCAAACCGTCGACCTGGACACGCACCAGCGGGTACGGGCCTACGGGTCACTGGCCCAGGAGGTGGTTAACGCCGGCGTCGGCGGAGTGGTGGCGATGCGCTACAACGTCTACGTCGTCACCGCGGCACGGTTCGTCGGCGACCTGTACGCCGCGCTCGCCGACGGGCAGACCCTCGGCGCGGCGGTGACCGCCGGACGAACGCAGCTGGCCGCCCAGCCTGACCGCGAGATCGCTTTCGCGCCCCGCCCGCTGCAGGACTGGACGGTGCCGGTGGTCTACGAGGCCGCTCCCCTGGCGCTGCTCGCCAAACCGTCCGCAGCCGAGCACCTGACGATCACACTGGACCAGGCCGAGGCCGCCGCCGAGCGCGCCGCCTTCGACCCGATGCTTCCTGCGGACCCCGACGTCGGCTTCTACGGCCGGGACGAGACCCTGCTCGCGCTCGACCGAGCCTTCGACACCCAGCAGATCGTGCTGTTGCACGCCTGGGCGGGCGGCGGCAAGACCTCGACGGCGGTTGAGTTCGCCCGCTGGTACCAGCTCACCGGCGGCCTGGACCACGGGCAGGTGCTGTTCACCGCGTTCACCCGCCACATGCCGCTGGCCCGGGTGCTCGATCAGGTCGGGACCGCGTTCAGGCAACGGCTGGAAGCGGCCGGCGTCCACTGGCTCACGTTGTCCGACGCCGAGCGGCGAACGGTCGCGCTCCAGTTGCTGGCCCAGGTGCCGGTGCTGTGGATCTGGGACAACGTCGAGCCGGTCGCTGGCTTCCCCGCCGGCACACCCTCGGCGTGGAGCGCGGCCGAGCAGCAAGAGCTGGCCGCCTTCCTCCGTGACCTGAGCGGCACCAGGGCAAAGGTGCTGCTCACCTCCCGCCGCGACGAGCGCGGCTGGCTGGGCGACCTGCCCGCCCGCGTCAAGATGCCACCGATGCCCATGGCCGACCGGGTGCAGCTCGCCCGGGCCATCGCCGCCAAGCACCGCCGGCGGGCAGAGGTCGAGGACTGGCGGCCTCTACTTGAGTTCACCCAAGGCAACCCGCTCACAATCACCGTGCTCGTCGGCCAGGCCCTCTACGACGGCCTGAACTCGAAGGCGCAGATCAAGGCGTTCGTGGCCAAGCTTCGGGCGGGGGCGGCCGAGATCAGCGACGACATCGCACAAGGCCGTGACAAATCACTGGCCGCCTCCCTCAGCTACGGCTTCGCTCACGCCTTCACCGACCACGAACGCGCCCAACTCGCCCTCCTGCACCTGTTCCAGGGCTTCGTCAACGTCGAGGCCCTGCGCTTGATGGGTGATCCCGAGGACGAGCACTGCGTACCCGAGCTACGCAGCCTCATGTGCGAGGAGGTGATCGCCCTGCTCGACCAGGCCGCCGACATCGGCCTGCTCACCGCCTACGGCGACGGCTCCTACGCCATCCACCCAGCCGTTCCCTGGTTCTTCCAACAGCTATTCACCGAGCACTACGGATCGGCCGAGCAGCATACGACTGTAAAGGGGACCCGGGCCTATGCCGAGGCAATCGGGGAGTTCGGCGACTACTACCTTCTGCAATACGAGGTGGAGGGGCATGCCGAGGTGATCGGTGCGCTTGGCGCCGAGGAGGCCAACCTGTTGCATGCCCGGGAGCTCGCTCACACCCATGGCTGGTGGCCTGCGGTTATCAGAACCATGCAGGGGCTTGATGTCCTTTACGGGCACAGCGGCCGGGCAAGTGAATGGAAGCACCTGGTCGACGAGCTCGTGCCCGACTTCGTTGATCCTGCCACCGACGGCCCGCTCTCTGGCCGCGCACAGGAATGGAGTCTCGTGACCGACTATCGGGTCCAGCTCGCTCTCGACGCCCGGGACTGGGCCGCCGCAGAACGCCTTCAGCAGGCCCAGGTGGCCTGGCAGCGAGAGCGCGCCATCCCCGCCCTGGCCATGCAGGCGGAGGGGCTCGATGACGAGCCGCATAACTGCCTGCGCAGCCTGGCCGTGAGCCTTCAAGTGCTGGGTGATGTCCTTCGAGAGCAGGCGAGATGGGAATGCGTAGCGCACTACGAGGAGGCCATCCGGCTATACCAGCGCATTGGCGACCGGCGGGCTGAAGCCGCCACGGCCTTCAGCCTTGGCTCCGCCTACATAGAGATCTCCGATCTGCGCGATCTCGACCAGGCCTACCGCTGGCACCAGCGAAGCCTTGAACTACACGACAAGGACGACAGGCTTGGTCGCGCCAGGTGCATGGGCCAGCTCGGGATGATCACTTACGCGCGCTTCAAAGAGGCGCGCAACATCAGCCCGGGGGACGAGGAGTTGCGCATGCATTGGAACGGCGCCGCGGTCGCCTATCACCGGGCGCTCGACTTGCTGTCTACAGACGCGGTGCCCGAGCTAGCCGTAATTCATAACCAGCTCGGCAATATCTATGGAGAGGTGGGCAAGTTCGAGACTGCCCTGCAGCACTACCAAACGGCCATCCACTACAAAGAGGTTCGTGGAGATGTCTATGGGGCCGGGAAGACCCGCCGCAACGTCGCCGTCGCTCTGGTCAAGGCCGGTCGGTTCGAAGACGCGTTGTGCTATGCCGAGGCTGCCCTGCGCGGTTTCGAGCAAGTGGGAGCCGCAGCCGAGATCGCAGGGACACAACAGCGCATCGCTCAGATCGAGCACGCCTTGGCGGCCCCTGGAACAGTCCTCATCATGACTTCGCCGCTCACGACGTGCACTTCAACGCCACCTACCGGGCGGCCGAGGGGGAGCACGCCGCGGTCATCGGCCGGCCGATCTTCGTTGACCTACCCGTGGGCGACCAGGGACTGCACCTGCAGGCCGCCACCGTCAACGTGCACAACGAGGACGACGAGGCATTCCTCCAATTCCTCGAAACCGACGCCTTCAAAGCCGGGCTGCAGCTGGCCACGACCTCGCAGCCGGCGCTCGTGCCACTGTCGGCCATGGCCGTGGGGCTGACCAAGGCGATCGCCGCCCGCCACCGCAACGTCGCCGTGCAGACCGTCGAGCTCGGCCTGGACTTCCGCGCCGGCCCCACGGGCGCACGGCTGGCCGAGGGCGCCTACATCGCCGTCCAGATCCCCGAATCCCACCAGGAAATCTTCCGCTGGCAGGACTGGGTCTACGACCCCACCGCCGGCCGCATCGTCAGCGCCGCCGACCCCTCCCAGCCGCTCCGCTACAACTTCTTCACCCTCGGCATCAGCCGCTGAGGGCCGGCGCAGCCGGCTGGAGTGCTTACTCTTAAATATTCAGAGTAAGCACATGTCTACCGTGGCGGCCGAGCAGGCGCTCGCCCTCCGCCCCGCCGAGCGGGGACCAGCCCTGCTGCAAATCCCCGAGGATCAGTGGTACGACCGGAAGAGCAGCCGGATCAGCCCTCGAGAGCTGGCCGACTGGCTGGTCGGCTTCGCCAACGCCGAGGGCGGCCTCATCGTCCTCGGCCTGTGGAGCGGCAAGGTCGAGGGCGTCGACCACGCTCGACACCGGCTGCCGGGGTGGCAGCAGGCAGCCCTCGACTTCACGGTCCCGACCGTTCCATGTCGGCCACGTCTGGTCGAGTGCGTCAACGACGCCGGCGACCCGGACCACCTGCTGGCCATCGAGGTCGAGACCAGCGAGAAGGTCCACGCCAACCGCAAGGACGAGGTCTACCTCCGCGTCGGCGACGAGAACCGCCGCCTCACCTTCGCACAACGACAAGAGCTTCTGTACGACAAGGGCCAGGCGACGTTCGAGAGCACCATTGTCGAGGCAGCACAGCTCGACGACCTGGACGAGGAGCTCCTGGGGTCGTACGCCCAAGCGGTCAACCACCCCGATCCGGAGGGGCTCCTCGCAGCACGCGGCCTGCTCAGCCGCAAGGGGGAGCTCACCTTGGCCGCCGTGCTGCTGTTCGCCCGCCATCCGCAGGCGTGGTTCCCCGAGGCGTCGGTGCGGGTGCTGCGTTACCGCGGGACGGAACGCGGCTCGGGCGCGCGTCAGCAGCTCCTCGACGACGTCCGAGTAGAAGGGTCCGTTCCCGTCCAGCTGGCGCAGGCCCGCAAGGAGATCCTCGACCGCCTCCCCACGCGGCGAGCGCTCACCGCGACCGGACGGTTCGAGCGGGTGGGCCTGGTCCCACGGGATGCGTGGCTGGAAGGGCTCGTCAACGCCGTCGTGCACCGCTCGTACAGCATGAGCGGCGACCACATCCGCGTGGAGATCTTCGACGACCGGGTCGAGATCGAGAGCCCCGGGCGCTTCCCTGGGATCGCCGACGCCCGCGATCCGCTGCAGGTCACCCGCTTCGCGAGGAACCCGCGCATCGCCCGCGTCTGCGCCGACCTGCATTTCGGCCAGGAGCTGGGGGAGGGAATCCGGCGCATGTTCGAGGAGATGCGGCTCGCCGGGCTGGCTGATCCTGACTACCGGCAGACCTCTGGCAGCGTTCGCGTGACGCTCTCCTCGGTCGCCGTGGACCGGGAGCTCGAACAGCGTCTTTCTCCCGGCGCCCGCGATCTCGTCCGGCTCATCCGGGAGGCCGGCCGGGCAAGCACCGGCGAGCTCGTCGAGGCGAGTGGACGCTCGCGGCCGGTGGTGATCCGCCAACTCCAAGCGCTCCAGGAGGCGGGAATCATCGACTGGGCCGGCCATAGCAAGAAGGATCCGCGCGCCTACTGGACGCTGGCGCGTTGAGTGACATTACTGTGATGCCAGGCGCGGGAAGAGCCCGCTGACCAGCGCTTGCTCGCCTACTCGAAACGCACTCTAAATTTTGGCTCAGCGGGCAAGCGAGGAGGTGGGAGGGCGATGCGCACACTGCAGCTCAGGCAGCGCGTCGAGCAGGGCGGGCACCTGGTGGAGGTCGCGCTGAGCGGTGCTGGTGCGCGCCGGACCGCCACCGCCCGGTTCGGGTGGGAGCTGGAGCCCCAGGACCGGGAGGACCTGCGCTGGTACCTGGAGGGCTACCTGCTGTACCCGATCGAGCCGGCGCCGGCGGTCGCCGCGCGGGTCGAGCGGCGCCTGGGCGCGCTGGGCAGGGAGCTGCTCACCAAGGTGTTCGAGGCCGATCGCGACACCATCCGCCTGTGGGACGAGATCAGGCCGCACCTGCCCGACACCCGGATAGCTCGCCACGGCTGGGCTGTCCAGATCGGTGGTGGCCAACGCCAAGTCGTGCGAGCGCCAGGGTGAGCGCCTGCCCGGCGCGGAGCCCCGGCGACAGCCGCAACCCCCGCACGGGCGTCGACCAGGCCGACTCCCGCGTCGTCACGGGGCGCCCTTCCCACCGGCTGGCAGCCATAGGTCTGACAGTACGGCCCAGAGTATGGCTCGCCAGGGCGATTCGGTGAGCTGTGGACAACTGAGCGGCGCAAGTGCAGGGCCGGGAACACCACCTTCCGGGAAGGCGTTGGGCTAGGAACATGGGACGAGGAATCCGGGCAAGCGTCCTGCTTGGGGTCGCGGTCGTGGCTGCGGTGCTCGTGGGGATCGGGCTTGCCAGCCTGCTCGGCGGCGACCTCCGGCCTCCGGACGGCCCCGGCGGCTCCCGGGGGGCACAGGCGCCCGCGGGCCTGTCCGGGCGGCTGCCCGCCACCGCGCGGGGGCCGCTGCCTGAGGTCACCCTTGCCGGTTTCGCCGGCGGCCCGGACGTCGCACTGACGAGCTACCGGGGCCACCCGCTGGTGGTCAACCTGTGGGCGACCTGGTGCGCGCCGTGCGTCGAGGAGATGCCGGCGCTCCAGCAGGTCGCGGAGGCCACGCGGGGCAAGGTCGCCTTCCTCGGCGTGAACGTGGCCGACGACCCGGACACCGCGAGGGCGTTCGTGGCCAGCCTCGGGATCACCTACGACCTGGCGGGCGACCCGCACCAGGACTTCTTCCGCCGGATCGGCGCGTTCGGGATGCCGACGACGCTGCTCGTCGATTCTCAGGGCACGATCGTCTACCGCGTCACGAGGCCGCTGGACGCCGCGGAGCTGCGCGGACTGCTCGCCGAGCGGCTGTCGGTCCAGAGCTGACCGGGATGTCCGAAGCGTGCAGGCAAGACGAATTCAGCTCCCGAGCGTACGGCGTTCGGTGGGCATTGCCGGCCGGTGAACAGGCCGTCGCGGTTCGCTGGCGGCGCCATCGGTGCCTCGGTACAGTGAATCCCCAGGAGCGGTCCGCCCGACGGCTTGCCACGCGCCGGTGGGCTCGAGGGGCCCTGCGCCCGGCCGGTGACGTCCCCCCGACACAGCATGAGCGAACGAAAGGTGCGGCGTGGACTGGATCGTTGAGTTCTTCCGGACGCTGCCCAGCGTGGTTAAGGCCGCGTGGGAGTTCGGCAGCGGCGGGTTGGGCTTCGGGGTCACCGTTGGCAGCATCGTGCTCACCGCTCTGTTCCTCCACTGGGCGCACCGGCTGCGCGAGCGGTACGGCTGGCTGTCGGCGCTGTGCGGGACGATGGCGGCGACGATCGCGGCCTTCTGGGCGTTCGGGATCCTCCCGTCCGCGTGGGTGTATTTCGCCGACGGCCAGAAGGACCTCATGGCGGACCAGGTGATCCCCACCCAGATCAGCATCGGCTCTTGGGTGATCGCGTCGAACTTTTACCAGGTGGCCCGCGACTCCGTCGTCGTGGTCGAGACGATCGTGGCGATGGCGGCGTTCGCCGTCCTCGGGCTGCGTGTGCAGAAGCGGCACCCGCGGTCCCTCGCCGAGGGCGAGGAGCCCAGGCCGCAGTCAGGCGGCTACAAGTAAGGACTCACAGTGGGACTCACCGACCAGGGCCTGCATCCCGAGATCTACGACGACTACCGGATCGAGACGGTCGATCCCAGCTGGCTGCAAGAGCGTGTCAAGCCTAAGCGCCACATCGGGTTGACTCCTGAGCTGTGTATTCTCTGCCGGGCGTGCGAGGACGTCTGCCCCTGGGAATGCATCTTCATGATGGCGCCCGAAATCGTAACGGACGCCGAGAACGCCGAGGTCATCACGTTGGCGAACACCGCCGAGGCGATCTTCGTCATCGACGACAACGAGTGCACCCGCTGCGCGATCTGTGTTGAGCGCTGCCCGTCCGACGCGCTGTGGCTCGGACGGGTCGATACGAGATAGGACCTGCGACCGGTGAGCCGCCTTCCGAGCATTCCGAGGCCGACCGTCCCCAAGCCGGACGAGGTAAAGAAGAAGCTTCAGGACAACGTCGTCTGGAAATCGATCTTCCGGCCGGGCTCGATCTACCGGAAGGGCTACCGCGACACGTCCCGGGACCGCGCGCTGGCGGCGATGAACAACGTGCTCTACCACCTCCACCCCGTGAAGGTGAAGCGGCACGGCTTGAAGCTCACCTATACGTACTGTCTTGGCGGGATGAGCTTTTTTCTTTTCATTCTGCTCACCGTCACCGGCATCTTCCTGATGTTCTTCTACCGGCCGTCCGCTGGCGCGGGTCAGGAGCTCGCCTACGCCGACATGCAGCGGATCACGGCAGGCGTCCAGTTCGGCGACCTGGTGAGGAACATGCACCGGTGGGGCGGGCACCTCATGGTCCTGACCGTGTTCCTCCACATGGCTCGGGTCTTCTACCACGGGGCGTACAAGCCGCCCAGGGAGTTCAACTGGGTCGTCGGCGTGATCCTGTTGTTCCTCACGATGCTGCTCGCGTTCACCGGCTACTTGCTGCCCTGGGACCAGCTCGCGATCTGGGCGGTCACGGTCGGCACGTCGATGGCCGGGTTCACCCCGGTGTTCGGCCAGCAGGTGCAGTTCGTGCTGCTCGGCGGCGTCGAGATCGGCCCTGAGACCCTGCTGCGCTGGTACGTCCTGCACGTCCTCGCCCTGCCGTTCGTCCTCGTCATCTTCCTCGCGGTCCACTTCTGGCGGATCCGCAAGGACGGTGGGATCTCCGGCCCTCTGTAGGAGCACGTCGTGTCCGAGCCAGTCGAGATGGATCAGAAGGTCTACGACGAGCTGATCGCTCAAGGCAAGAGCGAGCGGATCGCCCGCGCCAAGGCCAAAGCCGCGACCGTGCGCGCCGCGAAGGTGGCGGCCGGCGAGAAGCTCGGCCCACGCGACCCGTCGGAGCGCAAGGTGCCAGCAACCGCGGCGGCCGGCGCCGCGCAGGCGAAGGCCACCGCTCCCGGGGCCACCGCCAAGGCGCGCGGCGCGGCGCCGGGCGTGCTCACCCCCGAGGAGCGCAAGGCACGGGTCGCCGCCGCGCTCGCGGCCAAGGGCAACGGGGGTCCGGCGACCAGACAGCGGGAGACGAAGCTCGCCGGCCAGGAGCACACGCACCGCCTGCTGGCGATGGTGCCGCCCACGGGGATCCAGCAGATCCGCGGCAAGCAGGACGACAAGGTCTACGTGTGGCCGCACCTGCTGTCGAGCGAGCTCATCTGCCTGCTTGTGGTCACCGCGTTCGTGACGTTCCTGTCGATCCTGCCCGCGTTCCCGCTGCGTGAGCTGGCGAACCCAAACCAGACGCCGAACCCGTCGAAGGCGCCGTGGTACTTCCTCGGCCTGCAGGAGCTGCTCCGCTACTTCCACCCGATGATCGCGGGCGTGACGATCCCCGGGCCGGTCGGGCTCATCGGCCTGGCGATGATCCCGTACCTGGACAAGAACCCCTCGGTGCGCCCGGAGAACCGCAAGTTCGCAATCATGATCATGACGTTTTTCCTGGTCGGCGCGGCGGTCGTGATGATCGTCGGGTCGTTCTTCCGCGGGCCAGGGTTCAACTGGGTCTGGCCATGGGTGGACGGCCTCTACTTCGAGCTGTGAGAGCGAGACAATGATGTCCGTGCTCCTCCTGCTGACCGTCACCGCCATCGGCCTGCTCGGCCTCGCGTTCTGGTGGATCCGCCGCAACAACCTCGCGGTCTACCCGCCAGGACGTGGCCCATTCGTAGGCCGGCCGTTGCCGACCGGCTGTGAGCTGGGTGCTCAGTTGATGGCGGCCTCGTCGGTTGGCACCGCCCCCCCGCCGGCGGCGGGGCCACCGAGCGCGGCCCCGAGCCCGCGGCCCCAAACCCGCCCGGAACGCAAGAAGCCGTCTGGCCCGTCCCGGCGGAAGTTCCTCCTCAACGCCTCCCTGATCGCGTGGGGGGGCATCGCGGCGGCGTTCACCGGGGCGTCGATCGCGTTCTTGTGGCCCAACCTCCGCGGCGGGTTCGGGGCGCAGGTCACCGTCGGCAGCGTCGATGACATCGCGCAGGGCATCACAGACGGCAGCGGCCAGATGGACTACCCCGCCGCCCGGGTGCACATCGTCCCCTACGATCCCGCGCTCGACACGAAGGACCTGTACGCCAAGCTCACGAACGGCGCGCCGTTCATGGCGCTCTACCAGCGGTGCGTGCACCTCGGCTGCCGCGTCCCGTGGTGCACGACGTCGCAGTGGTTCGAGTGCCCGTGCCACGGCTCCCGTTACAACCAGTGGGGCGAGTACCAGTTCGGGCCCGCGCCCCGCGGGCTGGACCGGTTCGCCGTGCGCCTCGAGCGGGGCCAGGTCGTGGTCGACACGAGCACGGTCATCACCGGGCCGTCGCGGGTGACCAGCTCGCTCGAACAGCCTCCCGCAGGCCCGCACTGCAACTAGCCGCCTCGACCTCGAGTCCAAGGGCACCCGACTCATGACGCCAACCACGATCGCGATCGTCATCCTGGTCGTCGCGGCCTTCGCGACGATCGTGCTGCTGATCGCCAACGCGTCGAGCAGGCGCCAACGGGGTGAGGACATCGCGCCCGGGCTGCGCCCGGCTTACTCGGACGAGCAGCTCGAGGGGTCGGTCCTCGAGCGCTACATGCTCTGGGGGCTCGTCCTGACGCTGCTGTTCGCGGTGTTCCTTCCCGTGTACTGGCTGCTTGAGCCCCGCCGGATCCAAGGAAGAGCCGAGGCGCGGTTCTCCGCGCAGTACGTGCGCGGCGAGCAGCTGTTCGAGCAGAACTGCTCGCGCTGCCACGGGACGGACGGCAGCGGCGGCTCGGCGGCCTCGCCGTACGGCGGCCAGTGGCCGGCGCCCAACCTCACGAACATCGCCGCCCGCTACGACGGCAGCAAGATCGTCACCAATGTCGAGGAGCACATCGTCAACACCATCCGGCGTGGCCGGCCGGGCACGCCGATGCCGTCGTGGGGGGCGGACTTCAACGGGCCCCTCACCGATACGCAGATCGAGGACATCAAGGACTGGATTCTCGCGAACCAGGTCCCCGAGGTCACCCAACCCCAGGCCGCCGCGAACCGCTCCGGGGAGCAGCTCTACCAGGAGAACTGCGTCCGCTGCCATGGCGAGAACCTCCAAGGGCAGGTCGGCCCGACGCTGATCGGCGTGTTCGAGCGCCACGACGACCGGACGATCCTCGGGATCCTGCAGAACGGGATCGCCTACGCCAGCGTCGTCATGCCCCCATGGCAGAACGGCTACCTCTACGAGGACTCTCGCTACACGGACGAGGCGTTGAACAAGATCGTCGAGTACCTGCGCAGCCGCCAACCGGCCCAGCCGCCACCGGGCGCGGACCAGTACCAGACCCCTGGCCGCGCACAGCCCGACGGCGGCCAGCCCGGCACCGCCCCCGCATGATGCACGAGCAGCGCGGCGGCCGGTCGTGCGCAGCGCGCAGCGCGGTTTCGGCGGCCCTTCTGCGGGGGACTCCCCCCTGCCCCCTGGCCGCTGAAACCGCAATAGCTGTAACCAACCCGCACGACACCTGGCGAGCAGACCCGTTAAGACACGCGACCCGTTACGACAGTTGTTGAGGAGAGCAGGCCCCGATGTTCGCGACGCTGAACCTGCTGGCCGTCCTGGCCGCCGCCCAGGGCGCGAGCGGCATCCCCGCCTCCAACCCCTGGGCGAAGCTCGCGGTGCCGCTGGGCGTCGCGGTCTTCATCGGCCCCGTCTACCTCCTGCTCCGCTCGAACCTCGGGACCCGCCGTGGCTACCTCGTCATGAGCGTGGCGTTGTGGGGGTTCACGAGCATCTACGCCTTGTTCTGGACGTTCGGCGCGCCGGGCACGCCGCCGGTGACCGGCCCGCAGAACCTGCCCGGCCAGGGCCTCGACGAGTACGAGCCCACCTGGAAGGCGTTCGTGGCCGACAGCAACATCGCGAACGACCCACGGTACGCCGTCGTGCAGCGCTACCCACAGGGGTTCGGCGCGGTCCCGGAGGACTTCAAGGAGAAGGCGGTCGTCGGCGCGGACGAGGTCAAGAACTTCTTCTCAGGCTTCGACCAGACCAGCCCCTACACGAACCTCGTCAGCTCGACCGCCGCGCCGGTGACCGACCAGATTCGGTACGCCACGGCGACCAACGGCTATCCGATCATCGCTGTCGGCTACGTGCCGACGTACCAACTCGCCTCCAGCGGCTTCCCCGAGGGCGCCAAGCCGCCGCTGACGGTCGACGGCGCCGCCGCGGCGAAGGACGGCAGCAACGTGGCCCCGCCAGGCACGAAGGTCGGGGACCTCGCCAGAGGAGTCGAGCCGATCGTGCTGTTCGCCTACTTCGACGCCGGCAGCCCTGCCTTTCCCAGCTACGTGGTGCTCGGCCTCGTCCTGCTCCTGTTCGCCCTCCACACGATGCTCCTCGCACGCGACGAGTCCCGCGAGCGCCGTGAGCGCGAGGCCGAGCGCGTCCCCGACCAGCCCGAACCAGTCGGCGCCGGCACCAGCGCTTAGGACTTCGGTGTCGGGGCTGGCTTGGGTCCTGGCTGGGTGATCAAGACTTGGAACCGGGTCCGGCGGCGAGCGTTGATCTCCGCGGTCCATCGGGAGCCCTCGTACGGCGGTCCGAGATCGTACGTCCCGTGCTGGTGACCCTTTTCGAGCGTGCACGAGAGGGTGAGCCCTGCCTGCCGATTTCCCGGGCTGGCGAACACCTTCACCGACAGCGATGCCCCGTCGATGTCCACGCATCTCACGTCGAGGTCAACGACACCGGACGGAGGCTCGAAGTCCTTGATGTACTGCACCCGGTCCCCGGCGCCGTAGTCGATGTCGAGGCCGGTGACGAAGAACAGGACGTCAGCGCCCGGGGGGACGTCCAAGGCGGGGGGCGTGCGGGGCAGCTCGCCGTCGGTGGCAACGGGCGCGGACTGCGTCGCGCGGGGTGCCACCAGCGTGCAGGCGCTGGTCAGCATGGCAAACGCCAACAGGAGAAGCCCACACGCCCGCAACACCCCCTCACCGTACAGGACCGCGACGGTCGTCGTCCAGCGCTCCGCCTAGAGGTTCGTGAGGTTCCGGCCGGAGCGCGTCGGCACGCTCCGCCGAGCAGCGGCCTTTCGTCGGCCAAAGAGTAGGTGCCAAACTCGGTAGTGCCATCTTTGGCGCTACTGCATCGAGCGGGTCGAGGTCATGGCGGCGTTCTATGGTCGATCACAGGAGATCGCCCGGCTCACGGCTGATCTGGAACAGGTCAGAGCGACGGGGGAAGGCCGCTTCGTGGTCGTCCGAGGGCGCCGTCAGGTGGGCAAGTCACGGTTGGTGGAGGAGTTTCCTACCCACCATGACGTTCCCAGCGTGTACTTCCAAGCGACGATAGGGGCGGCCCGCAGCGCACGAGCTGGAGGGGTTTGCGTGGCTGGTCGCGCGGTCCGAGCTCGCTGCGGCCTCGGTCGTCGGGGCTGGCGCGCGTTTCGACACCTGGGACGGCGCGCTCGCGGTGATCGCCGCCGCCGCGGAGCGGGACGCTCCGGCGGTCGTCGTGCTCGACGAGGTGCCCTACCTGATCGAGGGGGACCCGTCCGTTGAGGGCGCGCTCCAGACGGCTTGGGACCGGCACCTCCGTGACCGTCCGGTCCTGCTCATCGTCATCGGATCAGACCTGTCGATGATGTCTGCGCTGATGGCGTATGGCCGCCCGCTGTTCGGGCGCCCGACGCGAGAGCTGGTTGTGGAGCCGCTCACGCCCGCGGACGTCGCCGATGCGCTCAGCCTCGAACCGCCCGCCCGGACCATTCTTTCGATCATCGGTGCTGGAGAGCGGACGTTCACCGCGATCGGGCAACGCTCCGGCATCACGGGCACCTCGCTGAACCGGGCGCTCGACCTGTTGCTGAGCAAGCGCGTCGTCGAGCGCATGGTGCCGTGCTCGTCCCGTCCGAGCAGGCTCGCACGGGACGTCGTGTGCGACCCCTACCTGCGCTTCTGGCTGCGCTTCCTGGAGCGGGGGCTGGAGTTGGTCCAGCGCGGGCGCGGAGACCTGGTCGAGTCGGCGATCGCCGAGCCGTGGTCGAGCTATCGCGGCAAGGCCGTTGAGCCCGTCTGCCGGGAGGCGGTTCGCCGGCTCCTGCCGCTCGAGGGACTGGGCGACGCTGCGCGGGTGGGCGGTTACTGGACGCGCTCGGGCGAGCTCGAGGTGGGTCTCGTGGGTGTCGGCAGGGTTGGCCCGTCGGCTGCGGTGCGTTTTTTGGGGTCGGTCGAGTGGTGTGACGGGCAGGCTTCGGCGTGAGGGGCGTGGGCGGTCTTTTGGCTGTCCGGGAGCGGGTTCCAGGGGCGGGCGCGACGGCACCGCTGCTGGGTGTGTCCCGGGCTGGGTTCGACGCTGACCTCCTCGACGTGCGCTTGTGCCCTGCGGATCTCCTCGACGTCTGGCGCGATCCTGGGGGCCGGGCTGGATAGGCTGACTACCGATGCGCCGCGTCCTGGTGTTGGCCCTCCTCGCGCTCGCTGTGTCGGCGTGCGCGCCGGGCGGCGCTGACACCGATCTGGGCTACATCTCGGGCAAGGCCGTCCAGTGGTTCTCGGTCGAGCAGCGGCAGCCGGCGCCTGCGGTCACGGGGCGCAGCCTGGATGGGCAGCCGCTCGCGCTGGCCGACTACGCGGGCAAGCCGGTGGTGCTGAACTTCTGGGCGTCGTGGTGCGGTCCGTGCGCCACGGAGGCGCCCCAGATCCAGGCGGTGTCGCAGGCGTACAAGGGGCGGGTGCAGGTCTTGGGCGTCGACATTGCGGACCGGGTCGCGAACGCGAGGACGTTCGAGCGGGATCTGGGCGTCACTTACCCGTCGTTCTCCGATCCGTCGGTGAGGATCGCGGCCCAGTTCCGTGGGATCGCGCCTCAGGCGCTGCCCACGACGCTCGTGCTCGACGCCGAGCACCGGGTCGCTGTTCGGCATTTCGGGGCGGTCACCGGGGCGCAGCTGCACGGCTATCTGGAGCGGGTGCTGGGCGAGGCGGGCGCGTCGGCGCCTGCGGCGGGGGGCGCGGCGCGGTGACGGTCGAGGGGGTCATCGGCGACGCGAACTTTGTGCTGGCGGCGGGGGTGGCGTTCGCGGCGGGGGTGGTGTCGTTCGCGTCGCCGTGCTGCATCCCGCTTGTTCCTGGCTATCTTGCGTACATGACCGGCTTGTCCGGCGCGGAGTTGGCTGAGGGGGCTGCTGGGGGCCGGGCTCGGGTGCTCGGCGGGGGGTTGCTGTTCGTGCTCGGGTTCGCGGTGCCGTTCACGCTGCTGGGGCTGTTGGGCGGTCGGCTCAGCCTGGTGCTCCAGACGCGCGGATGGCAGGTCGTGCTGGGGCTGGTGGTGGCGGCGCTCGGCGTCGCGTTCACCGGGTTGTTGCCGTTCGACCTGCTCCGCCGTGAGGCGCGGGTCAGCGACCAGGCGATCGACAAGGGCGTGCTCGGCGCGCTGCCGCTCGGGTTTGTGTTCGGTGTCGGCTGGACGCCGTGCGTCGGCCCGGCGCTCGCGGCGATTCTCGGCCTCACCCTGGCGCAGGGCGGCGGCAGCCCGTTGCGCGGCGCGCTGCTCGCGTTCGTCTACGCGCTCGGCCTCGGCCTGCCGTTCCTGCTGGTAGGCCTGGCGTTCCGCCGGGCGAGCGGCGCGCTGGGCCTCCTCCGGCGTCACGCCCGAGCGCTCCAGGTCGGCGGAGGGGTGATGCTGGCCCTGGTCGGCCTCGCGATCGCCACGGGTGCGTGGAACGCGTTCATCGCCCTGCTCCGTCCGTTTATCAGCGGCTTCGTGACCCCGATTTGACTGGGGTGCTCCCACGCGGGCAGCGGGCGGGCGCGTCCTCGGGCGGGTTGCGGCTGCCGGGCGTTCCGGGGCCGTTGGAGGCCGCGGGGATGGGGTGGCGGTGGCTGCGGAGGATGTCGACTGCGTTGGTGCTGCTGTTCGCGCTCGCGGCGGCGGCGGTGCTCGCGACGTTCGTGCCGCAGGAGCCGGTGATCGCCCGCACGGTGGCCGACTGGCGGGCTGGCGTGGCTGGGCCGGGCGTTGGCTGGGCGCGGCTGTTCGACGGCCTGTCGCTGTTCGACGTGTTCGGCTCGTGGTGGTTCATGGGTCTGGTGGCGCTGCTGTTCACCAGCCTCACCGGCTGTCTGGTCCCGCGCTGCGGCGCGTTCTGGAAGGTCGTGCGCTGCCCGGTCCCGGCTGGGCGCAACCTCGGGCGGCTGACCTGCTGTGAGGTGCTGCGCAGCCCGTTGGATCCCGAGGCCGCGCTGGACGCCGCCGAGCGGGTCCTGCGCCGGTACCGGCGGCGGCGGGTCCAGGCGGCGGACGGGACGCCGCAGCTCGCCGTCGAGCGTGGGCACTGGCGTGAGGGCGGCAGTCTGGTCTTCCACACGGCGTTCTACGTCCTGCTCGTCGGCGTGGTGATCGCGCACTCGTTCGGGTGGACCGGCCAGGTGAACGTCGTAGAGGGGGACGCCTTCACCGACACGACCCTCGGTTACCAGGCCCAGGTCCCTGGCCGGTTCTGGAGCGTCGCCAGCCACCGGGGCTTCACTGTCCGTCTGGATGATTTTGATGTCTCCTACTATCCGCAGCAGCGCTTCGTTCCGTCCGATTTCGTCTCGAGGGTGACGATCGACGACCAGGGCCGGCAGGTCGTGCGGGCGGCGCCGGTCCGGGTCAACCATCCGCTGGTCTACCGGGGGATGAAGATCTACCAGGCACGGTTCGGGTTCGCGCCCGAGGTGGTTCTGCGCACGAGGGACGGCGCTGAGCTGTTCCGCGCGCCGGTGCCGCTCGGCCAGAGCGGGCCGTTCTGGGTCGGCCGTGAGCTGGTGACGCCGGGCAACCCGGCCAAGGGCACGCCGCAGATCGCGGTCGACCTCGCGCTCGTCCCTGACGCGTCGGTCGTGGACGGCCGGCTGCGGGTCAACTCGCCCGAGGCGCGCAACCCGCGGCTCGCGGTGTCGCTGTACGCGGGCGACCTTGGCCTCGAGCGGCCCGTGCCGCTGTCGAGCCTGCGGTGGGATCCCCGCCAGGTCGTCGGCCAGGCGATGCTCCGGCCCGGCGAGTCCGCCCCGATGGTCGACGGCAACCTTGTCGTCTCCTTCGCCGGTTTGCCGATGTGGTCGGGCTTCCAGGTGAGCTACCGGCCCGGCCTGTGGATCCTGTTGTCCGCCGGGATCCTCATCCTTGTCGGGTTGGTACCCTCCTTGTACAGCTACCGGCGCCGGGTATGGGTACAGGCGCGCCAGCGTGACTACGGTTGTGAGGTGGTCCTCGCCGGGGTCGCGCTCCAGCGCAAGCTGGCCTTCGCCGACGAGTTCGCGCGGCTGCGCGACGCGCTCGCGGCGGCACTGCGCACCGACGTGAGGGGGCACGGGGGGACATCCCCGAACCTTGAGGAGATCGAGGCCCAACAGTGAACCCGCAACTCGCGCAGACCTCGAACACGCTGTTCACCGTCGCCTTCGTCACCTACATCGTGGCGATGCTCTGCTACTTCTTCTCACTCGCGTTCACGCGCGTCAGCGCCCGCGGCGTCACGGCTTCCACGACGACGGGCACGCGGATCGGCTGGCTGGCCACCGGGCTGGCGATATGCGGGTGGGGTGTGCACCTTGTGAGCGTCGTGACCCGTGGCGTCGCGTCTGGGCCGCGAGTGCCGTGGGGGAACATGTACGAGTACGGATCCACGATGGCGCTGCTCGTCGTGGCGGTCGGCCTGGTCGTCGTCCAGCACAGGTTCGGCTACAGGCATCTCATGGGCTTCGTGCTCGCGGCGGCGGTGCTCGTGATGACCTCGGCGCTGCTGCTGTTCGCCGAGGCCGGGCCGCTGGTCCCCGCGCTGCAGAGCTACTGGATCAAGATCCACACGTCGGCGGCGATGGGCGCGTCGTCGGTTTTCGTCGTCGGCTTCGTGATGACGGCGCTGTACCTGGTGAAGGACACCGCCGAGCGGCGGGTCGCCGCGTCGAGCGCGTACTCAGGCTCGACGGTGGGCGCGGGTGGCGCCGCCGTCGATGCGGACGACCGGCCGCAGGGGTACGAGGCCGACGGCGGCCTGGAGGTGCGGGTCGCCTCGCCGTTCGCGCAGCGCCAGGCGCTCTCGCCGATGCTGTTCCCGATCGTGCCCGGGGCGGTCGTCGCCGTGTTCACGCTGCTCGTGTGGCGCGCGCCGGGCGCGGCGGTCGTCGCCGGCAGCGTCGCGGCGCTGCTGGGGACGCTGTCTTGGTACGTGGTCCCGTACCTGCCGCCGGCCGCGAGGCTCGACAACCTCGCGTACCGCACGATCGCGTTCGGGTTCCCGGTCTGGACGTTCGCGGTCATGGCCGGCGCGGTCTGGGCCGAGGAGGCTTGGGGCCGCTATTGGGGCTGGGACCCCAAGGAGACGGGCGCGTTCTTCACGTGGGTGCTTTACGCGGCGTATCTGCACGCCCGCTCCACGCACGGCTGGCGCGGCCGTGGCGCCGCGTGGATCGGCGTGACCGCTTTTTTCGCCTTGATGGTGACCTTCTACGTGGTCAACCTGTTCGTCGTCGGCCTCCACAGCTACGCCGGCGTCGGCTCGTAGCGGTCGGCCGTTCGACGACCCGTGATCTGCGCTTGGAGCCACGGCCTTTGAGCGCATCAGCATCGACCATCGGATCATGGCTGGGGTTCCCTGTGTACGGGGCACGCGGATTCCCGTTGCCACCGTCGTGGGTATGGTCGCCGAAGGGATGACCGTGGGCGAGACCCTCGCCGATTTCCCCCAGTTGATCGAAGCGGACGTCAGCGAGTCCCTGCGGTTCGCAGTGGCTGTCGTGGACCAGGGCATGGTGCCGCTGCAGGCGTCGGCGTGAGGTTTTTGGTCGATGGAGTCTCTGCAACAGCGAGTCGCAGACCGGCTGACCGAAGCTGGATATGACACCGTCCATGTCGGCGCTCTGGGCCGCTCGGAGCGTCTGATGACGACGTGCTCGCGGCAGCAGCCCGCGAAGAACGCATCCTCGTCCCGGCCGACACCGACTTCGGTACCCTGCTTGCTCTTGCCGGGGCTGTGGGGCCCAGCGTGGTCTTACTCCGACGACCCGGGCGGCGCGCGGAAGAACGGGCGCAGGCCGTCCTCCATGCCGTGGAAGTCGTTGGCGAGTCGCTGAAGAGGGGCGCGGTCATCGTTGTCATCGTTGTCGAGCGGGATCGGGCGCGGGTACGTGAGTTACCCGTCGAGCGGACCGCTGACGGCCGGCATCGCGGTTGTGGCTGTGCCTGGGCGTAACCAGGGCGGCCATGACGGGTTCCGTCCATCTCGTCCCCCCTTACTCCTGCGCCTCGGAAAGTCAGGAAGATCAACGGCTCGGGCAATGACCGACATGGGCAATTCCGTGAGGTCGAGACTGGGAATTCCCTGCCAATCCGCCGTCCGTGTGGCCAGGGTTCGTCACGCATGCGTGACGAACCCTGGCCACAAGCCCGCTGCTGGTGGTCCGGTCTCGGGCAGTCCTCCACGTAGGCCCGCCAGCCGGGCGGCAGGGTCGGGGAGAGCATGAGCTCCCGCCGGCCGGCGGGAGCTCGGCTACCGCGGCGGCGCGAGCCCGGGCCGTGGCGCTGGGGAAGGGCGGGCGGCCGGTGAGCACCTGGCACGCGGTGACGCCGAAGGCCCAGATGTCCGCGGTGATGCGGGTCGCCGCACCGCGCTCGTCCAGGGCTCGCTCCAGCGCTCCGCGGGCAGGTGATCAGTGGACCGGTTGGCGGCAGACGGCCGTGGGTCCCCTCCAGCTCGGTCGCGGGCTCGAAGTCGGCGAGTCGCAGCGAGCCGTCATGGTCAGCGTGTTGTTGGGCTTGAGGTCCCGTGCGCCCGCCTCGACGCGTGCGTGTGCATCAGCTCCTTGCAGGTTTCGGGTCTTGGTATTTGTGGAGTTTCGTGTTTTTGGGTGTTTGGCTCGGCTGGTGTGGTGACGGTGGGGGAGGCGGCGATTGCCACGGCGGGGCTCAGTTGCCGCGCTGTCGGTCGTCTGGCTCGACGATCTGCAGTGACAGGGCTTGCAGCTGTGACACCAATGCCCTGAGCGTGCGGGCGTTGTCGGACCATGCTTGGCAGT